>CBFHYI010000106.1:0-1132 GCA_965660025.1 uncultured Ilumatobacteraceae bacterium | reverse complement strand
CGAGCTCAATGCCATCATTGAGACGTGCGCGGAGAGAGTATTCACCGCTCTCTAACGTCGTTAGGCGGCGCTACGGGTCAATGATGACGGCTCGAAGTGCATCCTCATCGATGTCGACGGCTAGCCAGAGCGGACGGTCATTTTCTGCGCGCTCCGGAATGGTTGTTGCGAACGTGAGGCTTCGAGCCTCGGCAACGTCAAGCAGAAACTCTTTGTGAAGCCTGAGATCGAACACGACTGCGAACGCTGCCGTGACCGGTCGAGAGAGTCGAACTCCAAGCACGACAACATCGCCCGTTTTCACCGCAGCAGTTGCGACATCACCAATTCCGTCGATCGCATGAACCCGCGGAAGGTCGGCAATCTCGGGGTGCTCTGATACATCAATCACCACCGTTGGAAGCGTTGCGCCGTCGTCTCCGATCGTGTGGCCGACCTCTTGCGCGATGAGCAATGGAGGTTCTGTTTCAGCACTGGGCATCGACTAGTTGTACTGGTGAGACAATAACGAGTGCTAGTCGTGCTCCCTCTCACAAAAGGGCAAGGTGTGCACGCTCGATCAGCCACAAGAGCCGCCCAACTTCCGCTGGTCGCTACTCTTCGTCTGTGGCCAGCATCTCTGATTTCCCTGACTTTGTGTGGTCGATTGGCGAGGAGGGTTCTGACCCGATTGTGATGCGTCAAGGCGAGCGTCTCAGGCAGGACCAGTTCGCTCAATCTGGCCACGACCAACACATGGAAGACGACCTCGCCGCAATTGCTGGCCTCGGCGTTGACATCGTCCGCTACGGAACTCCATGGAGGCTGGCTGAGCCACGGCCGGGGGTGTACGACTGGTCTCTTTGGGACAGGGCGTTCAGCGCATGCGATGACGCAGGGCTTGAGCCAATCGTCGAGTTTCTGCACTTCGGATTACCCGATCACTACTCAGGGTTTATTGACTCCGACTGGGTCGACGGCTTCGTTTCCTACGTTGCGGCCTTTCTCGAGCGTTATGACTCACCGAAGTGGTTCACCCCGATCAATGAGCCCGGTATCACTGCGCGACTTTCAGCTCGCTACGGAATCTGGAACGACATGGTGGCATCGGCTGAAGGTCATGCCCAGGCCTTGGCGAATGTCGTGCAGGCCA
>CBFHYI010000105.1:0-1564 GCA_965660025.1 uncultured Ilumatobacteraceae bacterium | reverse complement strand
AATTACTCAGCTGCCGGTTGTTGTTGCATCAACTGTGCCGATGACACAAACGAAGCGAGAGTAATGAGCCCTAGGCCTGACGCGATCATGAACGTCCATGACGGGTTCCACGCGAACATCGGCACCCACAGCAACGGGCCGAGACCATGGCCGACGAAGCGGAAGCACAGCACCGATGACAGCGCGCCACCACGGTTGTCGGGAACTGCGATTGCGGCGAGATTCTGCAAGATGACGACTATGAACCCGACGAGTGCGCCGACGATGGTCCACGCCACTGCAAATAGCCATGCTCCGGTAATGAACCCAAGTGGAAGCGAAAATGCCAGCGATGAGAGGCAAGCGGCAAGCGACGATCGCCGTGCCCCCCAGTTGTCGAGCAGTTGACCGAAAATTGGTCCTGCGATCGCTCCACTTATTCCACCAAATAACAGAATGAAACCGGTGGCGGTCGACGAAATGAAGAGTTCATCACGCAGATAGAGGCCGACGATCATCGGCAAACCGACTGGGCCTGCGGCGGCGGTGAGCGCAGCTACCCATAGCAAGATCATTCGAGGTTTGAGGAGAGGCTTAATCGGTGGTGCTGCCGCTGCCGGACGTGGTTCGCCTTGTGGAGGTTGTGTTGCGAGTACGAGGCCAACAACGGCGATGACGGCGAATGCGATTCGCCAGTTAAACGCTGCTGCAACGCCACCGGCGAATGGTGCCGCTGCACCTCCAATTGCCTGAAAACCTGTGTACACACCAACGGCACGTCCGAGACGAGATGGGTCGATGACTTCACTTAGGCCAGCGATGAGTAGCGGCGTGATGAACGCATTCGCCGCGCCTTGCAACAGGCGACCGATAACGAACACCGTGAGTGTCGGAGCGAATACGCAAAGCACCGATGACAGCGCATAGGTGATGAAAGTGGCGCGAATCACTCGACGTCGACCAAATCGCTCGCCGATGGTTCCCGACACGGTGAGGAGCAGTGCAAACGGAATCATGTACCCGCTGAACGCCCAGTTCACCGCTTGAGTTGAGGCGTTGAAGCTCTCCCGCAGTTCAGGGTAGATCGAGATCACCATCATCGTGCCGAACGGCCCGAGAAAACCGCCGAGATACAGCGGCAGGGTGGCCAGCGTGAGTACCCGGTTTGACGCACCTGACTCGGTTGTCGGTGAGGAAAATGTGTTCTCGCTCAGAGATTGATCGTCGCAGATGCGACGTGTGTTCTCGGTATCGAAGCACGGTGATCACAGATCGCAGCAGCGTTCGATCGCATATTCGGGAAACCGATCGGTCAGACTCAATGACATGGCACGACCACAAGAAAACATGGGGAGAATCGGACTTTGGTATGGCGGCATCGACTCGCTGCCTTCACCTCAGGCCCAAGAGGCAATCCAAGAAGCCGAAGCACTTGGTTATGGGTCGCTCTGGCTTGCAGAAGCGGTTGGTCGTGACCCTTTCGCTCATGCCGGCATCTTGTTGAGTGCTACCGAGCGCATCGTCGTTGCAACAGGTATTGCGAACGTCTACGCCCGTGACCCGATGACGATGGTTGCCGGGCAAC
>CBFHYI010000104.1:0-1817 GCA_965660025.1 uncultured Ilumatobacteraceae bacterium | reverse complement strand
GGCCCCGCCGCAACCGCCATCTGGCTGTTCTCAAACCTGGGCACCATCGTCAACAGCGGCGAGGGAGGCGCGATCGCTCAACGCATCAATTGGGCTCCAACTCTCGGACTCACATTCGACCTTCGCGTCGACGCGTTCGCCGCTGTCATGCTCGCCCTTATCTCTGTCATCGGGGTCGCGGTCTGCGTATATGCCGTTGCCTACTTCGGGCCAGACAAACCAGGCCTCGGACGCCTCAGTGGTCTTCTCGTGATGTTCTCGGGCGCGATGACCGGCGTCGTCGTCAGCGACCATTTGCTCGCCCTCTTTGTCTTTTGGGAGCTCACCTCCGTTACGTCATACCTCCTAATAGGCAATGACGACACCAACCCTCGGGCTCGCGACGCAGCAACGTCAGCCATCTTGATCACCGGTGCCGGTGGACTCGCAATGCTGGCCGGCCTGGTCGCACTCGGACAGTCGGCAGGTACCTATAGATTCAGCGAACTCGCCTCGGCCTTCGCCTCCACCGACGTTTCCCCTATCGGCTTTGGGGCAGTCGTTCTCATACTCCTCGGCGCATTCACCAAGTCGGCCCAGTGGCCCTTCTCAAGCTGGCTTCCGGGAGCAATGGTCGCTCCGACACCGATCAGCACCTACCTTCACGCCGCCACGATGGTGAAAGCTGGGGTGTTCCTCGTTGCACGACTCGCACCCGTCACCTACAGCGTCGACGGCTGGCGACCCACAGTCTTCATTTTTGGTGCAACGACCATGGTGTTTGGCGGCTGGCGAGCGCTACGCCAGGTCGATCTCAAAGTGCTCTTGGCGTACGGAACGGTGAGCCAACTCGGCTTCATGATGATGCTCGCAGGTGCTGGCACGTACTCGCTCACCCAAGCCCTCGTCGTCGTGCTACTCGCTCACGGAGCCTTTAAAGCCGCTCTCTTCATGGTCGTTGGCGTGGTCGACCATCAACTTCATACCCGAGATATCCGACGCATCGTCGGTGTCGACCGTCGATGGTGGCCGATCTATCTCACCGCAATTCTCGGTGCAGCCTCAATGGCAGGCCTGCCTCCGCTGCTCGGATTCATCGCAAAAGAAAAAGCTCTCCTCTACACCGCCAAGGGAGCGTTCACAGGCAACTCGCTCGTGACCGCAGCAATCGTTAGCGGTTCAGTGCTCACATTTGCCTACTCGGCCCGGTTCGTTATCGGTTTGCTCGGACGCTGTGCCGAACACGAAAGCGCCGATGACGAACACCCGATGGTCACGGTCTCCGAACACAACCCGCCGACACGACTGTTCGCAACCCCAGGATTTGTCCTCGCCATCTTCTCCCTCGTCGCCGGTCTTGCTCCGGTACTCGTCGATGACGTCGTGCACGCCGCCACTCTTGCGCTGCACCCGGAAAGCCATCCGTCGCCGGTCAAATTGTGGGCAGGTTTCAACATTGCGTTCTGGCTGTCGGTTGTCGTCATTGCATCAGGTGTGGTGCTCGTCGCTGCACGGAACACGGTTGAGAAATTCCAGGATGCATTTCACCGCCCGATCTCGATGCTTCCGACTGCTGACCGCTCGTTCTGGGCTCTCGTCACCGGCGCCCTCAAGAACGCGAAACGCTTTACTCGTGTTGTTCAGAACGGATCACTACCGGTATATCTCGCTGTCATTCTGTTGGTCGCTGCGATCGCACCCACGATCGTTGCGCTTCGCTCAATAACCGGATTCGATGCCACGAACGGGCCTGAAATCTTTGTTGATTCCTGGGTGAACCTCGTCATCTATGCAGTCATCGTGAGCGCCGCGCTCGCTGCTGCATCATTCCGTCGCCG
>CBFHYI010000103.1:0-1840 GCA_965660025.1 uncultured Ilumatobacteraceae bacterium | reverse complement strand
CCGATCGGCTCATCGCAACGATGACGGCCACGTTGTTTGGCGTGCGTCCTCAGTCTTCTGATTAACGGGCGCGATCCGAGACCGACAGCGGCACGCTCAGCAACAACTGCTGCATCCATCTGACTGAGCACATCACCTCGCAACGCCCGCACCGTTGACACATATGCCTTCGCATCAAGTTGCTCCGCAAAACCCTGCGCCACCTCAATCGCCCGAGCGACAACCTGATCTGCCGAAGTGACTTCATCTAAGAATCCAGCGTCTCTTGCGCCCGCGCCGTCAAACAGTTTCGCGTTCGCTACCGACACCTGAAGGTGACGCTTCGATAGTCGTTCCCTTGCGATGACCATCGCCCACTCAGGGAGAGTCAATGCAATCGCGACCTCGTTCAACCCAATCTTCACTGGACCGTCGACCCCCACCCGATAGTCACAGCCCAGCAACAGCAATGCCCCTGCGGCGACGGCATGACCGGTGGACGCCGCTACCACTGGCACCGAGGCACCGTACACCTGTCGAATGAACGACCCGCCCGCTGACACCAAACCGGTAATCGCTTTCGGATCCCCTGAATTGATGACATCTAGATCGAAACCCGCAACAAAAATTTTGGCGTTACCCGCAAGCACCACGGCACCAATATCAGCCTCAGCCTCCGCTCGCGTGATCTCTTCACCGAGCGCTTCCAGTAGCGAAATGGAAAAGGCATTCGCCTTCCCGTCGTCAACGGAAACACATAGGACGTTGTTGATCTTTTCTGTCGTGATCGATGAATGCGCCATGAAGTTGACCGTAGCCCATCAACATCGCTAGACGGTCACCGTTGGCATCTCAGGCTGGCTTTGTGAAGCCGGTGCAGGTGTCGAAGAGAGCAAATGGACATCGCTCGGGGCGCTCGTTTCGCGCCCTAAATAGCTGCCGGCCCAACAGTGAACGCGCGGCGTTCGAGCAAGCGATCCGCCACTCGAGCGCTCTTGTCCAGCCGCACCATCAGCGCCTCCCGAGCCTTGTTGCCCACCTCGCCGAGACCCGACATTTTCTCGACTGCCCACTGATGCAGCACCACGGGAACAAGTATCTGCTTGTGGTGAACGGACAAATCATAAATGCCGGCTGAAGCTATACGCCTGGCGTGTGCAGCGAAATTTCGAATGCCAACCCCTGGCATCTCGAAACCTGTGACTTGACGCAATACCGCTGACATCATCTGATCGGGAGCGACTTTGAACGCTGCGGCTGCAAGGTCACGGTAAAACAAGTGGTGCAGATTTTCGTCAGCAGCGACCCGTGCCATCACTTCATGTCCAACGGGATCACCGATCATTACGCCGGTCGCGCGATGCGCAATACGGGTGGCAAGTTCTTGCAGCGCAAGGTAGACGAGCGCGTCGCATACCGATTCAGGCTCGGGAATTTTCCCTGATGTGACCTGAGCCATTCGGTCACGTTCAAGTGCAACCGGGTCGACCGCTCGTGTGGTCATGAGATAGCCGTAAATTGCCATAGAGTGCCGTCCTTCTTCCGCAGTCCAACGGCGAACCCATTCACCCCATGCACCATCCTTACCGAGAGTGCCCTCGACAGTCCTGAAGTAGTACGGAAGATTGTCTTCGGTAAGCAGATTGACGATCAAAGACGAGCGAACAGCTCCATCGATTTCTGCTCCACCAAGATCAGCGTCTTCTTCTTGCCAGTCAACAGTGCTGTGCTCGCGGCCACGTTCATACGGCACATACTCGTGAGGGAACCACTCTTTGGCCCATTCGAGATGGCGCTCTAAGAGCCGCTCAACATCTGAGTCGAGCTCACGGAGCAATGATGTTTCAGTACTCACCTCTTC
>CBFHYI010000102.1:0-1875 GCA_965660025.1 uncultured Ilumatobacteraceae bacterium | reverse complement strand
TGGCCCATTCGAGGTGGCGCTCTAAGAGCCGCTCAACATCTGAGTCGAGCTCACGGAGCAATGATGTTTCAGCACTCACCTCTTCACCCTAAGTGATTAAAGGCAAGACCGCACGTCCTCCCGTCAAACACTCACAAGATTTGCGATTACCGACTGTTCAACATCCGGACGGGCGTCTCGACGCCCGCCTCATATTTCACCGCAATCGATCAGATGGCGTAGACCTCGTACCGCACGCCTTCACCGGTAGTGGTACCAATTGCGACGCAGAACAGGCCGTTGAGCCATGCGTAACGCTCGTCACCGGTTTCGAAGCGCGGGGCGGTGCGAATGCTGCTTGTGCCGTCGCCGTTGGGCTTCGCAAAACCGGTGTATGTCACATAAATGTCGGCGCCATCATCGGTACGGAACGAGAGACGAACATCAAGAGAGAAACCGCCGTCGCCAAGCATGGTGACCCAGTCTCCCGCAGCTACACCGGGGAGGAGCGACGCGTTGATCTTCGGCCCAACAAACGTGCCGCCGGTGACCGTGGCGACAACCTTGGTGCCGAACGGGCCACGAGAAACAACGGGTCGGTCGACCTCCTGGGTGCTTGCGGTAAGGGTGCCGATGAACTCGGCGGGAAGTGCGTCAAGAGCCATACGCCGACCGTAGGTGACGATGTGCCGCAAGTTGCAATCGAAGCCTCGAACTCGCCGGCAGGTAGGGTCACATCAACATCTCAGAAGGGGGTTCTGATGTTGGATGATGCCGCAATGTTCGATCACCGTATTCCCGCTCGGGACGAGTGCGTTCTCGGCGACCTGCTCGAACGTTGGGCCAAAGTGAAGCCCGACGACGTCGCACTCATCTTTAAGAACGGGCCAACATGGACTTGGAGTGAGACACTCGAGCACACCCGCCGAACTGCCAAAGCGCTCGCAGACCTCGGAATCACCAAAGGCGACCACGTGCTCTCGTGGCAGCCCAACGGGCCCGACGCTCTGCTCACCTGGTTTGGCCTCAACTACCTCGGGGCGGTGTATGTCCCCCTCAACACTGCGTACAAAGGTGGCATCCTCGAGCACCAGGTTCGAATCTCCGACGCTCGTCTCATCATCTCCCACGCCGATCTCGCAACGCGACTCAACGACGTCGACACCGCAACGCTCACCGACATCGTGATCGTCGGAACCAACAACGTTGACGCCATCGACGTTTCAGGGCTCACCACCCACCCGGCATCAACGCTGACACCATCGACTGGGTTGACCGAAATGCCTGACGCTGTCAACCCGTGGGATACGCAATACATCATCTTCACGTCAGGTACGACCGGGCCTTCAAAGGCCGTACTCTCCTCGTATCTACAGGGATACTCGATGGGAACCGAGGCGCATCCCCGCTTCAACGGCGACGACCGCACCTTGGTCAACCTGCCCCTGTTCCATGTGGGCGGCACGGTGTTCATCAATATCGCTCTCGCCACCGGCGGATCGTGTGTGGTTGACACCCACTTCCGAACCGACGAGTTCTGGTCAACCGTCAACGAACACCACATCACGGCAGTGTGTTTGCTCGCCGCCATGGTGCCATTTCTTCTCAACCTGCCCGAGTTCGAGGGAGAGCAAGACCACTCGCTGCGCACAACCGTCATCGTGCCGTGGACTGAAGAGGCAATGCGCGTCACCAAGCGCTACAACCTCGATGCCCTCACCACCTTCAACATGACCGAGGTCTCCTCGCCGCTCATGTCAGACCTCCACCCAAACATCCCTGGGCTGTGCGGCAAAGTGCGACCAGGCATCGAGGCCCGAGTGGTCGACGACAACGACTGCGAGGTGGCTCCTGGCCAGACCGGCGAGTTGATTGTTCGTAGCGATCGCCCGTGGG
>CBFHYI010000101.1:0-2543 GCA_965660025.1 uncultured Ilumatobacteraceae bacterium | reverse complement strand
ACGCCTCATTGCGAGTGGGTCCGTGGCGCATCGAGCGTCGTGAACGACTGATTCGATTGCGAGATCTCGCTGAAGAAGAGACAAAGCGGGGCATTTCGAGAGTCGACTTTCAGTTGCGCTTTCCGACTCGCGATGGCACCGGAAAGTACATTCGGCCGCCGCATGAGACCTCAGTTCAGCACCCTCGAAGGTGGTCGCTTCTGCGTCGTAGAACCGAGTTCGATGATGAGCCGACCCGAGCGGTGTCGGGTGATGACGAATTACTGCCGTCTGGCAATGATGAAGAATCGTGAACAACGATGCGGTCGTTGAGCGGGTGCTCGGGTGGGCGTCGAGCACGATTCGAGAATTGCCATGGCGCACGACCCGTGACCCATGGGGTGTTCTTGTCAGCGAGGTCATGAGCCAACAAACTCAGGTGGGCAGAGTCGCAGAGAAATGGCCTGTATTCATGGAACGATTCCCGACGCCGTCTGCGTGCGCTGCGAGCCCGCTCGGCGATGTTTTGCAATTGTGGCAAGGCATGGGGTACCCGCGCCGGGCTCGAAATTTACACCAGTGTGCGGTAGCCATCGTCGAGTTGGGTGAATTTCCTGAAGATCTCGAATCATTACTGGCCCTGCCCGGTATTGGTCCGTACACGGCGCGCGCTGTTCTCGCATTCGCGTTTGGACACGATGTTGGCGTGCTGGACACGAACGTTGGTCGAGTACTGGCGCGAGTGGGGGGTAGATCGCTGTCCGTGTCAGAGGCGCAGACGTTGGCCGACGCTCTCGTCCCCTCGGGCGAGAGTTGGCTGTGGAATCAAGCGATGATGGACCTTGGAGGAACGATATGCACTTCTCGTCGGGCCCATTGTGATGAATGTCCGCTGAGCGATATCTGCCAATGGAGGGGCGACTCTGGTGTTGCCGACCCCGCGCGGTCATCCGCCGGTGTTTCGCGACCGCAAGCGCGATTTGAAGGCAGTCGCCGGCAGGCGCGAGGTTTGTTGTTGAGGCGATTAGGTCGGGGCGCGGTGCAACTCGCTGACGTGCCTGACATCGTGAATCGCAGCCCTGCTCAAGCACGCGAAGTGGTCGATGGACTTGTGAAAGATGGGCTCTGCGTCCTCGACAGCGACTCAATTCGACTTCCGTAAACGCATCTGGTTCGGGTGTGACATATGTCGGAGCTGATTTCGTGGTGAGGCACACAGAGTGCAATTAACGTGTCGCTATCGGTGGCAACGACGTAACGATCGTGTTCCACGGGGTGCGGGGGTCGACTCCATGTCACAGTCCGGAGGTTCAACGCTATGGGGGTAACACCTCTTGTGTATCGGTTGCCGCGCCCGGCGAAGACCCGCTGATCTTCGATCTTGGCACAGGCGTTCGCTACTTCGGAGCCACTCTCGATGCCTCGGTTCAACGTCTCAATGTGCTGGTGAGCCACCTCCATTGGGATCACATTCAAGGTCTGCCGTTTCTTCCACAACTCCAATGTGACGGTTGCGAGATCAATGTGTGGGCGCCGGTTCAAGATGATGGCCGTTCGGCTCACGACTGCTTTGCGGCAGCCATTGCGCAACCGGTATTTCCGGTGGCTCTTGACAGCATTGGTGCGCAGATTGCAATTCACGATGTGGCGCCGTCAGAGTGGGAGATCGGCTCGTTTACTGTTCGGGCTGCACAGGTGCCGCACATTGGCCCAACCCTCGGGTATCGGGTGACCTATGACGATCGCTCGCTTGTGTATGTGAGCGATCACCAAGAGCCCGCTGACCCTAAATGGTTTGCTCCTGATGTGCTTGATCTTTGTGAAGCAGCAGACGTGCTCATTCACGATGCGCAGTTTGTTGATGCCGATTATGCGGGTCGCGAGCATTGGGGGCACTGCCGAATCGATTACGCAATGTCGCTGGCGATCGCGGCACGTGTGTCAACACTGGTGCTATTTCATCATGACCCTTCGCGTTCTGACGATGAACTGGATGCCATCGAAGCCGAATATCAGCGGCGCGGCGCAGAGGCAGGAATTGAGGTTGTCGTTGCCCGCGAGGGTATGGAGATGACGATTCCGTGCCATGCTGACAGCCATGCCTGACGTTGTTGGCTTGGGTTCGGCTGTTGTCGTTGGCGTCGTCGTGGTCTGGGCGGGAGCATCAAAGCTTGTGGCCGGGTCGTCGTGGTCTGACGATGCGGCATCCGCAGGTGTTCCTCGCTGGATGCTGAGCCCGATACCACACCTAGAAGTCGGTGTTGGTGCACTTACCGCTGTTCGGTTATGGGTGCCGGTTATGCCCCTCGTGCTCGCTGGGCTCCTCATGGCGTTCACCGCGTGGATAGTTGTTGCCATGCGGAAAGATGATGTGCCGACATGCGCCTGCTTTGGCTCAATGTCAAAGAAGCCGATTGGCTGGCGACATGTTGCTCGAAACTTGGCATTGATTGCGCTTGCTGCGAGTGCTTCGTTCGTTTGAGTTACGTCGTTACGGTGACGGTCTCGACGAGAAATGTCAGAGTGCGGGCTTCGTCTTCCCAGGCCGCGTAGCGACCGCTCGG
>CBFHYI010000100.1:0-2776 GCA_965660025.1 uncultured Ilumatobacteraceae bacterium | reverse complement strand
GCGTGTCCGGTGACAACCCGCTCGTCATCACATCAAACACAAACACCTTCGATGACGTCATGCCTGGCCTCGACATCACTGTCACCGGACCCTCAACCGACTCAGTCACTGTAAGCGTCACCGAAGACGTCGACGGCCTCGCAAATGACATGGCTGCGATGTTCGGTGACCTCATCGGAGCTCTCAACAAAGTCGACAGCCTCACCGAAACAAATGGAAGTTCGTCATCGTTGCTGTCGAGCGCATCAGTCCTTCGCCGCAGCGAAAACAACCTTCGCAGCGCCGTGCTCAACGAAGTAGGTTCGTCAACACTGTCAACCGCATCATTCGCGGGGGTTGAAATTTCCCGAGAAGGGACCATCAGTTTCGACAAACAGAAATTCATCGACGCCTACAACGACGACCCGCAAGCAGTCAAAGACCTGTTCTTCTCTGACGACTCCACTCAAGAGACTGTGTTCAGCCGCCTCGAAACTGAACTCGAAGCCGCAACCAACTTCACTAGTGGCTACCTCTCAACCTCAGAAGACGCCGTCGAACAGCGAGTTCGCGACATCGACGACCAAATCGCCGCCTGGGACATTCGCCTCGACAAGCGCGAATCCAACTATCGGCGCACCTTCACCTCGCTTGAAACCGCGTTAAGCGAACTACAGCAGCAATCCAACTGGCTCGCAAGCCAAATTGCGAACCTCCCGACTTACGGGCCGATTGGTGGTAACTGATGAACACCGCCCGAGGAATTAGCGCCTACCGGCAACATGCCGCACAAACCGCATCGAAAACCCAGATCGTCGTCATGCTCGCCGCAAGAATGACATCTGACATTGCGCAAGCCATCACCAGCATCGAAGAACACAACCCTGCTACCGCACACGAACTGTTAGTGCATGCACAACAAATCGTTGACGAACTCTCGACCGCGCTCGACGTTGACACGTGCCCCGCCGGAAACGAACTTCACTCTCTCTATCAATTCATCACCGATGAACTCGTCGAAGCAAACATTCAAAAAAGCACTCAACACGCCGCGAATGCACATCGAGTCGCCGAAGAAATCTCCGCGATGTTTGCCGCCGCTGCACAAGAACAGGCCGCCTGAACCCGATGAAAACCATTGACATTCTGCTCGACTGGTCAACCCAGCTCGAACACGAACCAACCCTCGATCTGCCGATGCTCAACAATCCAACATTCACCGCAGACGACCGCGATGCCCTCGTCTTGGTGCAACAACGTGTTGACGCTGCGGCAGCACGAGTCGCTGAACAACTCGCGAACCTGGAACCACCCCAGACGATGCGACCACGGCGAGCACGCCGACAGCCGACGGCACGCATCTGCGTCGACGCCTGACGCCCGCAACCTTGCGATCTTGCGAGGAGATTGCGAAATAAAACATCCGCGCTAAATGAGTGCAGATGTCACCACCACAAAACGGACAACTGGTCGAAACTGAACACTGGGTCAGGGAGAGATCCACAGATCAGTCCAAGGACGGGCTTGAGCACAACTCAAGGAACCATGTCCATCGTTAGCGACTCCACGTCGATCACACTTCAAACAGCGCTCCAGCTGCTCGACACACGCTTCACCGCCCTCGAGCACAACATCGCAAACACCTCAACCCCCGGGTTTCTTGCACAGCGCGTCGAATTCGAAGACGAGCTCAGCCTCGCAATTGCGAACGGCGACCCCACCACCGCACGAGCTGAAACAGTGACCTCAGCCGACCCAGTTGACGGATTCGGTAACAACGTCGACCTTGGAAAAGAAATGGTGCAGCTCACCGAAACCGCACTGCGCCAACAGATGCTCGTCAGAGCGCTCAACGATCGCTACAGCCGAATTCGTACCGCCTCGGAGGACTTCTGATGACCATCACATTTGACGGCATTTCCATCGCCGGATCAGGCATGCAGGCCTACCAAACCTGGCTTGACGCCATCGCCGACAACATCGCGAACATCAACACGATCACCGCGACCGACGAAGTTCCCTTCCAAGAACGCGTCGTTGAAGTACAGGCCCGCAACCCTGAAGCAGGTGTTGCAGGCGTCGACGTTGTCGACACCGCAGTCGCTGAAACCGACGGCCGACTCGTGTACGACCCGTCGCACCCACTCGCCAACGACGACGGATTTGTCGTTGCGCCATCAATGAACCTCGAAGAACTGATGACCGACATCATCATTGCGCAACGCTCATTTCAAGCGAATAGCAACGTGTTGAACCGTGCCCGAGAGTCATACGAGCGAGCATTGGAGATCGGCAAGTGAACGTCACCGCAGTCACCCAGTCGGTAGGCGCAGCACCAGTAACTGCGACGCAGAAAACCCAAGACGACGCATCGTTCACCGACAAAATCTCAAACGCCGTCAAATCACTCGACGAGTCACACCAGATCGCTGACAGCTTCGCAGGAGCCGCAGCAACCGGCGACCTCGAATCATTAACGAGCTACGTCGTGGCAGCCACCGAAGCGCAACTCGCCACGCAAGTCACCGTTTCAGTCCGCAACAAGGCAATTAGCGCCTTCAACCAGATCATGGGGATGAATATCTGATGGCCGGCACATTGATGTCCAAGTTCAACACGGCCACCGAAGGGTTCTCAACTCTTCAAAAAGCTGGCAGTGTCGCAATGGTTGCAGCGATCGCAGCAGGCGTGTTCTTTTATGCAAACACGACAAGCCAAAGCCCGATGGCACCGCTGTACACCGAACTCACTACCGCTGACGCGGCGTCAATCACCGAACAACTCCGAGACTCGGCCA
>CBFHYI010000099.1:0-3060 GCA_965660025.1 uncultured Ilumatobacteraceae bacterium | reverse complement strand
CCGCCAAAAGCCCCTCCAACTCCCCCGAGCACGAGACGAACCGCTGATTCGGGCAAGTCGAGACAGGCAGCAACCTGACCGAGATCTTCATGGAGCCATTGGGTCGCAACGTGACATTCCACGCCCGCCCCGTCTTCGTCCGGGATAGCCAGCGCGGATTCAAGGCCTAAAAATGCTTGATCTTGCATCCCTATCGAGTAGTGGTCTTCAACGATGACATCGCCAACAACGCTGAGATCACCGGTGACCACGTTCTGTTCACGGATGACATTTCCATCGGGATGAATTGAGGGCGTGTTCGGATCTTTCGCGAGACGGGCATCCGCGAGAGCTGGTAGCACCTCATAGGTCACTTCAATCGCATCTATCGCACGAGCGCAGATCTCTTCGTCATCTGCGACAACCGCTGCGATGGGTTCGCCGATGTAGCGAACAACATCTGCCGCGAACACGGGCTGATCAGAGGAAATGAGCCCATAGGTCGGCTTCCCAGGCACATCGTCCGCTGTGATGATTCGATGCACACCCGAAATTGCCAGCGCGGGCGCAGTGTTAATCGAAACGATTCGTGCATGCTGGTGCGGCGAACGAAGCGTTTTACCGATGAGCATGTTGTCGGCCGAGAGATCCGAAGAGAATTCGTATGCACCCTCAGACTTCGCAATGCCATCTGGGCGCAGCGGCGATTGGCCGAGGCCACCCGCCACCGACGATTCGCGAATACCGAGATCGCTCACAACGCACCTTGACCACGTTGCGCAATTACCGTCTGTACTGCTTCAACGATGCGTCCATACCCGGTACAACGACAGAGATTTCCTGCAAGTGCTTCACGGATTTCATCAGTCTGTGGTTCTGACGAGCGTTCGAGGAGATTTGTGGCGGCCATGATGAGACCCGGAGTGCAGAACCCGCATTGGATGGCACCGCACTCAACAAATGCGTTTTGCACGTCCGTCGCTCCACCGAGCCCTTCAACGGTCACCACCGACGACTGGGTTGCGGACGCGGCGAGCACCAGGCAAGAGCACACGAGGTTGCCATCGAGAAGGACTGAACATGAACCGCACTCACCCTCTTCGCAGGCGCCTTTGGCCCCAATGAGGCCGAGCCGGTCTCGAAGCACGGTAAGCAAACTCTCACCGGGGTACACATCAACAACTTGGCGCCGCTCCCCGTTCACGGTGAGCTCAAAATGCCGTTCGTCATAAATATTCGTCATCTGGAACCCCTCATTTCTTGAACCCCTCGTTCGATGAGTCGCCGTGCTAGCACGCCGACCGAATGACTTCGGTAGGCAGCAGTCGACCGATGATCGTCAATTGGCGATGCCGCCTGCCGAACAAGTTCTGCAACGCGTTCGAGCGAATCCGTAGAAATCTCAAAGTTCGACCAGTCGATGGAATCTCCTGCAAATGCTGAAGCGTCCTCAGCCAGCATGACGGTGGGGCCAACAGATCCAAGAGCAATGCGACACGAGGTCGAGTCCGCATTGAGCACGACTGCAACACCGGCTACTGAAATGACCATGGCGTTGCGGGTGCCAATCTTCGAGTAACCCTGCCAGCCATCGACAATCGGCATCTCAATGCTTTCGATAAATTCATCATTTGCAAGTACCGAACGTTTCGGTCCTGTGGCAACGTGTTCCACCGCCACACGACGCTGCCCCTCAGGCGATGTCAGCACTGCCACTGCGTCAAGGGCCACGAGAGCGCATACGCCGTCACCTGCCGGGCTCGCAGTGGCAATATTTCCCCCAATTGTTCCCGCAGTTCGAATCTGGTGGCTTCCTACGGTTCTTGAGGCTTGGGTGAGGCAAGGTGCCAGTGCGTCGACCGGTGCGCCGAGCAGCTCATCCCAACTCACACCAGCTCCAATGCGCAAGAGCCTCTGCTCGTGATCAACTTCGATGATTGATAGTTCGGCTATCTCTTTGAGGCTGACAACCAATTCGTCTGGGCCTATGCGTTGCGAGCCGTGATTGAGCGCCACCATCAGGTCGGTACCTCCTGCTAGCAGGACCGTCTTTGGCTCATCGCGCAATAACGCCGTGAGTTGTTCGATCGATTGAGGATGCGCTACTGGCACGCAAGAGAGTGTAGAAGGCGCAGTCCAGAGGGCGGGATTTCTGCGTATCATCTCCATTGATTGCGCCGTTGTTCATGCCAAACTCAACAACGGTGACATGGCCTGCGATCTCTGAATTCATTCCAGTTGTGGTCTTCGTTGGAATTGCGGCGGGCATCTACATGATTGCCGGCTTCGGCTTTGCGTTATTCGCCGTACCGTCAATCAGCCTCTTCATGCCCGTAACAGAGGCGGTGTCGCTGATCGCTTTGCTCGGACTCACCAGCGTGCTGCGACAATCGTTCGCTCTTCGAGAGCACATCGACTGGCCGAGCGCGATCCGGTTTTCGCTATGGGCGGTCGCGGGCATGCCCGTGGGCTACTGGATAGTCAACGTCATTTCAGATCAAGCACTGCGGATTTTTCTTGGCGTGAGCACCATCATCGCAACTGTTGTGTTGCTATTCCGTTCAGAGAACCACACCTCTCACCCTGCTGTCGAGAGTTCATTTGCGTTTGCGTCTGGTGTTCTCAACGTGTCGATTGGCACAAATGGATCTCCACTCGTGTTTGCACTGCAGGGTCGACGTCTCACCCCAAACCAGTTTCGTGCGACCATTGCCGTCATTTTTGCGGTCAGCGCCGTCGTGACAAGCACAATCTTCGCCGTCGATGGCCGATACACGAGTCGCATCCTTCTCCTCGCCGTGTTTGCGCTGCCGTCTTGGCTGATCGGGACCCTCACCGGTCGAAATGTGGCAAACAAAATCGATCAACAGCAGTTTCGTTCGGTCGTACTGGTGCTTCTCGCAATCACCGGCATTTCCACTCTCGTGTTCGCTCTATGACGCACCTCGAATATCAGGTGCAAGGTCTTGCACGTGACGAACGTCACAAAGTACATTGCAGTCACCACCAAATGTCAGCAGCGGTGGTACTCGGGTGTAGGTCTGGCAAAAAAAAGGGGGGGGTTGTGTCATCGTCTGCGGC
>CBFHYI010000098.1:0-3597 GCA_965660025.1 uncultured Ilumatobacteraceae bacterium | reverse complement strand
TCGTCGGCGCAGAAGGGCCGCAGTGATCTCCGACTTGCGTCGCTGCGTCGTGACCGAGAACTCATTGAGCAGGCTCGAGAGGTTGCATTTCGAATCATTGACGACGATCCGGAGCTCGCTCGATCAGATGTTCTGCGATCTGAGATCGCTCTCTTGCTTTCTGAACGCGAAGGTGACTATCTCACGAAATCGTGACGGTGTATATCCGTTAGAAGTCAGGGAATTCCTCATCCTCGGGAAGCACGAGATCCCAGCGGTCGAGACAGTCCTCGCATCGGTACGCAACGATGTCGCCCGGAAGCCAACGCGGGCCCTCTTCTCGAGGATGTGTGAGAAGAAATGCACGACCCCCACAGTCGATGCAGTCGATCTGCGGATAGGGCTCAAAGGGTTCTTCGGCCGAACTCATAACCGCGAGTATTGCGGATTCGAAACGTAGCCTGAGATTGTGCGCGTCGTTTCGGGACACCTCGGTGGCAGAAAGATTGAAGCCCCAACAGGGAACCACACCCGTCCGACCACCGATCGCGTTCGAGAAGCGGTATTCAACTCGCTCGGATCGATGGGAGTCATCGAAGGGGCACTCGTCGCCGACCTCTACGCCGGCAGCGGAGCGATGGGTATCGAGGCGCTATCACGGGGAGCGGCCCACTGCACGTTCATCGAAAATGACCGGGCAGCCCTCCAAGTGCTCAACGACAACGTCGCCAACCTTGGCCTTAACCCCGTCACCACCATTATTCAGGGCCCAGTCGAATTACACCTGCAACGCCTCGACGCTGACATCGTTCTCGCAGATCCGCCATATGACGCCGTTGACTGGAATTCGGTGCTGCTCGTACTTTCAGCCCCGTTGCTCGTAGCCGAGGGCTCCCGGGAGGTTGAGCCGATCGGCGGCTGGACCACGCTGAAAGCCCGGCGATACGGGCGCACCTGGGTAACGATTCTCAGTCAAGACGGAGCCTCCGGTTAACGCGCCACAGTTCTCTCGTTTCGCTCAACTAGGTTGGTCTCACCCATGAGTATTGCGTTCGTCCCCGGAAGCTTTGACCCGATGCACCTCGGGCACCTTGACGTTGTCGATCAGGCGCTTGAGGTGTTTGGAGCAGTCGTCATTGGTGTGTTGCACAACCCATCGAAGCCCTCGGGATTGTTCACCCCCGATGAGCGAGTTGCACTCGCCGAGCAGACGGTCGGTGACCGTCAAAATGTCACCGTCGGTGCGTTTAGCGGGCTTGCGGTTCAAGCTGCCGCTGCTGCCGGTGCTGACATCATCGTGAAAGGTCTTCGCACGACGAACGATTTCGACATCGAACAGCAGATGGCTCACAACAATGTCGCGCTCACCGGCATCCGGACCGTCTTCGTTCCGTGTCGGCCAGATCTCGCCTACATCAGTAGTCGCTTCATCCGAGAAATCTCCTCTCAAGGAGTATCGATCAATCACATGGTGGTGCCAGCGGTGTCTGCTGCTCTCTCAACCAAACACGGAGAGGTCAACTCATGAGTCAAGATGAATGGGTGAATGATCGGATGCCTCATCAGGTTGATCCGGGCATTGACGTAGGAGTTGATGACGCCGAATTCGAACAACCTTACGAAGCCGACGTGTCTCGTGATCCGCATCTAGGTGATGCAGAGACGTTGCTGAAGCGGGCGGTCGACATCATCGTGACCGCTCCGACAATGCCATTAAGTTCGTCGCCCCGAGTCGACCGAGATGAAATGGTCGAATTGTTGTCAGAGGCATTATCGAGACTTCCTGAAGAGCTCCGCCAGGCGAGACACCTTCTTCGAGAACGTGATGAATTCATTGCTCGAACTCGACGGGAGGCAGCGGAAGTTGTCGAAGCGGCTCGCGTGCAATCAGAACGGATGGTGCAGCGAACCGAAGTTGTTCGCGCCGCCGAAGCTCGGGCTCGTCACATCATGGAGACGGCATCATCGGAATCTCGTCGATTGAAGAACGAGACCGAAGATTTTCTCGATCAGCGGCTCGCAAGTTTTGAGATTCTTCTTGAACGTCTCACACGAGCTGTTGCAACCGGACGCCAAAAGCTATCGATCACCGGCGTGGAGACAGCAGTTTCAGACGAGTCAGCGCTAGAGACTGACGAGTCGGGATTCTTCGACCAAGACCGTTAACGAGGAGAGCGATGATGTCATCGCCACAGATACGGGCGCTTCGAATCAACATGGTGGAATTGCTGCGCCACCCGGGCAGCGAGCGCACCATCGAACACGAAATCTCGGCAGAAGATCTCGGCTGCCAATTGGCGCCCGGACAATCTGAGATTGCAGGAGATGTCGTTGTTGGGGTCACCGCCGTTGCCGCCACCGATGACGTTGCGGTTTCAGGTCTTGTCGCGATTCCGTGGCGTGGTGAGTGTCGGCGATGTCTGAAGGCGATTTCGGGAGTCCGCAACGTCGATTTTCATGAACGTTTTGCGCCGGCCCGAGATCGAGACCGGCTGTCGTTTGTCGATGGTGACCTTTCACTTATTGAAGGTGACCAGATCGATCTTGTCGAACCGATTCGGGAAACGGTGATGATCGAGACCCCCACGAGCGTGCTGTGCAGTGATGATTGCAAGGGGATCTGCGACGTGTGTGGTGTTGATCGAAATGAAGCATCGTGCGAATGCGTGGTCGTGGTTCGAGATGAACGATGGGCTGCACTCGACGACCTGCAACTCGACGACTAAATCTCTCGTCCGCTATCCGGTGGTTCCCCGATAACCTCATCTCGCCCTCGAGGAAAAGAAGAGTCTGTTCCTCCAACTGAGTGACGGAGAAGTCAAGTGGCCGTTCCGAAGAAGAAAACCTCAAAGTCGAAGACCCGCAGTCGCCGTGCGAGCAACTGGAAGCTGTCAGCTCCAGCTCGTAGCACATGCCCGCGCTGCGGCAGCGCAAAGACACCCCATACGGTTTGCCAGTCGTGTGGCTGGTACAAGAATCGCGTTGTTGTCGACGTCTCCTGAGTAGTCTCGCAACATGCTCCCGGTTGCCGTCGATGCAATGGGCGGCGACCACGCTCCTGACGCGATTGTCGCAGGGGCTCTCCTCGCCGCCGAATCAGGTATCCCAGTCACTCTCGTCGGACCCGCTGACCTTCCATCCCGGGTAGATACCGGCTCATTGCCGCTCATCGAGGCCTCCGAGGTCATCGAAATGGATGACGACCCGGCGCATGGGGTCCGACGTAAAAAAGATTCCACCCTGGTGCGCGCCGCTGAGGCAGTGCGTGATGGCGTTGCGTCAGCAATGGTGTCCGCAGGAAATACAGGTGCCACGATGGCCTCAGGGCTTCTTCGCATGGGGCGTATTCGGGGAGTTGGTCGACCGGCGATCGCTGCGATGATTCCTGTACCCGGCGGCACTCCGACGGTGCTCCTCGATGCTGGCGCGAACTCCGAAGTTCAAGCCGACTGGCTCGTGCAGTTTGCTCAGATGGGCAGCATCTTCGCCGAACACCGACTCGGAATTGCGAATCCGCGGGTCGGGTTGTTGTCAATCGGGGAAGAGGCCGGCAAGGGTGACTCACTTCGTAAAGAAGCATTTGGACTGTTAGACGAATCATCGGGGTTCAATTTCATC
>CBFHYI010000097.1:0-3617 GCA_965660025.1 uncultured Ilumatobacteraceae bacterium | reverse complement strand
AAGCTGTTCGGTGAGGTCGGGTCGTGCATCGCCGGGTTGTTGAACGTAGTCGGGGATGCCGGGCTGGGCACCAAAGAACTGTTCATCGATTGCTTGCCATGAGAGCCCAGGGGCGCGCTCGCCAAAGACCCGCATCACCGACGCATTGAGATAGCAATAGCCACCGGCGACGCCGAGAATGCAGAATTCGTCATCAGGGAACTCGTTCGCTTCGAACGCTCCCATCCTGATGTACGCGTCTCGCCAACCGAGCTCTGATTCAAACAGCAGCAGTGACCGAGTGGCCGGAGCCACAGGATCTGGAAAGACTTCCCCTACGTTTGCCCGCGTGTAAATCGGGAATCGTGTTGACAGCGAGGTGTCGGTAACTGTGAACATGAGCCTCCCTCATGGTGTGTTACCCAGTGACATTAGTTCGCGTGCGAGACGTCGACGAACGGCGCGAAAACCCGCCGCCACAGAGCCTTAGAGATCGCGAATGGTGCGCCGGAAGACGATTGACCACACGGCCATCGAGCACAACACACCGGTGATCACCATTGCTGTCGGAACCGACGTGGCCGAGACCAGCGCAAACAGCACTGCCGCAGCGACAGGGAATGACCCGTTCTGAGCGGTTGATGCAAGCCCCATCACCCTGCCCATGAGTTCGGGTGGTGTGTGGGTTTGCATAAGGGTTCGCATCATCGTCATTGCGATGCCTCCGGTGAGACCCCAACAGACACAGATAAACAGCGTGAGCAGGTAGTTCTGTGAGAGACCGAGAGCGACGAGACCGGTCCCCATCGCGCTTCCGGTAGCAAGAGCAAGTGCCCTGCCACGTCGAGCCGGCTGCCAACGGGTGGCTACGAGCATCGAGGTCGTGATCATGCCAACACTCATTGCGACATTGAGTGCGCTTGCCGCGAGCGATTGCGTGCCAAGTACGTCCCGAGCAATTTCGGGAAGCAGCAGTGTGCTGGCGGTGATGACGACTCCCAGCACCGTCGTCAACGCTAAAAGCGAACGAAGAGGCTCTGTGCGAAAAGCGATCGCAGCGGCACTTCGGATTGCTCCTTGGCGCGCCGTCGAGGCCTTGTGGGGCGGAATCGGGGTGCGTTGATGAATGATGATGCCCGCTAGCGATGCTGCGGTGAGGAGCCAGAGCCCGGCTTCGAGTCCGAAGGCTTGAATGACGGCACCGCCGAGAAAGATGCCCCCGACTGATGAACCGGTCATTCCAAGGTTTTGTAACGCAACAGCTTGAAGGAGCACTGAGTCATCGACGACCCGCGGAACGAGCGCCTGAAGAAGAGGCATGAGCATTGCTGGCGCAATTGCCGTCACGAGGCCGCAGGCCATCGCCACTGGGACGGTCATCAATCCGGCGTGCAACAGGACGGCTGAGATGGTGAATAGCGCCGTCGATGCTGTGAATAGCGCAACGCCGAGAGTTCGCGCCGACATCCGGTCGGCGAGGGAACCCGCCCACGCGGAGAGCAATAAGGGAGGAAGACCGATGACGATTCCGAGAATTGCCGTAGCGGGGTTCCACTCGGTGAGTTCACCAACAAGCCACACAAACACAAAGCGGCTAGTGCCAAGCGCAATCGAGGCCATGATGTTGCTTGCGAGCACCCCGCGGAATGCGGCATTTGCCATCACGCTCCCGACGTTGTGATTCGGGGTTGTGGTTGACGTCATGAGAATGTGGCGTGGTCGTAAGTGTTGCGGTTCCGCTTATGCGGGGCGTGCTTCGTACACGATGTTGTTCGGGCTTTCTGCAATGCGGGTGAAGTCGTCGAGACCTGCCTCGGCGAAGACGGCACGCATGCCCACCTCACCAGCCTGGCTTCCCATCCCTCGAGCACCGGGTTGTGCGAGCGAGCACGGGACACAGCCAAACAAACTCATTGCGTAACGCAGCGAGGCGCGCGGGTAGTGGTTTTCGGTACGCGTCTGCATTGCGAATGGCTCGACCAAGACGATTGACCCGCCCTGTGAGAGTTGGCTGATTGCGTGGCTCGCAATGCCGACGGGGTCACCCATGTCGTGCAGACAATCAAAGAAGCAGATGAGGTCGAATGGACCCGAGATTGCGTCTGCTGCTGCGAATTCGAACGAGACATTGGTGAGGCCTGCTTCTGAGGCGTTGCGACGGGCTTCGTCAATCGAAGGTTGGTGGAAATCGAAGCCGATGAAGGTGCTGTTCGGGAAAGCTCGAGCAAGAGTGAGTGTTGAGTAGCCGGTGCCACAACCCATGTCAGCGACTTTGATGCCTGTTTCGAGATCTTCAACACCATGAGCGCGCTGTGGCAACCATTGTTGAACGAGTTGGTGATCGTAGGCAGGTCGGAACAGTTCTTGGGTACCTTCAAAGAGGTACGGGTGATGGTCACCCCACCCAAAGGCTCCATCGCCCTTCATCACCTCAATCCCCTTATCTAGATCTAAGTAGAGGGCCTGAATACCAACGAGTCCGCCAGCGAGCCAGAACGGTGAGTCAGGGTCGGCAAGCACCGCTGCAGAAGTCGATGGCAGCGCATAGGAATCGCTCGGCTCGTCGTAGATGACGAGTTCAGCAGCTGCTTGCTGGTCGAGCCACTCACGGGTCATGCGCTCATTCGTCGCAGCCGCTGATGCGAGTTCGGAAGATGTCATTGGGTTGCCGTGCGCCATCGCTCGATAGAAGCCGGTTCGATGCCCGGCAATGATGCAGGCAACCGTTGACGCCCCAGCGAATGCATCAGCGACTCCGTGCAAGACGTCTTTGAGCGACGGTGCTTCGTTATGTTCTGACATGACAACCTCCTGACAAAAACCCTTACGGCTGTCAGTCTTGCCGAGTCATGCGCGCCATTACGTATCGCAGCGTTCTCCTGCGACGGAGGTTGTTGATGTTCGTTAGCTGCGGGAAGCGACTTTGTGAGCAGGCGGTTGTGTGTTCAGATCAGGCCGGCAATGCCCTCAAGGTTCCGTTCCATGTTCTCCGCGTGTTCCGCAAGCCGGTAAGCGATGATCTTGTGTTCCTTGTCAGGCCTGTTTTCGATAGCGTCGTTGAGACCACTACGGCCTGGGCCGAGCGAGCAGTATTGGGTGACAACGGTGCCGTCGGTCGTTGCCTCGAGGCGAAAACCCCATGTCGCAGCCGGGCCCCCGCCACCTTCAACTTGCCATTCGATGTGCTGCTGCGGCTCGAAGACGGTAAATGTGCTTTCGCTGCTCCAATTACCAATATGGGGATGTTCATTTGTGCCTCGGAACCGTGCACCCACCGCCGGAGCCGACGCACCGTCGAGCCACTCTGCGCCTTTGAATTCGGTGGAGAAGCGCGCTGGAAGGTTGATATCGCTTAGCAGTGCCCAGAGAACTTCTGACGAGGCCGGAATGGTTCGTGAGACCTCGGTCGAGGGTGATTCGGAATAGCGAAGTTCTTTACTCATGATGGGCTCGCCTCTCTTCGGGTTTTGTAAGTAATCTATCGTTCACCCTATGCGAGTTGGTGTGAGCACGTTGATTCAGTCACCCGACGATGTCGAGTTTGTGATCGAATGTGAACGCCTTGGAGTCGACACCGTTTGGGTGCCCGAAGTGTGGGGCTATGACGCGATGACGCCACTTGGCCTGCTCGCAGGAAA
>CBFHYI010000096.1:0-3705 GCA_965660025.1 uncultured Ilumatobacteraceae bacterium | reverse complement strand
GGTGGCGTGTTCGCGAACGAGTGGCTCCTCAGCGTTGGTGGCCGACTCGCATTCGTTTCGGTACCTATCGATTTCATCAACCAGTTCGACAAGTTGGCCACGGGAAAGTTCGACTCGCTCAACGGCCCGATCGTGTTCTGAGCGACTGCGCTCTAGCGACGACCGCACCGATCGAAGCTCACCTCGCACCTCAGCGGCTGCAGTTGCGGCTTTCGAACCTAGGTCGACGCCACCATGCTCGGCGGCCTCGCGTTCTGCTTCGAGTTGCCGTTCTTCTTCTTCAAGTGCGGCAACCTCCGGCTGTAACTCGGCGAGGCCGGCCTCAACTTCTGTGAGTTCAGAGCGGAACCCGGCAACATCGGCTTCAAGGGTTGCAATGACATCAGCGTCGAGACCTTGGGAGCGATCACGTTCCAACGACCGGCGGCGCTCATCGATGATGCCGAGGAGACCGTCAGCGCGTTCGATGAGGCGCTCGACGTTGCCGAGGCGATCGCGCACATCGCTCGCTCCCCTGGCGGAAAGTTGCGCCTCGATACCCATGATCGAGGTATCGAGTTCCGCAAGTCGGGTTTTCGATGTGTTCTGAACTTCACTTGCTTGTATGCGGTCGTTTTCGATCGTGACGAGCTTCGCTCGCTGCGTGGCAATCTCACGGCCAGCAACGAACACGCGGAGTGTGTCGAGTTCGGCCTGCAGCTCAACGTGTCGTTGCGCCGCATGGGCTTGACGCTCGAGGGGTTTGAGTTGTCGACGCACCTCGCGCAACAAGTCTTGGAGTCGGACAAGGTTGGCTTCGGTGGCATCGAGTCGCCGTTGAGCTTTCTCGCGACGCTTTCGATATTTGAGCACCCCGGCTGCCTCTTCAATAATCGACCGACGATCTTCAGGTCGCGCGTTTAAGACCGCATCGATCTGACCCTGCGACACGATCACATGTTGCTGGCGACCAACACCGGCATCGGAGAGCAACTCTTGAACGTCGAGAAGCCGGCATGGCACACCGTTGATCGAGTACTCGCTGTCACCGTTCCTGAACAACACGCGGGTCACCGTGACTTCGGTGAACTCCAGAGGAAGGAGTCCTGCGGAGTTATCGAGCGTCAAACTCACTTCCGCGCGACCAAGCGCAGAACGCTTCGCTGTTCCCGCAAAGATGACGTCGTCCATCTTCTGACTCCGCACCGCTTTTGGTGCCTGCGCGCCGAGCACCCACGCCACTGCGTCGACGACGTTTGACTTTCCGGAACCGTTCGGGCCGACGACGACCGTCACCCCGGGTTCGAGGTCCATCGTCGTTGAATCGGCAAACGATTTGAAGCCTTTGAGAGTCAAACTTTTAAGAAACACGTCAAGATGAATCTACTCGGCTGAGCACACCAAAAGGTGGTGATTCAACGCTGACAAACCGGGCAGAAATGGCTGCCGCGCTGGTCGATCATCATTCGGCGGATGATGCCTCGGCCACACGTCATGCATCGTTGACCGGTTCGGGCGTAGACCCTGTGACGATCTTGATATGACCCGGGTTCTCCATCGACACCCACGTACTGCGCATCGGCAAGGGTTGATCCCCCAAGGTCGACTGCTTCTTCGATGACATCAACGATCGAATCAGCAAGTCGACGGCAGGATCGTCTCGACAGGGTGTGCGCCTGGCGGTCAGGGCGAATACCTGAGCGGTGGCAGATTTCGTCGGCGTAAATGTTGCCGATGCCTGCGATCTCTGACTGATCGAGGAGCAGTGATTTCACCCGCCGCCGTCGGTTGCGACACATCGACAGGACATCATCGATTGTTACGCCGTCAACCAACGGATCGATCCCAAGTCGTCCCAGTTCAGGAATGAGAATCTCGACCTCACTGAGCGACGCAACGACGACCTCCCCAAACGTTCGCGGGTCGATGAACAACATTCGCTTCCCATCGTCGAGGTCTGCAACGACGTGGCTATGCGGCGGTGGCTCCGTACGACCCTCATCGACGACGACCTGACCGCTCATACGAAGATGCACCATTGCAATCGAGTCTGCATCGAGTTCGAGCAACAGGTACTTTCCTCGCCGATCAACCCGAACCACTCGTGCTCCGGTGAGACCGTCTCGAAGTTCCTTGCGAGAGGTTCGACGAGCGACCCTTTCGCGGCCAACCGTCACCTCATCAAAACGACGGCCGACAAGGGCGCGCTCAAGGCCACGGCGGACTGTTTCAACTTCAGGTAGTTCAGGCATGATCCGAGGCGTGAAGCGCATCGATTGCTTCGCCCGCTGCCTGCTGTTCTGCCAACTTCTTTGATCGCCCTACTCCACTCCCGAGGACGTCGCCGTCGATCACCACCGTTGCAGTGAATTCTTTGTCGTGGTCGGGCCCTTGAGACGTAATCGTGTACGACGGCGACGGTCGCCCGAGTGACGCAAGCAGTTCCTGCAGGGTCGACTTCTGGTCGAGCCGGTCGAGGCGTGATGGCGCGGCTACAAGCCGAGGCGCGATAAGACGTCGCACCACATCGAAGGCCTGCTGTGAGCCAGCGTCGATGTAAACCGCACCGAAGACGGCCTCAAGAGCGTCGGAAAGAATTGACTCTTTGTTGCGTCCGCCAGCTGCGTCTTCGCCGTTACCGAGCAGAAGGTAGGCGCCGAGATCGATATCTCTTGCAACCTCAGCCAGTGCCGATGCATTGACGACACTTTTACGAAGATCGGTGAGCACGCCCTCATCCCAATCCTCGAACTCGGAATAGACGAGGTCTGCAACCACCCAGCCAAGAACCGCATCGCCGAGAAATTCAAGGCGCTCATTCGAAACTTCGTCGTCACTCTCTGCAATCCATGAGCGGTGACTCAATGCACGGCGGAGCAGTGCTGCATCAGAAAACTCGTATCCGATGGACTGCTGAAGTTGCTCGAAGTGCCGGCTCACCGCCGACTCCTGATGTCAGAGCCCAGCCCGGGACGCCACGTAATCGACGGCGTCACGAACCGTCTTCAGGTCCTCGAGGTCTTCATCCTCGACACGGAAATCAGCGATCCGCGTGCCGAATGCCTCCTCAAGCGCCTCGACAAGTTCGATGAGAGCAAGTGAGTCGGCTTCGAGGTCGTCAACAAACGAATTGCCTTCGGCAATTCCAGATGGATCGGTCTCGAGAATGTCAGCGAGTCGATCGCGGACGGTGTCGAGAATTTCATCGCGGGTCAATTGTCCTTCAGCCACAACAGAAGTGTACCCCTGCTCGACGTTGCGGGAGATCAATCATGCGGTTGGATCGCTGCCGCAATCGAGCCAACGACGTCTGCATCGACCATGTCACGGGCAACGCCGATCGCATTATTGATCGCCGTCGGCGACGACGAACCGTGCGAGATGATGCAGACACCATTGGTTCCAAGCAACATTGCGCCGCCATAGGTCTCTGCCTCCAGCGATGTTTGCAGGGGAAAAATCTCAGGCAGTAGCGCAGCTGCGTGCTCAGCCAGTTCGGCATTTGCGGTCACCGCTTCGGTGAGGGCTGACATCACCTGGCGCATTGCTCCCTCAAGAGTCTTCAATACGACATTTCCGGTAAACCCGTCGGTCACCACAACGTCACAGTCGTCAGACATGACATCTCGGCCTTCAACGTTGCCGATGAAATTGAACCCCGATGATTCGTCTAACAGACCAAATGCTTCTTTACGAAGTGAGTCACCCTTGCCGGCCTCTTCCCCG
>CBFHYI010000095.1:0-4309 GCA_965660025.1 uncultured Ilumatobacteraceae bacterium | reverse complement strand
CCAACTTCAAACTGAGGTTTCACCAACAACACCAGTGGAGCACCGTCAACGCATTGCCGAAGAAGTGATTCGGCCACGGTTGTCAGCGAAATAAACGAAAGGTCGGCAACGAGAATGTCGAAGTGCCCACCAAACTCGTCTGGATCGATCAGTCGAATGTCGGTGCGCTCTTTGGAGGTCACACGATGATCGGTAAGCAATCGTTGATGAAGTTGACCGCGACCAACGTCGACCGCCACTACCGCTTTCGCCCCATGCTGCAAAAGGCAATCGGTGAAGCCGCCGGTTGATGAACCGCAGTCAATAGCCCGTCGCCCGGCGATCGCCGCGAGCACTTCGGGCCACTCGTCTAATGCGGCCTGAAGTTTTTCGCCTCCACGTCCAACGAAACGGGCGGCCGGACCTTCGATGGCCAGCGATTCATGTGCAGCCACCAACCGTGACGCCTTCTCGGCAACTGCCCCACCAACCCGCACGAGCCCCGCAGATATCGCTTCGGCAGCGGCTGTATGACTCTCGACCAGGCCCCTGCGAACGAGTTCGGTGTCTAAACGTCGACGCTGTTGCGCCACTATCAATCACCAACCACGTACGGAACCGCATCAGCGAGACATGCCACCCGTTTCCATACGACAACATTTTCATCATCGGGCGCAACCCCAGACGACACGGCAATAAATCGACAGCCAAGCTCAGCAGCGAACCGACCATCGGTGCTGTATCTGTCCCCGATCATCACGGCATTCTCTGGGAGGAAGTTCGGACCGACGCGTTCCGCAACCGCAGCAGCCATGGCCGCATGTGGTTTTCCAGCAAGTAGCGCCTTGCGCCCTGCCGCCGCCTCAACGGCGGCAAGAATCGCACCTCCACCCGGTGCTTCGCCAGAGCCAGTTGGAAACGTCGTATCCGAATTTGTCCCGATGAGTCGCGCACCGCGGCGCACCGCTCGAGCAGCTCGATCAAGCCGACCGTAGTCAAACTCGGTGTGCAGACCGACGATGACCGCGTCAATTCGCTCACCAACGGCGTCTTCTGTGTTTGCGATCGGCGCTCCCCCGGCCTCGCTGACGGCCTCTTCGACGCCGGGACCGGCACAGATGAGAACACGCTCGCCGCTATCTATCAGCGTTGCAGCGGCTTGGGCACTTGTCAGCAACTGATGTGCCTGATCAACACCAGCATCACTCAACCGTTGAACGTAATGAGAGGGAGGTTTGTTTGAGTTATTGGTGACGAACCAGACCGCCGCACCCTCGCGTTGCATTTGAGTTATCGCCTTAACTGAGCCCTCGATGAAGGAGTCACCGTTCCAGACGACTCCATCGAGGTCGCAAACGACGTAACGAACCGATGTCACGTTGTCTTATGTATCACGGAAAGGAGAATTTTTGCTCATTACGTGGCAGAGTTTGGTATGCCAGTCTTTGAGCCATTCGTTGGACTTCGATTCGAACACAGCCGTTTCGCCGAATCGGTTGCACCCCCTTATGACGTTCTCAGTGAGAACGATGTGCGGCAACTTCGAGAATCGTCCCCCTCAAATGTGACGTGGATCGACGTTCCTCTTCTCGACGATGGCGACGATCCCTACGCTGTCGCTGCCACGAAGATGACTGAGTGGATCTCATCTGAGGTGCTCATCGCCGACGAGGCGCCTTCGTTCACGATCTACCGCATGACCTTTACTGATGAAAGCGGCGTGTCTCGCACCATTGATGGCGTCATCGGGTCACTTGAGGTTGTTCCTGAAGGAGGCGGTGGAGTGCTACCCCATGAGCGCACCACCCCGAAGGCAAGCACCGATCGACTCGACCTCACCATCTCAACCGAAGCGAACCTTTCACCGATCTGGGGTTTGTCCAGAGCAGTTGGCCTCAGTGAATTGCTCTCCGAGCCGGGAGAGAGATTCGGCTCTGTCGAGATTGATGGTGTTCTTCACACACTTGAACGCGTGAGCGACCCCGACCGAGTTGCCGCCATTCAAAAATGTGTATCCGGCTCGGATGTGCTCATCGCCGATGGACACCACAGGTACGGAGTGGCTCGCCAATACAAACAGCACGTCGACACCCATCAGGCTGAATTATCTACCGCCGCATCAACCACCATGGTGTTCGTAAACGAGATGAGTCCCGAGCAACTTGCGATTGCCGCAATCCATCGGTTGTACAGCGACGTTACAAGCGATGACCTTCGAGCAGCGTTGGAGGCTTCGTATGACCATGTTGGTTCAGTGCCAGCAGATGATCGGTGCCTTCAGGCCATGGCCGACGCCTCCGCGGTCGGTTTCGTCACCTCCGATGCCACGGTCGAACTGTACGTCCCTCAGGGCTCCGCTGAGCTTGGAGACCGAGATCTCGACGGAGCACGGCTAGAACACGCATTCATCGACGTCTCACACACCCTCACTTACCAACACGGAGTCCGTAACGTCGTCGACGCTGTCACTTCACAAGCGGCATCGGCTGGAATTCTCATTAGGCCGGTGCCCTTCGATGAAATCGTCCGAACTGCCGAGCGGGGTGACCTCATGCCGCCGAAGTCGACATTCTTCACCCCGAAGCTGCTGACGGGAACAGTGATCCGTCCGATGCGATAGCCAGAGTTAACGGCCTAGCCTCGCGAGGCTTGGTAGATACCCTCGATCGAGCCGTCGAGCATGGCATCAAACTCTGCATCGGTTTGACCAGCAGCAAGGCCCTCCGTCAACGCACGCGAGAAGCTGGCGATCACCCCACGGTTTCGTGAGAGGCGTTCGTTCGCAACTTCACGGCTATAGCCACCCGACAGAGCCACCACACGGGCCACCGAATCGTGGTTAACAAATACGTCGTAAAGCCCGTCGACCTCAGGCAACGTCAACTTCAACATCACCGGCGTAGCAGCATCAACAGTTGCCAACTCGTTCAAGATGGCATCTCGAAGCATCTCTTCGGCCTCGGCCTTATCGGGAGCGTGAATGTCAACCTCTGGCTCAATGATCGGGACAAGACCGGCCGAGAGGATTTGATGCCCAACCTCAAACTGTTGAGCAACAACTGCCGAAACTCCGGCCGGATTGGCAGATGAAATCACTGACCTCATCTTCGTGCCAAAGATGCCGGCCGTCACCGCTCGTTCAAGAAGCGCATCAAGATCGGGCATCGGCTTCATCACTTGGGCGCCGTCAACTTGGTCAGCAAGGCCCTTATCGACTTTCAGAAAGGGAACCACGTTCTTCCGCTGCCAGAGATAACTCGCAGTGGGAACACCGTCGACTGAGCGGTCCATCGTCATTTCAAACAAGATCGCACCGAGCACGCGCTCGCCGGTAAAGGCTGATGACATCATGATTCGAGATCTCATCGCATGCATGAGGTCGAACATTTCCTCCTCGTCAGCCCATGAGCCATCGGCAATGCCATACAAACCGAGAGCCTTTGGCGTACTGCCACCACTTTGGTCGAGAGCGGCGATGAAACCGTCATCTTTTCGTACTCGTTGCAATTGTTGTTCGTTCATTATGTCTCCAGCACCTGATAGTAGTCAGTCGACTTTGGGCAAGACGCGAAGCCCGAGGTCTCCGAGCACTTCACCGTCAACAGGAAGCGGCGACTTTGTCATTGGGTCGGCGCCACTCTGGGTTTTTGGATACGCAATGACCTCTCTGATGTTGTCCTCACCGGCGAGAATTGCCGTCAGACGATCGAGACCAAATGCGAACCCGCCATGGGGCGGCGCTCCATAATCGAACGGGCGAAGGAAGAAGCCAAATTTGCTATCAGCCTCTTCCTCGGTGATACCGAGCGCAGAAAACACTCGGCGTTGAAGTTCTGGTTCATGAATTCTGATCGACCCAGAGCCCAATTCCCAACCGTTCAAGACGAGGTCGTAGGCAATCGAACGTACAGACAGCGGATCAGACTCAATACGGTCAACGTCATCTGGGTGAGGACGAGTAAACGGATGGTGACCTGGGCGAGGCGTACCCGTCACGGGGTCGACACCCACAAAGAGAGGAAACTCGACAATCCACACGTACCTGTACGGGCCCTCATGCACAGGAGGGCGGCCCAGGTCGTTGCGGAGGGTACCGAGCACTTCGCACGTCGTCGCCCACTCGTCAGCCACGATAAGGATGAGGTCGCCCTCTGACGCCGACATCGCAGTTCGCACCGAAGCCGACTCTTCCTCGCTGAGAAACTTAGCCACAGGTGAGTCGAAGCCCTCCGAGGTTACCTTCAGCCACACCAGGCCCTTTGCGCCGATGCCCTTGGCTCGGTCGGTGAGTTTGTCTAGTTGATTACGACCAAAGTCTGCCGCACCGCCC
>CBFHYI010000094.1:0-4373 GCA_965660025.1 uncultured Ilumatobacteraceae bacterium | reverse complement strand
TTGATTGTCGGGGCCGACGGTGTACGCCTCGGCTGCCCCGCTCGTAAAGAATTCCTCCCACTCGGTGTAGAGGCTTTGCACAAGTTCCGACGGCAACGGGTGGTTCGTCACGACGGCGAAACCCGTGGTTCGAAGGCTCTCAGTGAAGCGCTCGGGAGCGCCTGGATCCGTGAAATCGACAACATCAGGTGTCATAGCTACATCGTATTACTCGGGCATAAATATGCCACTCGAACCCGTCTACTGCTGATGTGACTTCCGGCTAGGTCGCTTCGAGCGGCGTGGCTCTGAACGACGGCGTTAGCCTCAAGAACGCATGGCTCATGAGTTCATTTACACCTGTTACAAACTTGCCCGCCACTACCCGCCCGATCGGACGGTGCTAGAGAACATCTCGCTGTCGTTCTACCCCGGGGCAAAAATCGGCGTTATCGGATCGAATGGTTCGGGTAAGTCGAGTCTGTTGAAAATCATGGCGGGGCTTGATGATGGCTACTCCGGTGAAGCTCGACTCACTCCTGGGTTCACCGTTGGTTACCTCGCTCAGGAACCAGAACTTGACCCAAATAAAGATGTCCGGGGCAACGTCATGGATGGTGTTGCCGAAGTTCAGTCGCTCATCGATCGTTACAACGAGGTGATGGCGAAATGGGCTGACTCTGACGCCGACTACGACAAGATCGGCAAAGAGCAAGCTGAACTCGAAGACAAGATCGCTGCGGCTGATGCGTGGAGCCTTGATCGAAACGTCGAGATCGCGATGGATGCGCTTCGTTGCCCACCCGACGATGCCGACATCAGCACACTGTCTGGTGGTGAGCGTCGACGTGTCGCATTGTGCCGTCTGTTGCTGAGCCGGCCTGACCTGTTGCTCCTCGACGAGCCCACAAACCACCTCGATGCCGAGAGTGTCTATTGGCTCGAGCGGTTCTTGCAGGATTACAGCGGCACCGTTGTCGCAATCACTCACGACCGCTACTTCCTCGACAATGTCGCACAGTGGATTCTCGAACTTGATCGGGGGCGCGGCATCCCGTTCGAGGGGAACTACTCCAGTTGGCTTGAGCAAAAACAGGCTCGACTTGCCCAGGAGGAGAAGTCAAATGAGGCTCGCCGTCGAACCCTTGAGCGCGAACTTGATTGGGTGCGCATGGCACCAAAAGCACGTCAGGCGAAAGGCAAGGCTCGTCTTGCGGCTTACGAAAAGCTGCATGCAGAGGCCGAAGCCGATCGCGACACCTCGAATCGCCTCGAGATCGCAATCCCGCCGGGTCAACGTCTCGGCGACACCGTGATTGAAGTCTCGGGTCTTTCAAAAGGGTTCGGTGATCGACTGCTCATCGAAGACCTTTCGTTCTCGCTTCCTCCTGCGGGCATTGTCGGCATCATCGGTGCTAACGGTGCGGGTAAGACCACGTTGTTCCGCATGCTTGCAGGCCTCGAAACCGCTGATGATGGCGACATCACCATCGGATCAACAGTGCAGATGAGCTACGTCGATCAGAACCGTGATGACCTTGATGCTGAAAGCACGGTCTACGAAGAGATCACCGGCGGCGATGATCACGTGATCGTCGGTAATCGTGAAGTTCACGGACGTGCCTATGTCGCAAGTTTCAATTTCAAAGGCACCGATCAGCAGAAGCCGGTCGGAAAGCTGTCTGGTGGTGAGCGAAACCGAGTGCATCTCGCGAAACTTCTCAAGTCGGGCGGCAATGTTCTGCTCCTCGACGAACCAACAAACGACCTTGATGTCGACACACTTCGCGCGCTCGAAACGGGGTTGGAGTCATTCCCTGGCTGTGCTGTGGTCATTTCTCACGACCGATGGTTCCTCGACCGCATTGCGACTCATGTTCTTGCTTTTGAGGGCGACAGCCAAGTTCGATGGTTTGAAGGCAACTTCTCTGAATATGAAGAGTTCCGCCGCAAAGAACTCGGCGTGAGCTCAGACCAGCCACAACGAATCAAGTACAAGAAACTCGCATAATGTCGATGGCCGCCGCTGAAGGCGATCAAGAACTCGCGACGCGTCTTGCTGTCGAGGCCGGCGAATTGCTCGTGCGCACCCGAGCCGACCTCTTCGCCCAAGGCCTTAACCATTGGTCGGTAAAGGATGCAGGAGATGATGCCGCTCAGAGTTTCTTGATGAATGAACTTCGGGCGCTGAGGCCTGATGATGCTGTGCTGTCTGAAGAGGGCCGCGAAGATCCGCGCCGCTTTTCCGGCGGACGGGTATGGATTATTGACCCACTCGACGGGACCCGTGAATTTGCTGAGCGCGATCGAGTTGATTGGGCCGTTCATATTGCGCTGTGGCACGACGACCATTTCGTTGCTGGAGCAGTTTCGCTGCCGGCGCTCGGGCAGGTATTCGCAATCGACCCTGCACCGGTTGTGCCCGACATAACTCGGCCGCGTCCCATCTTGATCACGTCTCGTAACCAAGCGCCTCCATCTGCGCACTGGGTTGCCCGCGGACTCGACTGCGATGCTCTACGACTCGGTTCGGCTGGTGCGAAGACGATGGCGGTGATCACTGGAACCGCTGACATCTACGTCCACGATGGTGGCATGTATCAATGGGATTCCGCTGCGCCAGCTGCCGTTGCTCAAGCAGCAGGACTCCACGTCAGCAGAATCGATGGCTCGCCAATCATCTACAACGGTCGAGATGCGTGGCTTCCCGACCTCATCGTGTGCCGACCCGAACTTGCTGATCCGGTTCTGCGAGCCTTGTGGGGATGAGCGCAACAGAATTCCCTGCTTCGGATGACCTGCGAGCGATTCGGTACCGATTCGACGGACCGTTAGCCATCGTTGAACTGCATCGACCTCATCGAGCGAACGCTTGGAATGGCACGATGCACGGGGAATTCTTAGCCGTGATGCGCCACATCGAGACCCTCGACAATGTTCGAGCGGTGGTGGTCACCGGAACCCCGCCAGCCTTCTCAGTCGGAGGAGACTCGCAAGCCCTCGGTGACCACGCCGAGCGCGGCTCTTACGACACCGGCCTTGCGAACGATGCTGTTCGTCCGGGGGGGCAACTTCGTCAAGAATTTGATGAGGATCTCTCGTGGATGTTTGGCTATCGGCTTCCGGTTATTGCTGCGGTTAACGGATCGATAGCCGGGGTGAGTTTCGCTCTTGCCTGTTTCTGTGACCTCCGCTTTGGCTCGGCTCCTGCAAAGATCACGACGGCGGCACCCAAACTCGGTCTTCCTGCCGAATACGGCTTGTCGTGGACTCTTCCACGGCTCATTGGCACCACCAGAGCCGCCGACCTTTTGCTCTCGGGCCGGGTCGTGACCGTTGCTGAATCGGCCGCCTGGGGGTTATGGAACGAAGTGCTTCCCGACGGCGAAGCCACCTTGGACGCGGCGGTGGCATACGGACATCTTCTTGCCGCCACCACCGGCCCTCACGCAGTTGCTCACGCGAAACGGCAACTCCACGAAGACGTATTGCGAGGTGACCCTGCGGCGTCGGTAGCCGAATCGAAGGAACTTCTCGATGCAGCAATGGGTACCGATGAGTACCGAGAAGGCATTGCGGCGTTTCTTGAACGTCGAGCGCCAAAGTTTTAGACACATCACAAAGTTCTGAGCACGAAATGACCTGCGACGTCTCAGTCGGCAGAATTACTTGAGTGCCCGTCACCGACGACCAAACCCCCGAACTTTCTCACGACGCTCTACCGGCAGATTGCGAATGGGCCGCCTTCACCGAGACGGCACCTTGGGTCCTTAGCGCCGACTCAATTGCCTGGTCGCGAGGCCTCGATGTTGTTCGTGATCAGGCAAAAGCTGAAGTTCCAAAGCTGACTCGTCCTGGAAAAGTTCCCAATGTCGGTCGAATGCTCGTCGTAGTCGGCCGCATGGGATGGGCTGTCGGAAACTGGTGGGTGCGTAAGCGCCTTCGACGCTTCTCTTCCATAGAAGCATCGCGCGCCGATCTCTCACGTCGCCTTCGCAGTGCAATCGAGTCACTCGGAGCGACGTATATCAAGTTGGCTCAAATCATTTCTTCCGGTGACGGATTGTTCCCCGGAGAACTCGTCGATGAGTTTAAAAAATGTCGTGACCAGGTGCCCGCCGAGAACTTCGATGTGGTGAAGCGCACCATTGAACGCGACCTTGGTCGACCACTTAACGAGGTGTTCGAGTCAATCGATTCGACTGAACTGGCAGCCGCCTCAATTGCCCAGGTCCACCGGGCGACCCTGCTTGACGGCACTGAAGTCGTGATCAAGGTGCAACGACCTGATGTTGCTCGCCTCGTTCGTACCGATCTCAAGGTGATGGCGTGGCTTGCCCCTCACCTCGTGGGTCGAATTCCGGTTGCTGCACTTGCGAATCCTCCCGCTCTCG
>CBFHYI010000093.1:0-4417 GCA_965660025.1 uncultured Ilumatobacteraceae bacterium | reverse complement strand
CACCCCCGATGGTCGTGACGACGTAGTGGTTGTCGATGTTGCGAGCGGCACCCTTATTGACCGGGTTGATATTGGGTCGAGAATCGCAAACGGAATGTTCCTCACTGCAGGCGGTAACCGAGATATCTACTACTGCACAACGACCACGCTGGCTCGAGTCACGTGGCATTGACCTCAGAGTCCTACAAGAGAAAACTCGTATTTCTACAAGTCCCCCACAGTGGAGCTGGGGGGAATCGAACCCCCGTCCATCAGCCCGTGAACGGACCCGCTACGACCATTCCCGTCTGAGAGCCTGACGCCGGCTCGTCGGCGGGTCGATTGATCTTGCGATCAGCGCTCAGTCTTTCCTGAGAGGCAGCGGTCTTTCTCGCCGTCAACGGTCTTTCTCGTCGTCATCCTCCGCTTCTGTTGCCGGGCTGCGGCGGACCGGCCCCGTGCGCCATTTCTGGTCACGATGACTCTTTACTCACCTGAATCAGGCGGCAAGAGCGAACTGCTCATCGGCAATTCTTATGGTTGCCCCGTTTTTCGAGTCTGAGCAACTCGGGTCGCAGATTCGCCCAAGCGATACTGACGTCGAAACCGGTCAGCCCCGTATGAACGCACCTACTGGGTACAAGTACCCGTGTAGTTATGTTGTCGATCAACCTACAACAACGGTGCAACAACCGGACACCGCGCAGGCCACGAGAGCCTGCGAGACTGACAAGTATGGACGGCATTCGACAGGCTTCCTCCGCCGATATCAATCAACTTGCAGTCACCGGTTGGCGAGCATTTCATGCTGATCCGGTGATGCGCTGGTTCTTTCCTGACGAAGACGATTACCTTGCGAACGGCCAAGGAGTGTTTCGGTGGGTCATCGGCAGAGGAGTGGCGCTGAACAGCACCTGGTGCATAAGTGATGGGGTGGCGTTTGCCAAGTGGACTCCCCCGGGTCGACCTGAAGCCGAATTTGAGGATGAACCACGTAATGATCCGGCATGGCGGCTCTCCCGATTTATTGCGTACGGAACGTTCTCAGATGCGAATACACCCCCCGAACCCCATTGGTATCTCAACATGTTGGCAACCCATCCCGATTGGCAGCGCACCGGTTATGGCGCAGCGCTCATGGGAGAAGTCTTCGCGATTGCAGACACCGAGGGGCTCGGTTGTTACCTCGAAACCGAGACCGAAGAAAATGTTGCGTACTACCGGCGGCATGGGTTTGAGGTTCGCACCGAGTGGGACCTGATGACCGACGATGAGAACGACCGGTCTCAGGGTCCACATCAGTGGGGGATGTGGCGACCGCCTCGCTGAGGCGTTCACCTCCCTGAGTCGTTTGCGGATAGCGGCGACTGGCTAACGGTTGTACTTGTTACGGCGGCCCATTTCGCGTTCAATATCGCGTTGGGCATCCTTCGCTGCGATCGACTGCCGCTTATCGGCTTTCGTTCGGCCCTTACCAATGCCGAGTTCAACTTTGACTCGACCATTCTTGAAATACATCGCAAGGGGAATGATTGAGACGCGTTCGCGGTCGACTTGGTCGCTGAGGCGTTTGAGCTCGGCTCGATGCAGTAGGAGTTTTCGGGGGCGGTCTTGCTCGTGGGCTCCGAATCCGACAGCAAACCCGTAAGGCGCAATCGCAACCCCCTCAAGCCACAACTCCCCATTGCGAAATCGCGCAAAGCCATCGTTGAGCTGCACCTGCGCCTCACGAAGGCTTTTCACCTCGCTCCCAAGCAAAGAGATACCAGCCTCAATCGAGTCTGAGATCGCATAGTCATGCCGGGCTCGGCGGTTACTTGCGATGATCTTGGTGCCGGGCGGAGCCATGGTGATAGAAGGTTACCGAGTGCGGCTGACCGCACTGCGAGATCACGATCGCCCGTGAGATTGTTACACCCCTTCCTTACCGTGTTGCACATGAACAATTCCTCATCTCACCACGACGCAGAACCGTTGGCAGCCATATTGCGTCACCCATCAGCAGCCAGAAGGTTGTCGACACCGATCGAACACATTCGTGACCAGGCAACCATGTCATCGCTGGGAACGAGTGCATTCGCGTTGCACGACGACAGCGACCTCGCAGCAGAACTTCGCCTTCGCGAGGCGGTCGCTCGACGCCTCGGACAGCAGATGGCGCCTCAGCGTCGAGTTGTCACGATTAGAGCACGAGGGCCGCTTCCTGACGGTCGATTATTTTGGACGGGTGCCGACGGCACCTGGGGCGTGATCGAACCTCTCCTCGCCGAAATGATGGGCTGGGACGTCTCTGATCAACGTTCGGTGCGCGCTGACGTCTACTCGGCAGGTGGCAAGCATCAAGTGCTCGAGGTGCATCAGCTTGTAGCCGTGTGAACCCACTAGCGTTGTCGCTGTGATTCAGATCCGGCGAGCCGTTCTCGATGCCATCATCCATGAGGCGGTGAAGGCGTACCCGCTCGAGGCATGCGGTCTCATTTCAGGCCCCACAATCGGTTCAGATGCTGATGTCGTCGACGAGTTTCACCCATGCATCAACATTGCGGGATCAGCCCGGGTGTACACGATCGACCCGAAAGATCACCTTCGAATCGAGCGCGAAGTCGAAGATCGCGACAACGAGGTGATTGGTGTAGTGCACAGCCACACTCACTCTGAGCCGTTTCCAAGCCCAACCGATGTTGGTCAAGCGCCAGATCCAAATTGGCACTACATCATCGTGTCGTTGAAGCGTGAGTCACCAGAAACACGCTGCTACCGCATCATCGCTGGCGACATCACCGAAGAAACACTTCAGATTCTGAATTGACGTCAATGGCGATGCGCAGGGCGTCGCCAGATTGATGAGGTGGGCCCGCCCTACGAAGAGATGACGTTGATCTCAAGGTCGGGTCGCATTCCGGGCAATGTGTCGCCAGTTGGCCAACCGAGATAAATCATTCCGATGAGCCGGGTACCCGACTCGAAGCCACACAGCTCGAGAGTATGAGCCCCATCGATGACCGGCGCCGTCGACCAAAATGAGGCCAGCCCAAGCGACGTTGCCCCAAGCAACGCATTTTGAATTCCCGCTGACACGGCATCACGATTCTCATCATGAAACGTTGCATGATCATCGGGCGCTGATCCAACGACGAGCACGCAAGGCACTCGGGTGTACTTCGACCGAACCTTCTGAATCTTGAACTCATCATGAGATCCGCCGGCGATGAGATCGTGAGCGCATGCCTCGCCAAGTCGAACCCGGCCGTCACCGGAAAAGGCTGCAAACCTCCAAGGCCACGTACGTTTATGGTTCGGCGCCCACATTGCAAGCTCGCAAAGATCTCGCACAATGTCTTCTGAGACCTCCCGATCGCGGTCAACCAGCATGTTGGTTCGCCGGTCTTCGACAATGGCGCGAAGCGTTTCGAAGGCGTCGGCCGGCAGCGACTCGGAACTCATCTCGACAGTTTGCCATTGACGCGCCAGCTCGAGCCCAATCGATGCCACAATGGCGTCATGCCCGGCCGCGCCATCTTTGCAGTTGTTGCGGCAGCGGCACTGTTCGGCACCACAGGCACCGCACGAGCGCTCGGCCCCGATGGAACGTCCGTGTGGACGGTTGGAGCGATTCGAATTGCCCTCGGAGCGTTGACATTGTGGGCGTGCAGCCCGTCGAAGCAACTACAGCCCGCACTGATCGGAGTGAATCGAAACCTCGTGTTGTGTGGGGCATTCGGTGCGGCCCTGTACCAGCCAGCGTTCTTTTTTGGTGTGGAACGCTGCGGCGTTGCAGTCGGAACCGTCATTGCGCTCGGAAGTGGCCCGATGTTCTCCGGCCTCATCGATCTTGCATTGCACCGAAGAAACCCGGCCATGAAGTGGTACGCCGGCTCCGCAGTCATGCTCGCTGGAGCGGCAGTTCTAGTTGCCGGCGGAGCAGACGATTCTTCGGTGATATCTCTCTCGCTCTTCGGGGTGTTGTCAGCAATGGCTGCCGGGCTCGGTTACGCCGTGTACGCGAACACCACCAGCGCCCTGATTTCCCGAGGAGTCGGGTCAACCGAGGCTCTCGCCTCCCAGTTCGCCATCGCCGCATTCATACTCGGCCCATTCCTTATCGCTTCAGTCGTCTCGAGCAGTGATGTCGGTTGGGTGTGGTCGCCGAGTGGCATCATGATGCTGCTTCACCTTGGCATCTTCACGGCAGGCATCGCCTACGTGCTGTACGGCTGGGGTCTGCGGACACTGCCTGCGTCAACGGCAGTCTCGATCACTCTGGTCGAGCCGCTCACAGCCGCACTCGCCGCGTTTGTCGTACTTGGTGAACGTCTGTCGGCACAGGGATGGATAGCAGGGGTAGTCATTCTTCTTGGGCTCGTCGTACTCGGTCGGTCTCAGCAACCTCGTGAGTTGCGGACATCCCCAACGGCAGTGTCTTAAGTGACTCGGTGAG
>CBFHYI010000092.1:0-4494 GCA_965660025.1 uncultured Ilumatobacteraceae bacterium | reverse complement strand
GGAGCGAGCACGTTCGTTGCGTTAGATCGTCAATTCCGGCTTGCTGATACCCGGCAGGCGGCAAACGGCCGGTATCCTTACGTCACCACTGCGACAAGTAAGGGTCGGCATATCCGCGTGCAGGTGACCGGCAGATCAGGTGTACCGATGGACGCCACTGCTGCAGTGCTGACAATCACGGCAATCAATGACGCGGGCAACAACTTTGTGATGGCGTATCCGTCGGGGGTGACGAAACCCGATGTCTCAATCCTCAATATGGCGGGTGAGAACCACGTTGTCGCGAATTCGGTCACCGTTCAACTCGGCAGTGACGGGTCGGTTGAAGTTGAAAGTGATGACGATTGCGAACTCATCGTTGATGTCGCCGGCGTGTTCGTACCGACGTCTACGCCAGTGCGCGCAGGTCGCTACGTCGGCTGGGATACGCCGTCGCGCATCGTCGATTCCCGACAGCGCAGCGAAGGCAAACCAGTCGCAGGAGAAACAATTTCCGTTGCGATGCCAGAGACAGTGCCTCGTGACGCAATAGCGGTCATGGTCAATCTCACCGTCGCTGACACCGAGGGTTGGGGATTCCTCACCTGCTACCCATTCGGTCAGACCGAGGTACCAGATTCGTCGAACGTGAACGTCGACGGTGCAGATCAGACACGGGCAACCTCGGCGGTTCTGCGGCTAGGAGATGCTGGAGGCGACCGAGGTTTCACGATCTGGACGTACAGCGGTGCACACGTCATCGTCGACATGCTCGGTTACTTCACGGGTGACGAAAGCGAAGTGTCATCAGATGGCTTATTTGTGCCCGCCACTCCCGAACGCATCGTTGACACCAGAAAACCCGAGCCACAACGACTGTGGCAGAACTGGATGCTTGAAGCACCGGCACCGGGGGTGTCTGCAACTTCTGCGTCCTCGCTCGTGTTGAATATGACGGCAGTCGACGTGTTGGGATGGGGCTACCTGTCGGTTGCGCCCGCTCGAACCTATCGCTGGTCGCCGTCGGTGTATCCAGAAACGTCCAGTGTCAACTACACCTCTCGCGGAATGACTGTTGCGAACCAAGTGGTGACGCGAATCACCGAAGGGTCAGGGTTCTCCGTCTACGCGCATGAGGGTTGCCATGTGCTTGCCGATTACTTCGGCTACTTCACTGGCACACCACGCCAGCCGATTGTGGCGGCACCGTCGAACCCCACACCACCATCGATTGGGCCCGAATGGCAGCTGACAATTCCGAGGATTGGCCACCAAAGCACCGTCCGTGACGGTGACTCGAACGAAGTCACCGACGCCGGCGACACGTGGCATTGGTCGGGCACCGGAGACATGGGGCAGGCCGCCAATGTCGCAGTATTCGCTCATCGAACAACTGCAGGCGGATCATTCCGAAATCTTCATTTACTCAACCCAGGTGACACCGTCGAGGTCACGACCACCGATGGAAGGGTCTTCACCTACGCAGTGGTCGAACGACACCTCACATCAGATGACCGAGACGAAATTGTGGCGGCCACCCGCTCACTACCGACCACATCGATCTCGCTCATTGCGTGCAGCCGAAAAAACTTCTTACCGACAAGCCTCGCCTATCGCATCATCGTGAATGCTCAGCTTGTTGGCTGGCGAGAAATCTGAGGCCTCTCATTTGACGAAGTGAATCGTTGTGCCCAGTAGCGGTGACGGGGGGTGACCTCTAGCCTTACGAGAGCAATTCAATGAATTGTTACGCCGGGTTAGCTCAGTTGGTAGAGCACTTGACTTGTAATCATGTGGTCATCGGTTCGATTCCGATACCCGGCTCCATTCCCATCAGTGTTGATGTTGCTCATAGATTGCTCCCAAATGGTGCGCGACGACATCGGTAAAGACAACCGGCTCAAACAGTGGCCCATCGCCACCCACGCACGCAGGAAGCGGCGCAATTTCGGTCAACATGTGCGGGTCGCAAAACAAGACGCACGAATACCGGTGGCTGTTGCCACGATTTCGTACCCGGTGAGGCGTCGCCCTCAACCGACCGTTACTCCACCGATGCAGCATTGAACCAGCATTCATCACGAACGCTCCATCGATGGGCTCAACATCGATCCACTCATCGCCACCCTTAGCGACCTGCAGTCCACCGGCGGAATCTTGAGCAACGAGAGTGAGCGCACCAAAGTCGGTGTGGGGCGCAGAACCAAAAACATCGCCGGGGGCATCAACCCTCACCGGCGGATAGTGGAGAAGCCGGAACCATGTGGTTGGAGTCGAGAACGTATCGACCAGCGCCCCCTCGGCACCGAGCCCGTGATCGATGCGCTTGAGAACTCTCAATGCGACGTCTCGCATGGCGTCGTGACATCTCGTCACCGGTTCACGGAAGTTGTCGAGGTGAGGCCACTGGTTTGCGCCGGCAAGGGGGGTGCGAAGCTCAACCTCACGAGAATCTGGAGCGTCCTCTCGCATCATCATGAACGACTCGCTTCGATTTGCTGCGGTCGCTGGCACCACCTCTGATGAACGGTCGACGGCGGTGCCATCGGCGATGTAGCCGCGATGATTGTGGTCGAGCGCAATGGCCATCTTTTCGTTGAGTTCAAGAGCGTGAAAACGTGCCGATGCATCGAATGCGTCATCGATGGTGTGTTGGGTCACACCATGACCGATGATTTGAGCAAACCCGATCTGAGAGTACGCCTCGATGATGGATGAGGTGACGACATCATCAGGTTGTTGAAGATCGATGACAGGAATCGATGTGCTCATGGTGAAGTGGACATTATCTCTCTTTCCTTCGCTCTCGTTTGCGCGAATCGGGCGACCCCGTTGGACGCGGTACTGTAAGGGGATGGTGGTTGAAAAGGTCAACGTGTCGAGCAGAGTTGCGCTCCGCACACGAGCAGTAGTGGCTGTTGCGATTTGTGGCTCAGTCATTGCGGCATGCGGAGGTGACGATGCCGCTGAGGTCGTCACCACAACAACGGAAGCATCGGTTGAAACGACCGCTGCGCCAGCGGTGACGACAACAACTGTCGAGGAGACAACGACAACCGCAGTTCCAGAAATTGTCACCGACGGAGCGGTGGTCATCGTGGCCAACGCCAGCAGCATCAACGGGTCGGCCGGCCGAATGTCAGAACTCCTCGCCGCCGAGGGCTTCGATATGGGTACGCCAACAAATTCCACCGAAGGCGCACTCGGGGCATCGAAGATTTATTACATCGATGACGAAGCAGCATTGGCGGTCGCGGAGTCTCTCGTTCGGGCATTCGGGGGAGTCATACAACTCGTCGAGATGCCAGCAGTGCCACCGATCAGTTCGTCAGAGCTCGGTGACGCTGGTGTGATCGTTGCCCTTGGCGACGACTTTGCCGATCAACTGCTGCCAGGCGTGACCACCAGCACCCCCTGAGCGCGTCGCTTAGTTCACGATTTCTCGTACGCGAGCCATCAATACATCGAGCGCCGGCCGATTAAGCCCACCTTCCGGAATGATGACATCGGCATGGGCGCGACTCGGCTCGATGAAGTCCTCATGGCTTGGTCGAACGGTTGCAAGATATTGCGAAATAATGCTCTCCCGAGTTCTCCCGCGCTCGGCAACATCGCGTTCGAGACGACGGATGAACCGTAGGTCAGCGGGGGTGTCGACAAACACTTTGAGGTCGAACTGGTTGCACAGTTCGGTGTTCCATAGCACGAGAATTCCTTCGACGACGACGATGCGGGCAGGTTGGACAACATCAACGATGTCGGTTCGGTCGTGGATGGTGTAGTCGTACGTCGGAACAGGCGCTGGGCGCCAGTTCAGCAGTTCGTTGAGGTGCTCGTTGAGCAGATCCCAATCGAATGCTGAAGGGTGGTCGTAATTTGCTGCGGCCCGTTCTTCCATTGGCTGTTCGGTCCGTGAAATGTAATACGAGTCAAGCTTGACGAGAGCAAGTTCATCGGCACCCATTGAGTCGACAAGGCGCTCAGCGATCGTGGTTTTGCCAGATGAAGTACCTCCGGCGACTCCGATGATGAACGGTTTGTCAGACACGTTTGGAGAGGATAATTCATGCCGAAGGCCAGAAGCTTTTAGATGGTGCTTGTAACTGCACCCTCTGAGCGGTAATTCTTGTGAGGTGATCACAGATCGTCAGCGAGCCATACTCGAGTTCGAACGCACATGGTGGACGCTTGACGACACCCGCGAACGAGCAATTAGGGCGCGATTCCAGTGTTCAGTTGACGAGTACCATGGTGAGTTGAACGAATTGTTGGAACTCCCGGAGGCTCTCGAACACGATGAACTTCTTGTTCGTCGACTCGAGCGCCAACGAGTGATCCGGCGTCGTGAACGACTAGGAACCGGCACCAATGCATCGGAGGGAATGTCGAAATGAGCGACTCGAGAGACTCAAGCGGTGGCGTACCGAGGCGTGTTCCTCGAAACGAGCCTGCACAGGTAGCTGGCGGACTTGCGATCGTTCTTTCGGTGATCGCAGTTGTCGTCGGATTCCTTAT
>CBFHYI010000091.1:0-4563 GCA_965660025.1 uncultured Ilumatobacteraceae bacterium | reverse complement strand
CGAACAAAATCTCGCAAGCCACCTGTCTCCGGTGGTTGATTCGTACCGTAAGTACCACCCCAAGGCCTCAACGGGAATGATTCATCGTGCGTATGACGTGGCGGCTGAAGCCCACGCAACACAATTGCGTTCGAGCGGCGAAAGTTATATTCACCACCCGCTCGCGGTGGCCAAAATTGTCGCCGAATTTGGGCTCGACGACATTTCTCTATCAGCCGCCTTGTTGCATGATGCGGTTGAAGATACTGAACTTTCGCTCGATGACCTGCGCAGAGATTTCGGCGAAGACGTTGCCGCGATTGTTGACGGTGTGACCAAGCTCGATCGCTTGCAGTTTGATTCTCGGGAGGCACAGCAGGCCGCGACGATGCGCAAGATGCTCGTTGCGATGGCAAAAGATCTTCGAGTGTTGCTCATCAAACTCGCTGATCGACTGCACAACATGCGAACGATTGCGTCGATGTCTCCAGATCGTCAGCATCGAATTGCGCAGGAAACGCTTGACATCTATGCACCGCTTGCTCACAGGTTGGGTATTCAAGAGGTTCGTCAACAATTAGAAGATCTCGCGTTTTCGGCGCTGCATCCCAAACGCTTTGCTGAACTAGATCACCTCGTGTCAGAGCGCACTCCTGAACGTGATCTGTCGGTTGCGCAAGCGATCGCCACGGTACGTACCCGGCTCATTGAGGCAGGTGTCCAGTGTGAGGTCACTGGCCGCAGTAAGCACTTGTGGAGCGTCTACGAGAAGATGGTGGTGAAGGGTCGAGACTTTGATGACATCTTCGACATCGTTGCGGTGCGGGTGATTGCTCCAACGGTCAAGGACTGTTACGCAGCTCTCGGTTGTATCCATGGAAATTGGCGTCCCGTGGTGGGACGCTTCAAGGACTACATCGCGATGCCAAAGTTCAACCTGTATCAAAGTCTTCATACGACGGTGATCGGTGCAAACGGCAGACCGATGGAGGTTCAAATTCGTACCGATGAGATGCATCGGAGAGCGGAGTGGGGCGTCGCTGCTCACTGGGCGTACAAAGCAGGCGGCGACGATGGTGATATCGATTGGCTCAATCGTCTTGTCGATTGGCAAGCAGAAGTTGATGACCCGTCAAAGTTCATGGAGGCGTTGAAGACAGACCTCGATCAAGACGAGGTGTACGTCTTCACTCCGGAGGGTCGGGTCGTTGCGTTGCCGATCGGCTCGACTCCGATCGACTTCGCCTACGCCGTGCATACCGAAGTTGGCCACGCATGTTACGGGGCCAAAGTAAATGGTCGTCTTGTTGCCCTCGACAGCACACTCAACAGTGGCGATTCATGCGAAATTCTCACCTCGAAATCAGATGATGCATCACCATCACAAGACTGGTTGACCTTCGTTGTTTCCACTCGGGCTCGAAACAAAATTCGACAGTGGTTCAGTCGGGAACGTCGTCTTGATGCGATCGAAGAGGGCAGAGAGGAACTGACCGAGGAATTCCGACGTGAGCGGGTACCTCTGCAGCAGGTGTGGACAGATGATGAGTTTGTTCGCATCGTGGAAGAGACAGCCCAAGGCGATCTCGATGGCTTGTTAGCGGCAATTGGTGAGGGGCATCAATCTGCTCGAAGTGTTGCTCTTCGAATGGCGAACGCGTTCGACCCGAGCCGTGTTGTCGATGCGCCGCCCGAAGAGATCCTTCGACATCGGCTGCGACGCGATAGCGAATCTGGGGTTCATGTTGAAGGTCTTGAAGATCTACTTGTTCGCCTTGCCAGCTGTTGCACTCCAGTTCCAGGTGACCCGATCATTGGCTTTGTCACCCGTGGACGCGGAATCAGCGTTCACCGAACCGACTGCGCAAACGCGCTCGGTCTGAGTGAAGAACAGTCGGCTCGTCTTATCGACGTCGATTGGGATGTTGACGGATCCCAGAGTGTGGTGAATGCCGGAGTGGAAGTGGTCGCCCTCGACCGCACCAACCTGCTTCGAGATGTGGCGAATGCCCTTGGTGACCACCATGTGAACATTGTTTCCTGCGAGACCCTCACAGGCGACGACCGAGTCGCGAAGATGCGATTTGAATTCGAATTAAAGAATGCAACGCAGTTACAGACCGTTCTTCACCGGATAAAGGCGATCAATTCGGTCTACGACGCGTATCGCATCATTCCCGGTGGATCAGCAGACGACAACTCCTAAGAGATCACCGCAGGAGTTCGCTTAGGCCGGTAACCTCGCCACGTGCCCGAATTCAGCACGAGCCCAGGAATGCGCGATATCACCGCGCCTGAATCGTTCAGGTGGCGACGTTTTGTTGACGTATTTGAACACACCGTTGGCGTTGCCGGGTATGACCTTGTGATCCCTCCATTACTGGAGGACATTGGCGTATTTACCCGCCTTGGTGAAGCAACTGATGTTGTAACAAAAGAAATGTACGACTTTGTCGATAAGGGCGAACGGCATGTGGCGCTGAGGCCTGAGCAGACGGCAAGTATTTGCCGGAGTTTCGTTGAACATCGGCCAACGACGCCGTTTAAGGCGTGGTACGCAGGTCCGAACTTTCGCTACGAGAAACCACAGCGGGGCAGGTACCGCCAGTTTGATCAAGTCGGTATTGAGGTTCTCGGATCACTTGATCCCTACGTCGATATCGAGGTCATCCAACTCGGTTGGACGTTTTTTGCTGCGTTGGGGCTGCGCAACGTCGAACTCGCCATCAATTCGTTAGGTACTCCCGATGATCGCTCCCGTTATGTCGCTGCACTGTACGACTACTTCGAATCTCGTAACGCTGATCTTTCCCCAGAGTCACAACAAACCCTGCTGCGGAACCCCTTGCGGGTGCTCGACAGTAAACGCTCTCAAGATGCCCTGGTGATTGCCGAGGCGCCTCTCATCAATAGTTATTGGTGTGCAGAGGCTGCCGAGCATTTTGAGGTGGTCTGCGAAGGTCTGAATGCAGTGGGAGTGCCATACACCCTTGATTTCAAGTTGGTTCGGGGCCTCGATTACTACCGTGGCACGACATTTGAATACCGCGGAGGAACTCTCGATTCGGCTCAAAACGCCCTCGGTGGGGGAGGCCGTTACGATGGGCTCGTCGCTGATCTTGGTGGACCTGACACCCCTGGTGTCGGGTTCGCAATTGGGCTCGATAGGACCCTGCTCGCCTGCGACGATGAAAATGTATTTGCGGCCCCCAGCCAAAACTCAGACGTATTTGTTGTTGATGTTGGCGATGGAAGCGATGCACTCGCTGTGTGTACCGAACTGCGCGCTGGTGGAATTCGAGCCGAGAGAAGTTGGGACCAGCGAAGCATGAAAGCCCAAATGAAAGCCGCCAACAGAAGCGGCGCAAGGTTTGCCGTCCTCATTGGCGAATCAGAGCGGGAGGCCGGTACCGCACTGATTCGCGACCTTCGATCTGATGATGAGCAACTTTCGGTCGCCCGTGCCGACCTTCTAGGCACACTGATTTCGCGTTTATCTTCCCTCCAAGGAGCATCCTCATGAATCCCCCTGTCTCGCACTCCGGTGCTACTTCGATGCGAACCCATATGTGTGGTGACCTTCGTGCCTCTGATATCGGGTCGGAAGTTTCAGTATGTGGCTGGGTTGGTCGACGTCGAGAGCATGGTGAGCATCTCGCGTTTGTCGATCTCCGCGATCACAGCGGCCTTCTCCAGTGTGTGATCAATAACAACGTCGACGTGAGGTCTGAATATGTGGTGAGGATCACCGGTGTCGTTCGGGCCCGCCCCGAGGGCACTGTGAACGATTCGTTGCCAACTGGCGAGATCGAAATCGGCGACTGTGAGGTCGAAATTCTTCGCCGTTCTGATCCGCCACCGTTCTCCATTGATGACCGAGCGAATGATGTCGACGAAAACGTCCGGTTGCAGTATCGCTACCTCGACTTGCGTCGAAATCGCATGCAGCGAAACCTACGAGTGCGGGCGGCGGTTAACAGCGCAGTGAGAACATCGATGGAACGCCAAGGGTTCGTTGAGGTTGAAACGCCGATGCTCGTACCTTCCACGCCAGAGGGAGCCCGCGAGTTCCTTGTGCCAAGTCGAAAATCACCCGGTGAGTTTTATGCGCTTCCGCAATCACCACAACTCTTTAAGCAGTTGTTAATGGTCGGCGGCACCGACCGCTACTACCAGATCGCGCGTTGTCTGCGCGATGAAGACCTTCGCGCAGACCGGCAGTACGAGTTCATGCAGCTCGATATGGAAATGTCGTTTGTTGACCAAGACGATGTCCTCGATGCCGTTGGAGACGCCGTGCTTGCGGCTGCAGAAGCAGTGCTTGGTGAACGCCCGCCGGCCATCGAACGAATGACGTGGCACGATGCGATGAATCGATTCGGCGTTGACAAACCCGACCTTCGTTTCGGTATGGAACTCGTGGAGTTGACCTCAACGTTTGCCTCCACTGAGTTCAAGGCCTTCGCTGGCGCCGAGTCGATCAAAGGCATCCTCGTGTCGGGCGGTGCGGCAGACTTTGGTCGTAATCAACTGGACAAACTCACCGACCGAGCCAAGGGCATCGGCGCAAAGGGCCTGGTGTGG
>CBFHYI010000090.1:0-4677 GCA_965660025.1 uncultured Ilumatobacteraceae bacterium | reverse complement strand
CAAAGCTTCTCGTGGGATCACAATTCGCCGAAGAACTGTTGCTCACCGGGCAACGGGTGTTGCCGACGAAACTCCAGGAATCTGGCTACGAATTTACGCATCAGACGCTGGAAGAAGCACTCGCCGCCGTACTCTGATCTAGATGTCAACCCTCACCGATCGACCAGTCATTGTCGTTGGAGCTGGTCTCGCCGGGCTGTCATGTGCGGTAACCCTGCACGAGGCGGGGGCTCCCGTCGTAGTGATCGAATCTGGCGATGACGTTGGTGGCCGAGTCCGAACCGACGAGGTCGATGGCTTCCTACTCGATCGAGGGTTTCAGGTGCTCCTCACCGCATACCCCGAGCTTGATCGACAGCTCGATGTTGAGGCACTTGAACTCGAACTGTTTGACCCTGGTGCGCTGATTTATACCGACGACCGGTTCTGGGAATTGGGAGACCCCCTGCAGCGCCCCGCATCGCTCATTCCGACCTTGCGCACGGCAGTCTCTCGTTCGGTGGCAACCCCTGGCGACCTCATTCGACTGCTCGCCCTTCGATTTCGTCTGTCAAGAACCGATGTGCCTGACCTGCTTCGCGGACCTGATGTCGCAACGATCGACGCGCTCACCACCCTCGGTTTCTCCAACCGCAGTATTCAGCGCTTCTTCCGGCCACTTGTCGGAGGTATTCAACTCGACCCATCCCTCAACACGAGTGCCCGAATGTTTGACACCATTCTCAAAATGTTGTTCACCGGACGGGCCGCTGTCCCTCGATACGGCATGAAGACGATCTCGCAGCAACTTGGCAGCCGCCTTCCATCGAGTTCAGTCCACTTGAACGTGCCCGTGAGATCGGTGACAGCCTCTACGGTACGCGTCGACTCGGGAGAGGTTGATGCATCAGCGGTCGTCGTCGCCACCGATGGCAACTCGGCCGCTGAGCTGCTCGATCGACCTCGCCACACCCCGCGTTCGGCCGGATGCGTCTGGTTCGATGCACCCGAAGCACCAACCGATCGGCGATTGATCGTGCTCGACGGAGATCGTTCGGGACCGGTGTCAAATGTGTCGGTCATGTCAAACGTGTCATCCCGCTACGCCCCACCAGGCCGGCACCTCATCGCCGCAGCTGCTCCGGGATTCACCGGAGCTGATCTTGAGCAGCAGGCGAGATCTCAGTTGACGTCGTGGTGGGGGTCATCAGTTCAGAGCTGGACGACGCTGCGCGTCGATGAGATCGAGTACGGTCAGCCAGACCAAACCCCCCACTTCTCTCCTAAACGGTCGGTTGAGGTCGAACCAAATTTGTATGTGTGTGGTGATCACCGAGACACGGGTTCAACTCAAGGGGCGCTCTATTCGGGCCGGCGTTGCGCCGAAGCAATTCTTCAGTCCCGCACGTAAATCGATACCTCGTGCGTAAATTCTCTGATCGCTAGAGTGCTCTCGTTAGGTTGCGCTCATGAACTCGTCATCAGATCTTTCTCTGCCCACCGGATTTCGCGGCATCGTCGCGAATATCGGCGTCAAAGATTCAACCGACGACCTCGTCATCGTTGCGACCGACGGGCCGGTTGCCGCATCCGGTGTCTTTACGCAAAGTCGATTTGTCGGTCCGAGCGTGTTGGTGAGCCGGGAGCACATCACCAACCTTCAGGCCTCTGCGGTGGTCGTCATCTCAAAAAACGCCAACGTCGCCAATGGCCAACAGGGTGAAGATGATGCCCGTGAGGTTGTTGCACTCACAGCTCGCCACGTCGGCTGCGAGCCCGGTGATGTGCTCATTGCATCAACTGGCGTCATCGGCCGCCCCTATCCAATGGACACCATTCGAGCCGGTTTCACAGAGATCTCTGACCACTCGTGGTCGGCTCGACTCGGCGATATTGCTCGGGGAATCATGACGACCGACACGGTCGAAAAGACGTCATCGGCACCAATTGCCGGCAGCTCGGCTGTGGTTTCAGGAGTTGCGAAGGGCGTTGGAATGATCGAGCCCGACATGGCAACGATGATCGCCATGATCTTCACCGACGCCGACATTTCTGCAGAGGTGCTACAGAGCACGTTTTCACGCGTCGCTGACGCCACCTTCAATTGTGTATCGATCGATGGAGACACATCGACAAGCGATACCGCGGTCATCATGTCGTCAGGGACTATCGCCGACGTATCTCGTGACGCCTTCGAATCGGCTCTCATGCAGGTCTGCACCGACCTCACTCGCCAAATCGCGGCCGACGGCGAAGGGGCCGAAACCTTGATTGAGGTGCTCGTCGATGAAGCGCGCGACGAGGCCCAAGCTCGCCGGGTCGCAAAGTCGATCGTCAACTCTCCGCTTGTGAAAACCGCCATTCATGGAGCCGATCCAAATTGGGGCCGTATCGCCATGGCGGTTGGCAAGATCAATGATGACGACATCGATCAGAACAATGTCGTCATCCGAATCGGCAGCGAAGAACTCTTTCCGCAGCAGGTGTCTGACCGCGAGCTCGAAGAGCTCTCGTCATACCTACAGGGCGACGAGGTGCTCATTCATGTGTCACTCGGAATTGGCTCGGGAACCGCACGGGCGTGGGGCTGTGACCTCACCGATGGCTATGTGAGAATCAACGCCGACTACACCACGTGAGAGCAGCCGTCTCATTCTCACTATTGAAGATTGTGCGCCGGCCATCTGACCGACGCAAGGTCGTCACTTAGGTTGCATGCGAATGCCACCATCCACACGGATGGTCTCAGCATTCATGTAGCTATTGGTGATGCACTCGACAACCATTGATGCGAGTTCGTCGGGTGAGCCGAGCCGTTGTGGGAAGAGCACGCCTCGCTGCAGGTTTGCCTTGAACTGCTCGCTTGCCTCGCCTTCACCGTAAATCGGGGTATCGATGAGACCCGGGGCGACGGTGTTCACGCGTACGCCAACCGCAGCGAGGTCACGTGCGATGGGAAGCGTCATACCAACAACGCCACCTTTCGATGCTGAGTATGAGGCCTGGCCGATCTGGCCATCGAATGCAGCAACCGATGCGAGGTTGCAAATTGCGCCGCGCTCGCCGAACTCGTCGGGCTCGTTCCGGCTCATCGCAGTTGCGCCGAGGCGGATGCAGTCAAAGGTTCCGATGAGGTTGATGTTGATGACCCGTTGGAAGGCTTCGAGGTTTGCCGCTGAGTCGTAGCTTCCGTCTTTGCCAACGGTGCGCTGCGCCCAACCGATACCTGCTGAGTTCACGAGTGCTTTGAGTGGCCCCATGCTCGTTGCCATCTCAACTGCGTTGATGATGTCGTCGGTGTTGGTGACATCAACTTTGCAGAACGCCCCACCGATCTCGTCGGCGACGGCATTTCCTGCGTCTTCTTGAAGGTCAGCAACGACAACTTTCGCTCCCTTTGCTGCCAACTGACGGGCGGCGGCGGCTCCAATTCCTGAGGCTCCGCCGGTTACTACTGCACTACTTCCATTGAGTTCCATGCTCGCACGATAGGCGACGGGTGCCCGCTTTCAACCAGTTGAGAACACAACTCAGGAGGTGACGAGACCGTTCACATCAACGAGCACGTGGGCGGTGCCGTACAGGTAGACGCAGACATGCCCGTTCTTGTCAACCGGCGAGACCACGCCGCCAGCCACAGTCGTTGAATTCGTGAAGTTGAGATTTGAGACATCGGGGCGGGTTCCGCACGGGTACACCGTTGCGAAACCGCCAAAGTCGTTTGTTTCGGTGTCGACAACAGTGAGATTGAGCGATGCCGCGATCACCCGTTTTCCATCGATAGACGTAGTGTTGGCGACTTGAATTTCAAGTGGACCACCAGTTCCCTCGATGTTGCCGACCCGTTCGACTCGGCGGGTGTCTGCAATTCGTTGCGGGGCCTGTGGCACGAACCCCGCTCCGGCGCGCAGCACTCCGACAACGTCAACGATGAGGTTTGCTTCATCGTCAATTGCGAAGCAGATCGTTCCATCGTCGGCCACCGGAACGATCGCAGCATTTGCGACAGTCTGTTCGCTCACGAAATTCAATGAACTCGCATCGGGGATATCTCCGCATCCGTACGCCGTCACGAAACCACCGAACGCGTCAGCAATCGTCCCATCGACGGTGATGTTCACGGCCACTGCGGAGACGTCGGTCTCAGGCACACTGCCCACACCTGTCACCTTGACGTTGACCGACTCGTTCACCACCTTTGCTGCATCATCGACACCGAGGCCGCTTCGAGTGTCAATCAGTCGTTGGGGTCGTATCGCGTCAAATGACGAGCCTTCTGGCAAGTAGCCGAATACGTCGATGAGGAGGTCAGCGGCGCCGAAGGTGTAGAGACAGATCGACCCGGTTTCAGAAAGTTGTACGAGAGCGGAGTTCGCAACCGTCTGACGGTGATCAAAGTTCAACGTGCTCGTGTCGGGAACAGAACCACATGGATATGCGGTCACGAAACCCCCGTAACGATCGATGCGCCCATCGACAGCGGTGACGTTGACCCAAACCGCTTTCACACCGGTTCCCGGCACTGCGCCTTCACCTGCAATCGGAATTTCGATGCTGCCATTCTCGATTCGACCAGCTTCAGCAGCTCCCAGCCCGCTTCTTGTGTCGAGCATGCGTCGAGGAGTGAGTGGAACAAAATGCTGAAGGTCGCCAGAGTTAATCCACGACGGGTCAGCGATCGGCAGCACCTCGTCGCGC
>CBFHYI010000089.1:0-4684 GCA_965660025.1 uncultured Ilumatobacteraceae bacterium | reverse complement strand
CTACGGTGTTGTTTCATGCGAAAGATCTCACTATTTACGTGGATCGTTATTGCCATCCAGGTCTTCTTTGTCTACGTCATGTTTCAGATCGGGACGAGCCTCGGAGATTGTGACGAATACGTAACTGATGACGGTCGTGCAGGCGTCGCTGGGGAAATCGTTTGCGGGGCAGTAGATGAAGCCATGACTCTTTTGCTTCTTTATTTTGTCGGGGCTCTCTGGGTATTCGTAAACGTAATTCTCGGCATTGTTGCTCTTATTCGCCGGAAGAAGAGAGCTAACGACTCAACGAGTTGAACGCCGGAACGGCTGGCGGCTGCGATACGTTCCGCAGCGCCAGAGCCACTCGGCGGGACCAAAACGAAAACGCTCCAACCACCACGGTGACCACCAGAGTTGCAGTACCCAGATCAACAGTATCCAGGCGAAAATCATTGTTCGTGTGAGTTCAACTTCCTGTGCCAACACCGCGAGAGTCGAAATACCGAGGACAGTCTGGGAGAGATAATTTGTCATCGCCATCCGGCCTGCGGCTTGGAGTCGCTGCTGCAGTTTGTTGACATTGTTTTTCCATAGAACAAACACACCTATGTAGCCAACCGCCATTGGAATTGTGCCAAGTCCGAGAGGAATGTGTCCGGTGAGGGCCGTCCGCTCAGACCAACCGTCGGCAACATGAATCGCGACTCCGATGCAAGTGAGTGGAAGACCGATCCCAAAACCCCAGAAAGCCATCTTCTGGTACATCTCTCGAGGTCGGTCACCCTGCACAATGCCTAGTCGATACAAACCCACTCCAATCAGCATCAATCCGACTGAACGCAATATGGCATCGGCATAAAACCAAATCAATAGATCGCTTTCCAACAACGGAGTTCCACCGGGCACCCAATACTCACCAATTGGAAAATTGCCGTTATTGACACCGATCTGAACTAACGCTGCGCTGAGGGAGCCAATTACGACAAGCCCGACCCCTACCGCCATGAGAACTTTTGGTGATCGCCGATGAACCGCGAGCACGATCGGTGCGGAGATCGCATATGCAGTCAGCACGTCACCAAACCAAATCCATGCATGAACGCTTCCGATGATGAACAGCAGGGTAAATCGCCAAAGGCTTAACCAGTTGGGGCGTGCCGTTTTCGAACCTGCTCGTTCCCAAAAAATAACGACCCCTACGCCGAACAGCAGTGAGAACAACGCCATCATTTTCTGCTCGATGAACAGTTTTGATCCAACGCCGATGACCCAGTCGAATGGCTGTTTCGTCCCGGCGGCATCAACGTTGCTGTAGCCGGCGAAATCTCTGAAACCCCACGTGAGGGCGTTCATAGGGAGAATACCGAGAATCGCGATACCTCGAATGAGATCTAATGACGTCACTCGTTCCCGTTGAGAAACCGGTGCAGTTCGAGAAGTTGTATTGGCCACTGGGCCGCCTTTGGTGCTCGAGTTGCTAGGCCTCTGAACCCTACATCCCTTTGATCAAAGTCATTGAATGACTCTCAGCGGCATGACTGCCGTCTCCTCAACGAAGCTTTAACGGTTTCGCTTTTTCTCGGAGAACCAGATGTGCGACCCGAATTGATCTTCTTTCACCGGCTCACCATTGATGACATACCAGTTGACTCCGGCGGTGACGGCTTGCAGGTATCTGCGCATGAGTGGGCCGACAATAATGATTCGTAGGAATTGGCGAAGCCCGGGTATCCGGCTTATCGGTCGGGGCCAGACTTTGATGGTGAGGCGGGTGTGCTCATCGTCGAGCGGGTGGAGACGCCACGACACATGAGAGGTTTCTTCGCCGGTGGCGCCAATATCGAGGTCGTAGCCGGTCCGGTCGATCCAGTGAGTGAAATGACGGTGATATACCCAACCGCTCCGGTAGTGCACTTCGTCGTGTGCTCCTACACCTGGCCACGCTGACACAGGATTGCTGGAACAAAATGGGTGAACGTTCTCGAGATTTCCAGCAGTTGAGATCACCGCCCAGACACGATCAGGGTTTGCGTCGATGACTGTGCTTACCCGTACTGGACGGCTGTTCATCGAAGAGCCTCGAAGGTTCATCTCTTAACTGTGCCCGCCACAAGAGGAAATCGATGAACTGACAGGACATTTTTTCTTTACTTTTACTGGAGTCTAATTTACAATTATCGCATGGGTGTAACTGCAGATTCATCGCAGGCAAATATTGATCGTCTTGCTTATGAGCGGAAGGTGGTTGAGCCTTTCGTGGGAAGTTTTGGCTGGAGGACACTCTTCAATGCCTTGTGGCCTGCCGCCGGCTGGGTTACGACAGTCGTGCTGTACACCAATGACACCGTTCCTCTGATTGCTGCAATCGTGCTGTGCGCGATATTCATTCAGGCGCTGTATATGCCTGTCCATGAGTCGGTGCATCGCACAATTTCTGCCGGACGATCTCGATACGTGTGGCTTGATCGTGCGGTCGGGTCGTTTGCAGCATGGGTGTTGTGCACAAGTTTTGTTGAGCACCGGCAGCAGGACCGCTGTTCCCAGTGCAACCGATTCAGTGCGGGCAGCGATCGCAGCCAGCATTGCGAGTGGTTCATGGCGGGCACGAGCAACGATTGAGTCTCCAACCCACACCGAGTCATAACCGAGTTGCTCGGCTCGGTCAGCAAATCGCAGTAGGCGCTGGGCATCGAAGTCTCCTGACATGACTGCCTCGCGCGTTGGTACGAGATATCCGAAAGAAACTGTGTTTTCGCTCACTTCAGTCACTTCTCCATCACATGTTGAGTCGATCTGACATTACGTCAGAGTTTGGGTGCAACAAGCGGCCACGGACGTTCATGCTCCATCCATAGTCCAATGTCGAGAAGTTGTTGTTCGCTGTGGTGCCGGCCGATGACCTGCAACCCAACTGGGCATCCGTCAACGCTTCCTGCCGGTATCGATATTGCAGGATTTCCTGCGATGTTGGCTGGGAACGTGAGGCGGCCGTTATTTCGTGCGCCGGCCACGAGCCCACCGAAGGTGTCTGGTAACGGTCCTTCAGCGTCGAACGCAATGTCAGGGTTTGAGGCTGTGATCACGAAGTCAACGTCATTGAAGATGTCGGCCATCCGTTCGACGACAGCCATTCGTCGTTCCTCAATGCGGGCCCGGCCGTCTTCGTTGTAGAGGCCTTCGGTGTAGCGAAGACCAGCCCGAATTTCGGGGGTGAGATCACCTTCACATGCTGGCCAGCGATCACCGAGTTCTGCTCGAACGGCGATCATTCCGCTGATCGACCATGCCGCACCCATCGACGGGAGGGTCGAGTCAATCTCGGCTCGGCGCATGCCGAAGCCCCCGATGACTGCCCCAGCTGCTTCGGTGAGTACGTCCCACATTGCGGGTGAGACAGTTGCGCCTCCCCAGTCAGGGATAACTGCAACGCGACATTCACGCAAGGTGTCGGTAAATGACCCGAGTTGAGTTTCCCATCCGGTGACTTTCGGCAGGCTCAACGTGTCTCGCGGATCGAAACCATTTGTCACGTCGAACCAGCGGGCGGTATCTCGAATCGATCGTGTCAGGCTGCCGATGGAGACGGTGAGGTTGCCAACAAGGGCTTTCGGGCTCCGGGGTATGCGACCAAATGTTCCTTTCAGCCCAACGAGCCCGCAGAAACCCGCTGGAATGCGAATTGAACCGCCGCCGTCGCCTCCGGTTGCGATAGGCACGAGGCCGCCTGCGACCGCTGATGCCGAACCTCCAGATGATCCGCCCGGTGTTCGAGAGTGGTCCCACGGGTTACGGGTTGCACCGTTGAGAACTGTTCGGGTGAGGTTCACTCCACCGAATTCGCTTGCGGTGGTCAAACCGACCGGTATTGCTCCAGCCGCCATTGAGCGGGACACCATCGTTGAGGTGTGCTCGGCCACTCGATCGGCAAACACTGCACTTGCTTCAGTGAGGGGCCAACCTTTCACCGAATCAAGTTCTTTCACGCCTAGGGGCACTCCCCCGAAGGGGGCCTGCACATCGGCGTTTCTTGCTGCTGCAAGCGCGCCCTCTTCATCGATGAAACTGAACGCATTGAGCGAGCTTGACGCGATCTCAGAAAGCGTTTCAGTCATGACCTCTGCAGGGTGAAGACGGCCACTGCGGAACTCGTCGACTAGCCCGCAAACATCACCGTTCCACGTCATCAAAGCCCTCCTTAACGAATCACTTGTTGCGATCACGGTAGTGAGGCGTGAGGTACCACCCCGACACGAACCAACCGCCATTCGAGCGAGCACGCTTCCTGCGAAGACTCCTGCTGTAGATATGGACAAATGTCGTATGCAGGTGCTGGCAAGAAGTCCGACCACTGAGTGAATGACACTGTTGGAGAGATTGCGGTCAGATGTCAATCACGCGAGCGCCGCTCGGGCTGGTTCATCGTCGTCGTTGACCAGCTTTGGTGTTATGCGTCAGCGTATTCACCGGGCCGCTGAGGTTCTTGGTTTACCTGAGGACATGGCTGAACAGATCGCTCAACCGCGTCGAGTTATTGAACTCAATCTGTTGATCGAAATGGATGATGGAAGTCGCGGCTTATTTCAGGCGTGGCGAGTTCAGCACAACTCAACTCGTGCTCTGCAAGGCATGAAAGGTGGTCTGAAGGTCTCAGCTGATCAGTCTGCGGACGAAACGATTGCGCTTGCTGCCGGCATGACGATCA
>CBFHYI010000088.1:0-4702 GCA_965660025.1 uncultured Ilumatobacteraceae bacterium | reverse complement strand
CAGGCTGGACAACATGGGCCCTCACACCTCACCACAACGCCGACGACATTTGGCAACTCGACGTGCCACCTCGACTCGCACTCATGCTCGGCGCTGAAGGCCCGGGCCTTCTCGATGCCACGATGAACATTGCTGAGCGACAAGTACGCATACCTCTTCACGACGTCGATTCGCTCAACGTTGGCAACGCGGCCGCAGCCGCATTTGCAATTGTTGGTCGCCCTTCAACTTCGTGACCGAAATCTGCGAACATCATGTGATGAGCGATAGCAACATCAGCCGATTCCACGTGCCAACCCTCGATGAGATGCCTGACGACATTCGGGAACTCATCGAATCAGTGTCAGAAAAGTCAGGGTTTGTTCCCAACGTCTTCGTTGCTCTCGCCGCCCGACCAGAAGAATTTCGGGCCTTCTTCGCACTTCATGACACGTTGATGGATAAATCGGAAGGCCTCTCAAAAGCCGAACGTGAACTCATCGTCGTCGCCACCTCTGCCGTCAATGAATGCATGTACTGCGTCATTGCCCATGGAGCGATCCTGCGCATTCGCTCAAAGAACCCGCTCATTGCCGACCAGGTCGCGATCAACCCCGCCAAGGCGATGCTCAGTGAGCGTGAACGTGACATCGTCAACTTCGCGCTCCATGTTGCGACCGATTCAGCAACCGTCACCGACGCCGAGATCGACGACATGCGTGCCAAAGGATTCACCGATGACGAGATCTGGGACATCGGCGCAATCACCTCCTTCTTCGCTCTCTCGAACCGCCTTGCGAACTTCGCCGGAATTTCACCGAACGCAGAGTTCTACGAAATGGGGCGTTGAAACATCTCACCCGTCGAGTCGTCGTAACATCTCATCGTGAACGAAGGTCGCCGCAACCGCTCGCTTGTCGAGTTTTCGCGACTCCTCGCTGACGATGAGCGCTTCGATCGAGACGAGCGCATCGAGGTGCTCAAGCGGCTTATTCCCGATCAAGACCGAAAATGGCTCGTCAGGTTTTTCCTGATGCTCACCCTTTCCGTGACGATCGCCGTCATGGGGTTGGCAGCAAACTCGGTTGCGGTCGTGATCGGTGCAATGCTCATTGCACCCCTCATGACACCGATCATGAGTTTCTCCGCCGCGGTTGGTCTCGGGCTCGGTCGACGAGCGATTCAAGCTGCAGCTGTTGTCGGTATCGGCTCACTGTGGTCGCTCGCATATTCGATCGTGCTGTCTCGCTTGTTGCCGAGCCTTGAACTCGGAAGCGAGATTCTCGGGCGCACCAGCCCCGACATACGTGACCTCGTTGTTGCAATCGCAGCTGGCGCAGCTGGTGCATATGCAGTCGCTCACGAAGATGTCTCTGCGACCCTTCCCGGCGTTGCCGTTGCGGTTGCCCTCGTGCCACCGCTCGCTGCGACAGGAATTCTCATCGGTGCCCGTGAAGGTGTGCTCGCTGAAGGGTCAGCCCTGCTGTATGCAACGAACCTGTTCGCCATTGCGTTCAGCGCTCTCGCAACCCTTCTCATCACCGGCGTCATTCCGACCGCCCGCTTCTTCTTCAGAGATTCTCGAATGGCGGCCGTCGTCATCGGCATCTTTATTGCGACGGTTGCCATCGCAATTCCGCTCACATCACGTTCACTCAACGCTGCGGCGTCATCACGTCAACAAAGTGACATTCTCACCGAGGTCGAATTGTGGCTCGGCAACAAAGATCTCGAGGTCACCACACTCGACGTCCTCGGTACTGCCGTCACCGTCGAACTTACCGGTCTCGACGAACCACCAGAGGCCTACGCCCTTGCGACACGCCTCGTTCCTGTGCTGGGTGCTGACGCCGAAGTGACAGTGCGCTGGGATGCTCGGGCACAAGGTTCTGCTTCGGCTGGAACACCACCTGCTGCCGACCCCACCGAAGTGGCAACAGCCGTGCTCAACGACTGGCTCGCCGGTATCGCCAATGAGGGCGTCGTGCTGGAATTACTCGAGGTCACCGTCTCAGAAGGGCAGGTCGATGTTGTCGTGAGCGGCCCGGCCGCTCCTCCAAGCTCACCCGAACTCGCGAATAACGTTGCTGACGCGATCGGCACGACGGTCACGCTTGACATTCGATGGATCCAGTCGTTCGACCCCACCCTCGCCGATGAACCGCCGGTCGATCGCGTTGATCGACTTGTCAACGCCTGGGTTGGTCGGCGAAGCAATGTTCGGGTTCTCTCCACCGCGGTGAACGGCTCGTCGTCGAACGGATGGAATGTGCTTGTCGATCTTGCTGCTGCGGGCCAGCCACTCGGCCTTGACACGCTTCGGAGTGTGCTCGGAGAGGCTCTACCGGGAACGGTGAGCGTGTCGATTCGCACAACACCTCTCGAGGTCATCGACCAACCCGACACTCCAGTTGCTGTGCCCTCAATGGGGTAATCGCTGCGAGTCGTGACCACTCCCTACGGCGTGATGAGCGCAAGCTCAAGTTCGAGATCGATACTTGATGAGGTCACGACCGTGAGCACAACGTCGCCGTCGAGGGGGGTGTCAGGAAACACGAGGAGTGTCTCGCCTGATTGTCCGGCAGCGATCTGATCGGCACCCCACGACCCGAGCGTCTCCACCGGCTGCAGATCAGCAGATGTCAACGGTCGGTGGATCGCTGCGAAACCAAAGATCGTCAACGCCTCGTCGGCCGCGGTGACCGAGACCAACACCGCAGTGACGCCCGATGGTGCCCGGTATGCGGATACCACTCGTGCTTGCACCGTTTCAACGACGGAGAGCGGTCCGGGCCCGATCACCACTTGCTCAAGCGGGACGCCGTTCACCGAAAACGATCTCAACCCACCCTCATCGTCAAAGACCGGGGCGTCGTACACCGTGCACGTGTTCGTCGACTCACATCCCTCCACCACCGTGCTCGAAGTTTCAGGTGCTGTCACAGTCGACGTCGTGCTTCCCACTTCAACCGTTGTCGACGTCGTCGTCAAGGTGGTCGTCGGCATCGCAGCAATCTCGTCTTCTGCGATCGCCGCCAACTCGGCAACGGTGAGCTGGTGGCGCACCGCAATGTCAGCCGGGGAGCCTGGTGTCACGACGGCAGTAATGCTTGCCAATGCCTCGGCTGAGCCATCGCTCATCGCTGCAAAGACCGCCTCGCTGATCTCAGTTGACGACACCGTTGTCGTGGTTTCATTCACCGGTGGCACCGTCGTGACAACAACCGCCGTCGTCGGGGCAACATCGACATCGTCTCCGCCGCAGGCAGCCAACCCGATGACACCTGCAGCGCACAGCATGTACCCGACACGATTCACAGCACGAACGATAGGCGACATGGCGATTTCCCGCACGACCACCACCGTTACTCGCCCTCACGTTTGTGATTGGGATCATGACGGCGCAGACTCAAGAGGACATGTCGACCAGCCACATCCTCACGCTCATCACCCCCGACGAGCCAGGCATTGCCCATGCCGTGTCGGCTGGGCTTCTTGATGTCGACGGCAACATCACCGAGAACGCCCAATTTGGTGATCTTGGATCACAGTTATTTTGTCTACGGACAGTTGTTGAAACACCAACCGACGACTCGGCGATCGTCGCAGATGCTGTTCGCCAAAGACTCTCAGATGCTGGTCACGCGAGCCCAGTGAAACTGCGGGTGCGCCAAGCCACTGAGCGACCACGTGTTCTCATCATGGTGTCAAAGTTCGATCACTGCCTCGTTGACCTGCTGTATCGCTGGCGCAACGGGCTTCTCCAGGTCGATATTCCGGCGGTTGTCTCAAACCACCCCGATGTTGCTGAGACCGCCGAGCGATACGGCATTCCGTTTCACCACCTGCCGGTCAGCGCTGACACAAAAGCTGAGCAGGAAGCAGCGATCATGTCGATCGTCGACGAGCACAACGTCGACCTCGTCGTCCTTGCGCGGTACATGCAGATTCTTTCTGACGACCTGTGCCAGCGCCTCGACGGACGGGCAATCAACATTCATCACTCGCTACTCCCTGGCTTCAAAGGCGCAAAGCCCTACCACCAAGCGCATCAACGAGGGGTGAAATTGGTCGGCGCCACCGCTCACTTCGTCACCGCTCAACTCGATGAAGGGCCGATCATCGAACAAGACGTCGCTCGCGTCAACCACAGCCACACGGCTGCTGACATCGTTGAACTCGGTCAGGACACCGAACGTCTCGTGCTTGCCCGAGCGGTGAGGATGTGGGCCGAAGACCGTGTGCTCCTCATCGGAGACCGCACCGTCATTTTCCCGTAGCGACGTCAGTAGCTTCGGGGGAGCCCGAGCACGGTCTGGGCAATGAAGTTCAGCGACATTTCTTGGCTCACCGGCGCCAGACGTTGCAGTCGTGCCTCCCGCCAAAATCGCTCCACCTGATATTCGGTTGCGTATCCGAGACCACCATGGGTTTGCACCGCCCGGTCAGCAGCCGTGAACGCGGCATCGGCCGCCAGGTATTTCGCTGAGTTTGCGTGCTCACCACATTCGAGACCGTTGTCGTATCGCCAAGCGGCTTCCATCATCGTGAGATACGCCGACCGCAAATGAATGTGAGCATCTGCGAGAGGGTGAGAGATTGCCTGGTTCGCTCCGATCGGACGATCAAACACGACTCGCTCGCCGGCGTAGTTCACCGCCCGCTGCAATGCGACCTCACCGATGCCGCACGACATGGCTGCAAGCAAAATTCGCTCAGGGTT
>CBFHYI010000087.1:0-4810 GCA_965660025.1 uncultured Ilumatobacteraceae bacterium | reverse complement strand
TACTACCTCACCGACGCGATTGCTGCACTCGCTCAAGATGGACACGTCGGATCGGTCAGCACCGAACCAGACGAAACTCGGGGTGTGAACGACCGCGAACAACTCGCAGAAGTTGAGCACATCATGCGAGCCCGAGATCACCGCAACGGCTGAGCCACTTCACCGGTATGTCGAATATCGCTGTTCCGCTCTTGTGACCTAGTTGAGAGGCAGGCCAGCGTTCTAGGATGAAGGCGGCGTCGACCTTCGGCGCGGAGGGGAGCAAGGTGGAGTCACTCGAGAAGGTAACAACGAAGAAGCTTGCGCTGTACTCCGGGCGCACGCATCCAGACCTTGCGGGTGAGGTCGCTCAACATCTCGGACTCTCCTTAGGCGACCCCAACATCACCCAGTTCTCGAACGGTGAAATCCGGCCACGTTTCGCTGAGAGTGTTCGTGGAACTGACGTGTTCATCATGCAAAGCCATTACGGCATCGATGGCAGTTCGGTGAACGACTCCATCATGGAGCAACTCGCAATGATCGACGCCGCAGCCCGAGCGTCGGCAAAACGCATCACTGCGGTATGTCCGTTTTACGGTTATGCGCGCCAAGACCGCAAAGCAGAAGGGCGCGAACCCGTGACGGCGCGGCTCGTGGCCGACATGTTCAAACTCGCGGGCGCAAATCGTCTCATTTCCATCGACCTTCACTCCGGACAGATCCAGGGTTTTTTCGATGGGCCGGTTGACCATCTCACCGCCGCACCCGTTCTCGAGAACTACATCCGCCAACACGCCCCCAACGCTCCGGTGATCGTGTCTCCTGACTCGGGTCGCATCAAGGTTGCAGAACGCATGGCTCAGCACCTTCACGACTGTGAGGCCGATATCGCGTTCATCTACAAACGCCGTCCAAAGGGTCAAGTGAATGTCGTCGAAGCAAAAGAAGTCATCGGCGATGTACAGGGCCGTCTGTGCGTCTTGACCGACGACATGATCGATACCGGCGGAACTATCGTCTCGGCTGCTGAAATTCTTCTCGAGCGAGGCGCTACCGAAGTCTGGGCTATGGCGACCCACGGGGTGCTCTCAGGGCCTGCCGTCGAGCGCCTCAGCGCATCACCTCTTGAGCGGCTTGTTCTTACCAATACGTTGCCACTGCCAGAACACAAGCGGCTCTCACAGGTCGAGGTGCTATCGATCGCACCACTCATCGCTCAAGCCCTGTCTGCGGTGTTTGACGACACGAGTGTGAGCGAAATCTTCAGCGGCGAAAATTACGCCTGAGGTCACCCGACCTCATCTTCACGCAATGAGGTTGGGAGTACTGGTGTGCTCGACTTGATGTTGATCGCCAATGGTGCACACGACCTTGTTTGAGAACCGTTGCACGGCAGGTGTGGCCTCGACAAGTCGCCGATAACCTCAGTTGACGCTGTGGAGGTAATCCTGCCGCCACACCAGTTCATCCTGAGGTCTAGGTAACTCGAGGCTCACCATGTCAGATTCAGTTCTCATCGCCGAAGCCGGTCGCACGACCGGAAGTGCAGAATCACGCCGCATTCGCCGTGAGGATCGCATCCCTGCTGTCGTCTACGGACAAGGTATGGAACCACTCAGCATCTCCGTTAACCGCCGAGATCTGCGCCTTGCCCTCTCAGGAGCAGCAGGCATGAACACGATTCTCGACCTCACCGTCGATGGCAGCGTGTACCCCGCCATCGTGAAAGAAGTGCAACGACACCCAGTGCGGCGCACCGTGGCTCACGTCGACTTCATCCAGATCGATCTCACCGAAGAAATCACCGTGAGCGTGCCGGTCCGCCTTGAGGGCGAAGCTAAGCAAGTCGCAATGAATAACGGCCTCGTCGACCAGCAAATGATGGAAATCCAAGTTCGCACGACCCCACGTAGCATTCCTGACGAACTTGTTATCGATATCAATGAAATGACGGTCGACACCGTCATCACCGTTGCTGATGTTGACCTGCCGAGCGGAGTCACCGCCGTCAGCGCAGAAGATCAAACCGTTGTCACCGTCGTCACGCTCCGCGTTGCCGCCGACGAGCCAGCCGCCGAGGAAGGCGAAGGCGAGGGCGAAGAGGGTGATGCAGAGGCATCCGATGGGTCATCTGATGGTGGCTCCGATGACTCTGACGATTCAGACGCCGACTGATCGCTCTCGTGGGCCTGTTCTCAGGTCGCCGATCTGGTGACACTCCACCCGAGTGGCTCATTCTCGGGCTCGGGAACCCTGGCGACCGGTACACCAATACCCGCCACAATGTCGGCGACGACGCGGTTCGACTCATCGGCACGCGCGTCAATGCCCACTTCAAGGCAGGCAAGAATGACGCCTTCGTCGCCGAAACACGCATCTCAGATATCCGCTGCGTGCTCGCAATCCCCGTTACCTTCATGAACAAATCGGGCCAATCTGCCGCATCACTTGTCAAGCGCTTTGGCATCACTGATTCGAGCAGGCTCATCGTCGTACACGATGAACTCGATCTTGAACCCGGAGATACCCGCCTCAAAATGGGAGGGGGTCTCGCCGGACACAATGGTCTACGCAGCATTGCCCAGCACCTCGGCACGAATGAGTTTCTTCGACTTCGAATCGGTGTGGGCCGCCCGCCCTCCGCAGACCGCGGTGGTAATTGGGTGTTATCAAAGGTGCCCCAGCGGAGCCGTGCAGAACTCGACAGCGGAGTCACCGACGCAGCTGACGCCGTTGAGCTCGTCGTCACGAGCGGAGCTGACAAGGCAATGCAGTCGGTGAACCGTCGGTGACATCGCTAGCTATCGCAGCCGCACTTCAAGATCTGCCGCCACTTCTTCGTGATGAGCCGGCACTCACGGTGGCGCTCGGCACCCCTTCTGCTCGACTCGCCATTACCGAAGTTGCACGGCCGATCAGTATTGCTGCGCTCGCTCATCTTTCTGACCGGTCACCGCTTATCGTTGCATGTCCTACGGGTACCGATGCTGCTCGACTACACGATGATCTTGTTCATTTTCTTGGACGAGACGAATGCTTACTCTTTCCCGCCTGGGAAACCTTGCCGTTCGAACGTGTCAGTCCTGCTGTCGAAACGATGGGCCGGCGGATGGAGGTGCTGTGGAGGCTCACATCGGCCGATCACCAGCCACGCGTGATTGTCGCTGGAGTGCGGGCCCTCCTCCAACGGTTGGGTCCCGGAGCCCGCACCATTTCGGCAATCCATGTTTCAGCAGGCGGTTGCATCGATGCCGACGCTCTCACCGAACAACTCTCGATCTCGGGATACCGACGCGAAGAACTCGTTGAGCACCGAGGGGAATTTGCGCGCCGAGGAGCGATCATCGACATCTTTCCATCGACCGCAGATGCACCAATCCGTATTGATCTTTGGGGAGATGACGTCGACCGACTCACCCAGTTCTCTGTCAATGATCAACGATCGATCGCTGACCTCGACGAGGTACGCATCTTTCCCGCGCGAGAGGTGACCCCAGACGAACGCGTCAGAGAGCGAGCAGCAGGCCTCATCGCTACCGAATCGTGGGGACGAGAGCAGTGGGAACGGCTCGCAGAGGGAGCGCACTTTGACGGAATGGAGTCGTGGCTCCCCTGGTTGACCGACGACGATCTGCTGCTCACCGATCTCGTCGACGAACGCAACAAAGTTGTCCTTGTCGAGCCCCGCCGCATGCGAGACCGGGCTCATGATCTTCTCGCCGAAGAAGCTGACCTCGCCGCCGCACTCGCTGGTACGTGGGCTCGCAACCCTGATCTGCAATTCCCCCATCTACATGCTGAACCTGACCGGCTGCTCACATCGACTGGCTCGTTTTGGACGATCGATGCAACCCCGGAAGGACCGGAAACTCCGTTTGTGGAAAGCACTGGCTGGGGACCAATCGTCGGCGACGGTTCTGGTCACGTGTCACGAGTGCGAGAACTACTGAGTGCTGGTGAGCGAGTCATCATTGCGGCCGATGGAACTGGGTCTGCTGAGCGACTTCGGTCGCTGATGCTCGATCACGAACTTGAGTTCACGATTGCGAACGCAGAGACCGACCTCACCGCGCCAGGCGCCTACATCACCGTTGCTCCCCTTCATCGAGGGTTTCATCTTCCACGGGCCCGCCTCAGCGTGCTCGCAGAAGCCGACCTCACCGGCCGTCGTCGATCGCGCCGACGGGCACGGCCTCGACAGGGAACCGCAGGGTTTGATGACCTCAAACCGGGCAGTTACGTGGTGCATGTTCATCATGGAGTCGGCCGCTATGAGGGCATGGTGACTCGGGCGATCGGCGGCGCGGAACGCGACTACCTCCTCGTGGCCTATAGGGGTGAAGACCGGCTCTATATCCCTTCAGACCAAATCCACGTCTTGCGACCATATTCGGGAGGCGAGGCACCCTCGCTCCATCGGCTCGGCGGGAGCGACTTTGCCTCAGCAAAATCTCGGGTGCGTTCCGCGGTGCAAGAGATCGCCCAAGAACTTGTTGTTCTCTACCAGCAGCGTGTGAACACGCCTGGACACTCCTTTGCTCCCGACACACCGTGGCAGTCAGAAATGGAAGACGCGTTCGGATTTGTTGAGACCCCCGACCAGCGAACTGCGATCGTTGATGTGAAGGCCGACATGGAACGCGAGATTCCGATGGATCGACTCATCTGTGGTGACGTCGGGTTCGGCAAAACTGAGGTTGCTATTCGTGCTGCCTTTAAAGCGATTCAAGGGGGTAAGCAGGTCGCTGTACTCGCCCCCACCACGCTGCTTGCCACGCAACATGGCACGACGTTTAGCGATCGCTTTGCCGGCTTTCCCGTGCGAGTT
>CBFHYI010000086.1:0-5021 GCA_965660025.1 uncultured Ilumatobacteraceae bacterium | reverse complement strand
TGTACGTGGTGTTCACCGAAGAGCGAGTCTTTCCATCCGCCGAAGGAATGGAATGCCATCGGTACCGGAACAGGGACGTTGACGCCAACCATCCCGACGTGCACCCCGCGCACAAAGCGTCGCGCTGCCGCACCTGAATTGGTGAAGACAGCTGTTCCGTTGCCATACGGATTCGAGTTAATGAGGTCGATGGCAGCGTCCACATCGTCAACTCGCACGACTGAGAGCACCGGACCAAAGATTTCGTTGGTGTAGACATTCATTGAGGTGTCGACTCGGTCAATCACCGTTGGCCCCACAAAGAATCCGTTCTCAAAACCAGGAACAACCAGACCTCGACCATCAACCCGGATCTCTGCGCCCTGCGCCTCGCCTGAATCAATGAAGCCAACGATGCGATCACGACTTTCAGGGGTGACGATCGGACCCATCTCGCTCGACGCATCTCGACCGGAGCCGACGGTAATCGACCGTGCCTGCGCATCGACCTGCTCCATCAACCGATCTGCCTCAGTGCCCACTGCTACCGCAGCTGAAATCGCCATGCAGCGCTCCCCGGCTGAGCCAAACGCCGCAGCCGCAAGCTGCTCGGCTGCGAACTGCATGTCGGCGTCAGGAAGCACAACCGCATGGTTCTTCGCTCCCCCGAGTGCCTGCACTCGTTTTCGATTCGCAGTCGCTCGGCCGTGCACATACTGAGCAATCGGGGTCGAACCGACAAATGAAACGGCAGCGACATCGTCATGATCGAGCAGTGCGTCGACAGCAACTTTGTCGCCGTGCACAACGTTCAACACCCCGGCCGGAAGTCCGGCCTCTGCAAACCATTCGGCGAGCAGCACCGATGCAGATGGATCTCGTTCAGATGGTTTCAACACGAAGGTGTTTCCGCATGCGATTGCAACCGGGAACATCCACATCGGCACCATCGCAGGAAAGTTGAATGGCGTGATTCCGACACAAACGCCAAGCGGTTGGCGGAACGTGTACGAATCGACTCCACCCGAAACCTGGTCGGAATATGCACCTTTCGTCAACGTCGGCAACGAGCACGCAAACTCAACAACCTCAAGGCCGCGCTGCACTTCTCCGGCTGCGTCCGACAGCACTTTGCCGTGCTCATCAGAGATGATCTCAGCAAGTTGACCCGCACGGCTGTTGATGATCTCCCTGAACGCAAACATCACCTTTGTGCGAGCAGCAAGCGATTCTTCCGACCACAACGCAAAAGCGCCCGCCGCTGAACGAACTGCATCGTCGACCACAGAGCTGGTTGCGAGCACAACTTCGGCCTGCATCTCACCCGTCGCCGGATTCCATACCGGCGACGTCGAGTTGACAGCATCATGCTGCGGGGAGTTATTGATCCAATGCGGAATGACACGGGTTGACATGTCCGCAGACTACGTCCAATCACCTCATGTGAAACAGTGCGCAACTCCGGTGGTGTCGACCATCACTTCTTTACAGCGGCCAACCCTGCCGTAACATCGCACCCATGACCTCACTCACGGAACGCGATGTTGAACAAGAGGTTCTCGAGTGGTTTCACAAGACATGGGATCCTGATTCCTCGCTCCTGGAGTGGAGAACTCAACTCGTCGATTCAGGGTGGGCGGTTCCATCGTGGTCACCCCAATGGCATGGGCTCGGCCTTCCAGCATGGGCAGACCGGGTTGCCCATCGAGCGATTCGCCAGGCTGGCGGTGTTGCAACTCCCCTCGGCGGAGGGATGAGCCTCGCTGCACCAACGATCTATGACCACGCGTCAGGTGAGTTGAAGTCGAAATATCTCAGCCAGACACTCACCGGTGAACTCACATGGTGCCAACTGTTCTCAGAGCCGGGCGCAGGCTCAGATCTCGCCGGCTTGCGGTGCACTGCGATTCGCGATGGAGACGAGTGGGTGATCAACGGCCAGAAGGTATGGAACACGATGGCGCACGACGCCGACATGGCGATTCTCGTCGCCCGCACCGACTGGGACGTACCAAAACATGCGGGCATCACGTATTTCTTGATCGACATGCGCCAGCCGGCTGTCGAAGTGCGACAAATCGTCGAGATGAACTATCACGACTCGTTTAACGAGGTGTTCCTTACCGATGCGCGGGTGCCGGTATCCGACGTCGTTGGGGAGATCAATGACGGATGGAAGGTCGCCCGCGGGACACTCGCTCATGAGCGTTCTTTTGCATCGATTGGCAACGTGTATTTCGCCCCCGATGCTGCTGGCCGAGCGATCGAGGAGGCAAAGTTCGAAGCGGCAGAGTTCAACAAAACCTATGAGTGGTATCCACAACGCATGGGCCGCGCTGACCTCACCGTGCCGAGGGCACAAGCACGGGGTGTCATCGATGATCCAAATGTCCGTCAAGAACTCATGAAATTGCGCAGCTTTCATCGTGCATCCGAGTGGACCGCCGAGCGGGCCAAGGCTGCCCGTGCACTCGGAAAACCACCCGGGTCAGAGGGCTCAATCGGAAAGCTCGCTCTGTCACGAATCGCTCGCAACGCCAATCATGTTCATTCGACGATTGCGGGTGCCCAGGGAATGTTGAAGTCGGGAGATGATCCGCTCGATGCAGTCGTTGCTGAAATCCTGGTCTCGACCCCCGCTCAGTCGATCGCAGGCGGAACCGACGAAATCCAACACAACATCCTCGGCGAAAATGTGCTCGGACTGCCAAAAGAGCCGGCAACCGACCGGGGTATCGCATTTAAGAATGTAGGGACGTCATGAGTGGCTCAGCGTTCAACATCAACGACGCTCTCCGGGTCACTGTCGGTGATGACTTTGTTGCTGTCATCGAACTCGCGAAACCGCCGAACAACTTTTTCTCTATGGACCTCATCGGTGGGATCGCCGAAGCACTCGAACACCTCGACACCGAAGAACGGTGCCGTTCGGTGGTGCTGTGCGCCGAGGGCAAACATTTCTGCGCAGGCGCAGATTTCTCAACTGGTGACACGCATTTCACTACCGAAGACCTCTATGCAGCAGCCGTGAGAATCTTCCGCACGAAGAAGCCAATCGTCGCTGCGATCCAAGGTGCAGCAATTGGCGGCGGACTCGGGTTAGCTCTTTCCGCCGATTTCCGAATTGCGTCACCGCAAGCGCGGTTCTCCGCCAACTTCGCCCGGCTCGGCTTTCACCAAGGGTTCGGCCTGAGCGTCACCTTGCCTCGCCTCGTCGGCACTCAAGCAGCAGCAGAGTTGCTCTACACCGGTCGGCGAATCGACGGAGAAGAAGCAGTATCTCTCGGCATGGCAGATCGTCTGAGTCCGCTCGATGACCTGAGATCATCCGCTCATTCGCTTGCGCGCGAAATCGCTATCTCCGCACCTCTCGCCGTTCAGTCGATTCGCAAGACTCTGCGAGGAACCTTGGCCGATGAAGTTGCGGCTGCGACCGACCACGAAGGTCGAGAACAAGCATGGCTGCGCGACACCAACGACTTCAATGAGGGCACTGCAGCGATGGCCGAACGCCGAGAGCCCCGTTTTACCGGCAAGTAATTCGCCCACCGACGGCTGAGACCGGTCATCTCACTGTGTACCGTCTGCGTATGGGTGCATTTGACGACATTGCTGATGGAGTTGTTGCAGCGATCACCGCAGGTGACAGCGCAGCGCTCGGCGAACTGTATGCCGATGATGTGGTGGTGTGGCACAACACCGATGGCATTGAGATGACCAAAGAAGAAAACCTTGCGAGCCTTGACGCACTCGCATCGATGACGACAGGGCGTTCGTTCAGCAATATCCGTCGTTACGAAATTGAGGGTGGCTTTATACAGCAGCATGTCATGCATCTCGACTGGGGCTCTGGGTCTGGAGATCTCCCTGCCTGTCTCGTCGTCAAGGTCGAGAACGGAAAAATCATCAGGGCAGACGAGTACTTCGACGGAGCGACCATCGCCACATTTGGAAGGTAACTCAGTAACCCTCGGAGCGCAGCGTCGCCGCTCACGCCGACGGTGTCATCTCCTTCGTGAAAAACGTGTTGCTTTCCTATGATGACGTCATGCATACCGGGAAAGGCGATGCCGCCGAGCGGGCAAAAACCCGGAGACGCATTCCCGTTGCGGTAGACGCTTCTGACATTTCATGTGGGTTCGCAGTCGGCGATGACTTTGAACGTTTCAGCCAGATCGATGATGTCTTCGCTCGTTCTCGGTACGACCCCGAAGTTCATTCCGAACGCAGCGAGTTGTTCTTTTCGACCTACCGAAAGCCACTGACCGAGTGGCGTGCCGCAAAGGGTTTCCAACAAAACGACTACGCATTCCGAAATGCGACATGGCACGTCGCCGATGTTTTCGCTGAAATGTACGAAAGCCGAGATCGGCGTGACGGGTTCCTCGACCCACTGTCAATGTTGCGCGACGGCGCAAGTGAACAGGTTGACCTCGGAACACCAACTGCGGCCGCCGCAATGATCAAACATGCTGCGCGCACGGCTGGTGCAGATCTTGTCGGAGTCGCCGCTTACGACCACCGTTGGACCTACACCGAACGGTTCTCGGTCGAGGCAAGCGGTGCTAAACCGAACGATCTGCCCGACGGGCTCAACCATGTGATCGTCATCGGCCAGGCGATGGATGCCACCCTGATCGAAACTTCTCCCTCGGCGCTGTCGGGGGCCGCAACTGGAATGGGCTACAGCCAGGACGCTGTCGTGCTGCTCACGATCGCACAGTATTTGCGAAACCTTGGCTACCAAGCCGTGCCATCAATGAATGACACTGCGCTCGCAGTCCCCTACGCGATTCAGGCCGGCTTAGGAGAATACGGAAGGCATGGCCTTGTCATCACGCCCGAATTCGGCACGAGCGTGCGGTTTGGGAAAATCTTCACCGACGCTCCCCTCGCTCATGACCGGCCGATCTCATTCGGGGTGAAAGAGATGTGCGAGATCTGCTCGGCATGTGTGACCGGCTGCCCTTCAAAGGCGATACCAGATGGAGCCCCCACTGCAGAGCGCCACAATCGGTCAAACTTGCAAGGCGTAACAAAAT
>CBFHYI010000085.1:0-5041 GCA_965660025.1 uncultured Ilumatobacteraceae bacterium | reverse complement strand
GAGGTTCGGAGTGGCAAACATGTGATCGTGCATTGCGCCGCAGGTATCGGCCGGGCAGGCACTGCAGCGTGCTCGGTGCTGCTCGCAGCAGGTATGTCACTCGCTGAGGCCGAGCGACGAGTGGCAGCGTCTCGTCCTGGAGCTGGTCCGCAGTCGCGTGAGCAAGCAGCATTTATCCGCCGATGGGCGGCGAACTCGCCAATCGTGACCCGACAGTGAGGTATCGGTAGTTCGGATATCGATCAGAGGTTGTCGACGATGACGGCGGCAATATCTGACGCAAGTGTTCCGATATCAGGCTCGATCTGAATGAGGTTCGCCGACACCGCGATCGTGACATCAAGTTCAGGCATGTACATCGCGTGCGAGCGGAAACCGGGCGTGCCTCCACCGTGCGAATAGACGGTGTAGCCGTCGACTTCGCCCACGTTGATGCCGAGACCGTAATTCGAGAAGTCCGACGGGGTGGTGAACGCAGTGAGCATGTCGTCGCCCAGCGCCCCCGTGAACTGCTGTCTGAACACTCGGGCAAGATCTTCGGCTCGTGCTTCGATACCGCCCCCGGTCCATCCAACGGAGCGGAGCACTTCTTGTGGAATCACGCTGATGTCATAAAAGGCTCCGACTGTCGCTTCTGCGGTGTACACCGCAAATCCAGGTACGAAGTCGAGTGCAAGTTTCAAATCGCCTTGCACGTAGCCAGTAATGGTCTGCTCGGGTGGTGATTCTTTCGGGGGCAAATAGATCTCTGAGGCGTCTGCCGGGTCGAAGAGTCGGTTGCGGAGTTCGATATGCGCAGGGTTGCCGGTGACCTCCTCAATCACGAGCCCGGCAACGATAAAGCCGACGGTGTTGTACTCGTATGCGGTACCAGGCTCATAAAGGGGGCCTTGTTCGACCGCCCAATCAATGACTTCCTCTGGTGTAAACGGGGTGTCGAGTCGAGTGCTGGCGAGCACATAGAAACCGAGGTCGAACGCAAACTCGGCAAAGCCATCGGTGTGATCGAGAATCTGACGGATGGTGATGGCGTCGCCGTAATCAACCCCGTTGAGTACGTAGCCCGAAGCCCAACCTTCCCCTAAGTAGGTCGACACCGTTGCATCGAGGTCGATGAGGCCTTCCTCAACGAGTTGTAACACGACTATCGATGTCATTGGTTTTGTAATTGACGCCCACCTGAAATAGTCAGATGTCGAGAGTTCAGCTTCAGTCGTGATGCTCCGCACACCCCGAGCAAGATTGATCGCTTCGATGCTGTTGGTTCCATCGTCCGATGGTCGAAGAACTGTCATCGTGACGCCGGGCGCCTGAGTGGAGGCCAAGAAGTCGTCGACGACTGCCGTGAGGCGTTCTTCTGTGTCATCGGCGACGACCGTTGTCGTTGTTACTTGACTTGTTGTGGTGGTTGGGTCAAGTGAAGTGGAACTGACGTCATCAGAAGTGACCTCAGCAACTGTTGTTGTCGGTGATGGCTCTGGCGCCTTAGTTGCGGTCGGAGCTGTCGACGAACTTGAGCAACCGACACTGCTGAGTGCACCCGCAAGCACAACTCCGAGTGCGATCAGAGAGCGTTGGGGGCGTTTGAGGCCCACCATATTTAGCGCCCGATGTAGTTAGGGGTGCGTTTGTCAAAGAATGCTGCAACTGCCTCACGATGGTCAGCTGTCGACATTGCTCTCACCATTGCGGCTGCTTCGGCGTCGAGTGCAGTCGCAACGTCGGCATCGAATGAACGCTGGATATTTTCCTTCTGCATGCGCATAGCGATCGGTGAGCGTGCTGCAAGTTCGTCGCAGAATGCCATTGCCGCGTCGTCAAACTCGGCATCAGCGAACATGCGGTTAATGAGGCCAAGGCCGAGAGCCTCACTCGCAGAGACCCGAGGCGAGAGAAACATGAACTCCTTTGCCTTTGCTTCTCCGATGAGTCGCGGCAAGAACCAGGAACTTCCGAAGTCACCACTTGCACCGATGGTCGAGAAGGCTGAGACGAAAATCGCGCTTTCTGTTGCGACCCGGAAATCTGCGGCAAGGGCGATCGAGAACCCGGCACCCGCGGCAGGCCCAGGTATCGCCGCAACGACCGGTTTAGGAAGTTTGCGAAATGCGCCCGATATCCACATTTGATTTCGGCGGAGGCGGTCAAGGCTTTCTTCAGGCGTCATCGATTCGCCTTCACCGGCGTGACTCGCTTTGAACCCCTTCACATCACCGCCGGAGCAGAATGCTCCACCTTCTCCGGTCACCATCAACACTCTGATGTCATCACGTTGGGCAACTTGAGGAAGCGCCGTGTTAAAGCCGTCGTAGATCTCGTCGCTGAGAGCGTTCCGAGATTCGGGTCGGTTAAACGACAGCACGGCAACAGGGCCGTGAACTCGGCCAAGAAGTTTGTCGGTTCCGGTGTTGAGTTCGGTCATGGCATCCTCCGATCAGATGTGTTTCTTCACTCTCGCATCTGCGGTGATGTGTGAACGAGGCGAGCGCTCAGCGTACGGTGACTCGACGTTGGTGGTATCCAGTGGCACCATCTGGGGCGACCGAACGTGGAGTTCCGTCTTGCACAACGCCGTTGCGGTCGGTGGCGCGAACACGAATGCTGTGATCGCCGGGAGTTGCCTCCCATCCGAGACTCCACTGCACCCAGGTGTTGTCGTTCGTTGCGTCAGCGAGGTCGGCGCGTTGCCACGGGCCATCATCGATGCTGACGTGTACGTCGGCGATACCGACCGATGGCGAGAGCGCGATCCCTGCAATTGGTGTGAGCCCGGCCGTGATCGTTGTGCGTTGGGGTACGTCAATCCTTGACGTGATTTTGATCGGCGCTTCTTTCGACCATCCCCGGGGAATCCAGTACCCGTCGGCCGCTTCCCAGGTGGTGAGTTCGAGGCGTGAAAGCCATTTTGTGGCCGACACATACCCATAGAGACCAGAGACGATGAGGCGCGCCGGAAAGCCGTGGCGTGTTGGCAGTGGCGAACCATTCATTGCGGTTGCGATAAGTGCGGTTCGACCATCGAGGGCAACTTCGGTTGGCATTCCGGCGGTGAATCCGTCCACGGAATGGCTGAAGATTTGTGTTGCTCCTGTGTTGACCCCCGCCTGCTCGAGGATTGTGCTCAGTGGAATGCCTTGCCACTCGGCGTTACCGACGAGATCTCCACCAACTTCGTTCGACACACATGCGATCGTCACGGTCTCGACAGTGGTCGACTGCTCGATGAGTTCCTCATAGGTGAATGAAAGTGGTGTGTCGACCATTCCATCGATGGTGAGAGACCACTGCTGCGTGTCGACTTTTGGAACAACGAGCGCGGTGTCGATGCGGTAAAAGTTGTCGTTGGGCGTGATGTACGGCGTGATGCCATGGATGCTGTCGAATGTTGCAGCCTCAACCGTCGCACCGGTGGTGGGCGCTGGCAACGGCTGAAGGGCTTGTGGTTCACTGGCGATTGCGTTTCGGCGCACAACCTTGGCGACGCCCACCGCCCCTGCGGCACCGACGATCGATGTGCCCGCAGCGGCGATAAAGCGACGTCTGCTGCCGAGCGCGGCGCCTGGCATTTCGATATTGGCGTGGTCGGTGGGGTCGGAATGGTTGAGCGAGGCGAGATGGCGATGAAGTAACGACCCAACGCCGAGCCCGAGTGCGAGCGCAATGACCCCCACGATGGTGTTGGCAAGTGGCCGGGTGACATACACAACGGAACCAATGAGGCCTATCGCTGCGGTGAAGAGTGTGAAATGTCGACGTGAATGCGTTGCGGAACGCGATGCCAGAGCGGCAAGGCCGATGATGATGGTCCACGTGCCGATGATGAGTGCCGTTTTGTGATGGATGCCGAAGATGGCGACGGCAACATCTTTGAGGGTGCCTGCAAACTGGTTGATGAACGTGAGGCCTGCGGCTTCGACGATTGTTGGTGCTTGGGTGTCGACCGAACTGATGGTTTCAGCGACCGCAAGTGCAGCGAACGCGGACGTTGCTCCAGCAAAACTTCTCGATGCTCGTGTTGCTGCCATGACGTCGACGGTAACTGACCACGTGAGATCTGGCGATTTGTCCGACGGACATCGCTAGACCCGTTCGGAGTTCTGTCGAAGCTATGGCTGGAAATGTGTCGGCGAGCGCACAACGTGGGGTTGAACGCCGAACACGTATTCTTGATGCCGCCCTCGAGCTCTTCGCGCAGCAGGGCTTCATACTGACAAGCCTTCCGATGATTGCCGAGCGGGTCGGCATTACACATGCCGGCATCCTCCACCACTTCGGCTCGAAAGAGGGGGTGCTCAGGGCTTTGTTGGAGCGTGAGGGCCCTGTGCCACACTTCAGCGCCTGGGTGTTGAACGAGTCGGGCGCCGATGTGGTTGCGAAACTGCCTGAGTATGCCGAACTGGTTGTCGAGCATCCGCTCGAGATGGAACTTCAGTTCCAACTCTTTTGGGAAAACCGTCATAAGGACGACCCGATGCATGAGGAACTGCTCTACGACAACCTCATCTGTGAACACATTGCAACTGAGTTAGCCGCTGCGATGAGTGCGAGGGGAGTGTCGAACGAGGCCGATCACGGCGTGTTGGCTTACAACGTGTTTGGGTTCGTGATTGGAGCAAACTCGCAGTGGCTGGTCGGTCGTGATGATGTGATGCTTCGGGCCGCGTATCGCCGGTTCGCTGATTCGGCACTGCAAGTGCTGTTCGGACAAGCGCAAGGCTCGCCCATCTAATCACTCGCTCGGTAACAGGTCTGGCCTGAAGGCTGCGCAACCCCTCGGTTCAGTCGATGCGCTCAAAACGGCTCACCCGATGAATCCCGTGGTCGCTTTCTTCGTGTGGCGCAGAGACGAGTTCGACAGAGTAGGGAAAACGGCGATCAAATTCCGCTTGTAAAGCGGTCTGGATCGCAGTGTCGCCAACACGTTTCCACTCCTCCAGTGATTCCCACACAAAGGTGAGCGTGATCTCTCCAGGCCGGTTGTCGTCAAGCCACACCTCTTTTGATCGAAATGGGATGCGGTCAAAACCCGGAAGGAGTGCCT
>CBFHYI010000084.1:0-5286 GCA_965660025.1 uncultured Ilumatobacteraceae bacterium | reverse complement strand
GGCCGATCGCAATCACCCGATCATTTTTGGTGATGTCCCGTCCGCCGGGTTCCGCAATCGGAACTGTGGGCACGACCTCGAGCGCAGCTGTCGGGCCAACGATCTCGCAGCCCCAGATGCGTCGAGACTGCTCAATTGCCGATTCGGCTACGCGACGCAACCGATCAAGCTGTTTCGCTGCGCGTTGGTCATCCCATTTGACCACTGACCGTTCCGACGTCAGCAACCTGATGCGATCAACTCCGAGTTCAACGAGTTTCTGCACCATCCACTCGAGCCGATCACCTTTTGGAATCGCCACCGATATCTCAAGATCGTCACGAGCCGGTTCGTGGTGGATCTCACCTGCGATCTCAAGCCCGGTGCCCGTCCAGAAGCAATGTCGCCATTCGCCATTACCATTCGTGACGGTGACAGATTCGCCTTCCCGCAAGCGCAGCACTCTGTTGAGGTGATGTAATGCGTCATCGCTCAGCAGCGGATCGTTGATATCTGGGGTCAACATGTGGGCGGCCGATCGGCGCAGCACCTCATCCATCTGGGGACGTCCTACGAAAACGCTGACTTGATGCGAGAGAACAGACCTCCGCCAGATGAACCCGTTACCTCACCCCGCTCTTCGGCGAACTGCCGAAGCAACTGCTCTTCATGATCTGACAACTTCGTCGGGACCTCCACATCGATGATGACTCGAAGATCACCGCGACCCCTGCCTCGTAAACGAGGGACACCCCGCCCTTTCAGCACAAATTGGTGATTGGGCTGAGTACCTGCGGGAACGGAAAACTCTTCGTCACCGTCGAGGGTTGTAAGCGTGAGCTCAGTTCCGAGAGCTGCTTGGGCAATCGAGATCGGCACGTGAGTGACAAGGTCATTGTCTTCGCGTTCGTACCGTTCGTGCGCTGCGACTCGAATGTGCACATACAGGTCTCCGGCCGCTCCACCACGAGCACCTACCGCTCCGCGCTGACCCAACCGCAACGTTGCCCCAGTGTCAACACCCGCCGGTACCTCAACTTGGTAGGTGCGCTCAGCAGTGATACGGCCCTCTCCACGACATCCGCTACACGGGGTTGTAATGACCTCACCGAGACCCGAACACCGAGGACATGCAGACGTCGTCATCATCTGACCGAGCATGCTTTGTCGCACACGGCGCACTTGGCCGGCACCATTGCAATCTGCGCAGGTCACCGGCTGAGTGCCTTCACCGGCACCGGTGCCTCCACAGTCATCGCACCGCTGGGGCAGACGGAGGTCGACCGAGACTTCTGCGCCAAAGACAGCTTGCTCGAATTCGAGATCGAGAACGACCTCCATATCTTGGCCTCGCGGTGGCCCCGCAGGACCGCCTCGACCATCACCACCACCAAACGGGCTCGAACCACCAAAGAAGGCGTCGAAAATGTCGCCAAGGCCGCCACCTCCAAAGATGTCTTCTGCCGATGGGCCTCCTGCCCCGCCGACCCCTGCCTCACCAAATCGGTCGTAGCGGGCGCGCTGATCATCATCGGAAAGCACCTGGTACGCAACGGCTAATTCTTTGAACCGATCCTCAGCTTGTGGATCGTCAGGGTTCGCATCCGGGTGCAGATCGCGTGCCCGACGCCGATACGCCTTTTTGATCTCATCTGCGCTCGCCGAACGGTCAACGCCAAGCAGTTCGTAGTAATCAGCCACTGGTCACGAACCCTCTTCGAGACGGGTACCGAGTCGCTCACTCACAAGGCCCACCGTAGCGAGCGCCTGCGGGTAGTTCATGCGAGTTGGTCCGAGCACTCCCACCGAGCCAACGTGTTCACCCTCAACTACAACCGGTGAGACGACGATCGAACACGCCGCCAAGGGCTCAACACCGTGTTCTCCTCCAATCGCAACCGACATTCCGCGATCGAGCACGTCTCGCACCAACGACACAACAACAAACTGTTGTTCAAGCGTGTGGAGAATGTTGCGGACAACCTCGACGGCGTCGAACGACGCTGCGACCGAAGACGTACCTCCGACATACACGTGATCATCTGAAGACACCTGGAAGACCGCATCTCGCGCCATGGCTGCCAGAGCCGCAACCGCATTGTTTTCGACACCGTCGATCGTCGTCACCTCTGAGAGTTTCTTCCCCACCAAATTGTGGGCGAGAACTGCTGCTGCATCAGCGAGCCGTTCATCATCACAGCCATCAGAAAGTTCGATCGTCGAACTCTCCACCGCCCCAGTTGAAAACACGACCACCACCGTTGCGTGGGTGGAGTTCAGCGGGACGAGTTGCACGCTTCGCACCTCAACCTCGGCCGGCGTCGGACCCACCACCAATGACGTGGAATTGGTGAGATTCGCAAGCAAGTCAGACGTTTGGTGCAACATCTCTTCGAGACGGCCGTGTGCAGCAGTGAAAAAGTCGCCGATCTGAGCCGTCTGAGCCGAATCAAGTGGGCCGGGCGTGGTGAGGTTGTCGACGAAGTATCGGTAGCCCTTGTCGGTTGGGATTCGACCGGCCGACGTGTGCGGCTGTACGAGAAATCCCTCTTGCTCTAATTGGGCAAGTTCATTTCGAACTGTTGCGGAAGAGACACCCACTCCGGGCGCGTCAACAAGGTGGGAAGAACCCACTGGCTGCGCTGTCGCTATGTACTCATGCACGACAGCGCTGAGAATCGCAGTCTTGCGGTCGTCGAGCATCTGGCACTCAACGATACCGACTGCTAGCGAGCACGGGCGGCTTCATAACGCCGTAATGCCTCTTTTCGTTCCTCACCATGGTCAACCATTGGCGCTGAGTAGAGATCGGAGTTGAGTTCGGGAATCCATCTGCGCTGATACTCACCGGAAGGATCCCACCGGTCAGCTTGAGTCGTCGGGTTGAATACCCGGAAGTACGGCGCGGCATCAGTACCTGTGCCCGCCGCCCACTGCCAACCGTGGTTATTTGATGCGAGGTCACCATCAACAAGATGCTGCATAAACCACTTCGCACCCCACTGCCACGGCAGATGAAGATCTTTCACCAAGAAGCTCGCAACGATCATCCGAACCCGGTTGTGCATCCACCCGGTCGCAGCGAGCTGGCGCATTCCTGCGTCAACGATGGGAAACCCGGTCATGCCCTGTGCCCATAGTTCGAAACGATTTCGTGCGGCGGCGTCGGTATCGATGGCAATGCCATTGAGTTTCGGGTCAAGGTTTGCCCACGCGGAGTCGGGGCGACGGAAAAGAACATCAGCGTAGAAATCGCGCCACGCAAGTTCGCTCTCAAATGTCGAGTGGTGTTCGCAGGTCGGGTCGAGTTCTTGCAGCAGTCGAACTGGGTGAACCACCCCAAAACGAAGTGCGGTCGACATACGGCTCGTAGAATCGGCCGCTGGCAAATCTCGGGCATCGCGGTAGTTATGCAACCCATCGCGAACGAATGTCTCCCACCGACGGGTGACTCGTTCAGAGGAAAGGTCGGTCAATTCGTCGTCGACGAGACCATCAACGTGCTGATCGAGCAGACCTCCGGTGTCGTCGATCGAAACCCAGTCAGGGTTAGAGGGGGCATCACTGAGCACCGACTCAGAAGCATCGAGAGTGAGTCGCCAGCGCTTCCGGAACGGAGTGAAGACCGAATACGGCGAACCATCATCTTTCAGCACCCCTCCCGGCGCAACGAGATATGGCGAGCCTGTTCCAATGAAGCGACAGCCAACTTCACGCAAGGCAGATGCAACCGCAGCATCACGGCTGTGCCCGTAAGGGCCGTAATCGCGAGACACGTGCACTTCGGAGACCCCGAGAGTCTTCACCATGCCTGTAAGCACCTCGGCCGGACGACCGCGGCGAATGACGAGCGCTCCTTCGGTGGCCTGCCTGAGGTCGTGAAGGGCCGAAGCCAATGCGGCTCGACGTGGGCCACCCGCCCGATCAAATGCCGGATCGACAATAAACAAGGGCACCACCGGACCAACCGACAGCGCCCGCTCAAGAGCCTGATGATCGCGGACGCGCAAGTCTCGCCGGAACCACAAGATGACGGGGGAAGCGGTCACACTGACAGTGTTGACGTCTCGACGGGTTCTCGCATGGTCGAGCGAGAAATCAAAACGAATCCCAGCCACATCACGCAGCCGAGGACAATCACCGCTCCATAGAGCAACGACCACGTCAGACCGATTGAGTCACCGATGACTCCGGTGATTGGGCCACCGATTGGATACGACCCGAGAAAGGCAACTGCGCTGAACGCCAGAACGCGCCCACGCATTTCGGGAGGACACATATCTTGGCTCCACGAATTCATCGAGGCGATGAAGCCCGCTCCTCCAAGCCCAAGTGGGATAGCGACAATGAGAGCAACCGGTCCCGACGACGAAAATGCCAGAGCGACTCCTGCGACTCCGAGCACGAAGGCGTTTGCCGTCATCCAACGCAATGTCACCGTTGGCCGACCTGCCGTGAGGAGCGAACCGATGAGGCTGCCGAGGCTTGTCGCCGTCATCACCCAGCCGAACCACATCCGATTTCCCCATGCTGCGTCAGCGATGCGAGGCAATGCGACGTTGTGGTTATAGCCAAATGTTGAAACCATCGTGTAGATGACGAACACCGAGCCGAACAACGGCGTTCGCGCAATGAGGCGAACGGCGTCTCGAATCGGCTGGCCACCCTTCGCAACACGGGGTGGTTCGGTCACCAGCGAGCGATCGATCGTGACGATCGAGAAGATAATCGCGGCCGACGTGACCGCATTGATGACGAACATCCATCCGACGCCGAACGGACCGATCAGCAACGCTGCGATTGCAGGCCCAAAAATTCGTGAACCGGTCATCGTCGCAGTGTTGAGCGACATGGCATTCGAAATTTCCTCCGGCGCAACGAGCTCGGTAAGGAACCCTCGCCGGGAGGGGTTATCGAGAGCCGACACAATGCCCAGCATGAGCGTTCCGGCATACACAAACCCAAGCGTCAACGTGCCGGTGACCTGAGCTATTGCAAGCAGCACTGCCTGAACAGCCATCAGCGACTGCGTGATGAGTACCACTCGGTGACGATCTACTCGGTCTGACAGCGACCCTGCCCACGCACCGATGACAAGAAGGGGTCCAAACTGCAATGCGGTGAGGATCCCGATGGCTGTTGTCGATTCGGTCAACCGATCGACGACAACGGCAACAGTCGTGAACTGGACCCACGCCCCAATCTGCGATACCGCCATTCCGCCGAGGTACTTCCGCACATTCTTGTGACGGAGCGACCGAAAGGTCGTTGACTCAGCCGGGGACATCGACTCAGTCGTCCAATTTC
>CBFHYI010000083.1:0-5292 GCA_965660025.1 uncultured Ilumatobacteraceae bacterium | reverse complement strand
TATTTCCCTGACCCAGACATCAGCGGCTTTTACGACCCGCGCCAACACGCGGTGAGCCTTGCCTACGTCGTGCCAGTTGACGGTGAGTGCCAGCCAACTCAAAAGGCACTTGACCTGTCATGGTTCTCACCGCAGGAAGCGGTTTCAGATGCGGTCCGTCAACAGATGACAAGTGGGCATGACCGTCTCATCCGGCTTGCGTTGGCGCACGTCGGCCAACTGCCTTGACGCGCGAAATCCGCGTTGTGGTGAGAGTGCGCATCTACTATTTGGTTTGTGATTGAAGCGTCCGCGATCCGTCGTAGTGCAAGCGCGATGCGGACTGCGTTGGTCGGACAGCAGACGATTTGTTTCTCGTCACGCAAACTCTCTGGTCCAGCCCCAGGGGTCGGCCGCGTGATTGAACTCGTTGAACGCGACGGCCGTGAGTTTGAGTTTACTTGGGATGACGGCCTCGTATTGCACACGAACCTTCGGCGTTCAGGGTCGTGGGATCTGTATCGCGTTGGCGACCGCTGGCGACGTAAGCACTCTGACGCAGCAGCGCTGATCGAGTCAGAGGATTGGGTCGCAGTGTGTTTTGATGCCGCTGAGGTTGAGACCTACCGAAAAGAGCCGATCGATCGACACCCATCCCGGGGTCGAGTTGGGCCTGACCTTTTTGATCCCGACGTCGATCGTGAAATCGTCGTTGAAGCAATTCTTCATCACTCAGATCCATCGACCCGGATTCGTGAAGCATTGCTCGATCCGCGTGTCGTTCGAGGTCTAGGCAACGTGTATGCGGCCGAGGCTCTTTGGGCAACACGTTTAAGCCCGTGGGCACGCGTCGGTGATATCGCCCGATCTGATCTCATCATGCTCGTGAACTACGCATCGCGAATTTTGAACGAACACCTCAACGCTCTGGGTGACGACGGATTCGTCAATCTCGTTCCGTTCGAGGTGTACGGAAGAAATGGCCACGTGTGCAACCGGTGCGGTGATTCGATCGAGGTAACGAACACGCCGCCAGATAATCGCCCGTTGTATTGGTGTCCGAAATGCCAGACCCGTCTTGACTGGCGACTGCTCGATGACACGCCCCCGGGTGGAGCGCAACCGTCTTAACGGGCTTCGGGCACTCGACCGAGTACCCGGTCGACATCGATGATGATGGCAACCCGGTCGTCGCGTTCAGCCGGTTGTCGGTAGCGACGCGCGTAGCGCTCTTCGGCAACACGTATCTCATCCTGGTCTCGAGAGACTCGGACCGTTCCTTCGAATGACAGCCATCGTGGCCCATCGACTTGACTCACCACGGCACGGCCGTTGCGGTCAGCATTCGCGACCTTCTGAGAGCCATCAACAGCAATAATCATTGCTGTTGCGGTCGGCATGTCGTAGCTGAATCCGACGGGAACCACATGGGGTGAACCGTCGGCTCGCAACGTGGTGAGGGTGGCTAAGACGTAGTCACGAAGAAATGCCTGAGCATCATCTGACAACTGGTGTGGATCGAGAGCCATGGTCGTCGCTACTGGGTTGAGATCGCTTCAAGAACATCGAGGCGAGCGGCGCGACGGGCAGGGAACCATGCAGCGATGACCCCAAGTAGGCCGCCTACGACTACGTAGACAATGAGTTGCCCCCATGGGATTCCAAGTTTGCTGACGAATGAGTCAGGTATCGCAATCACTGCTGCCCACCCGAGCAGCAAGCCCAGTAGAACACCGAGTAGGGCCCCAAAAAGGCTGATGATGGCTGCTTCCCATCGCACGCTTGATTGCAGTTGCCGTCGGGTCATACCGACGGCTCGAAGCAGACCGATTTCACGGGTTCGTTCAAGCACCGCAAGCACCATGGTGTTGACGATTCCAAAGAACGCGACAACGAGACACAGCACGAGAAGAGCGGTGATGACGATTTGAAGTTGGGCGATTTGTCCTTCGGCTTCCTCTTGGAACTCGGTGTTGTCTTGCACGCTCAATTGCGGGAACGCTGAAGTTGTTGCTTCAACCGCTGCCCGCCCGACTGCGGGGTCAACGCCTTCTGCATACGTGAGGCCGGCAAATGTGATGCCGTCGGTAATGCGGTGTTCGGTGGTAAGGCCTCGGTCGATAAGCCAGTCAGCTCCGACGAGCGCAGCATCGTCAAAGATGCCTCGAACGTTGAGGGTCGCGGTATATCCGTCTTCGAACTCGATGTCGAGTTGATCGCCGATGGAAAGCTGTCGCTCTTCAGCAACGGTATCGAGTACGGCGATTCCTTCTCGCCCGATTTCAGCAACGCCGTCAACAAGGCCCATGTTGACGACTGACGTGCCTGTCGATGAGTCGAATCCAGTTGCGGTGAGTACTTCGTTGTCGATACGAATGGCGGTAGGCGAGAATCCGGCGATGTGATCAACTTCTGGTAGTCCAGCAAGTTGATCGACCAGAAGACCCGAGAATTCAAGGCCTTGGTTTGATTCGAAAACCCAGAGGTCAGCAGAGATCGATTCGTTGAGGACCTCTTCGAAACTGTCAAGAATTGACCGGGTAAGAACTGCAACTCCTGAGATGAGTGCAAGTCCGATCATGAGTGCGGTCACGGTTGAACTCGTTCGCTGAGGGTTTCGGCTCGCATTGCCTCGAGCGATTCGACCTGTCACGCCACGCAGTTTCGCTATAGGTTGACCGATGAAGCCGGCGACTGCTCCTGCGAACATTGCCGAGAGCATGGAAACACCGATGAACGTGAGCGCTCCGCCGACGCCGATGCAGGCGAGTGTTGCGGCGGTTCCTCCAGGATTGCCGAACATTCCGACCGCCATAAGAATGAGTCCAGGGAGAAGAACTGCGCTTCCCGCAGCAATGCGAACGGTGAGGGGCCGTGCGGTATTCCCACCAGTGCGGAAGGCTTCTAGGGGAGTAACCCGTGAGGCCCGAAGCGCCGGGAGGATTGCCGATGCGAGTGTGACTCCCATGCCGACGATGACGACGACGATGATCGTTCTGGTCCGAATTTCGAGGGGGCCTTCCGGGAATTCACCGCCTGCAGATGAGAACAGCTGCTTGAGGGCAGAGGCGACACCGAGACCGCCGACCAAACCAAGACCTGATGCCGCAAGGCCGATCGAGCCGGCCTCAATGAACACCATTTGCATGATCTGTTTGCTACTGGCCCCGATCGAGCGCATGAGGCCGAACATTCGGGTGCGTTGGCCGACGAGGGTCGCGAATGTGTTGTTGATGATGAAGGTGCTGACGAACAGCACCACGATTGCGAAGCCGAGCAAGACGTTGCCGAAGATGTTGATGAATGAGCCGAAGTCTTCTTTTTGCTCGCCGATGACCACTTCACCGGTGACTGCCTCAAGGTTGTCGGGAAGCACCGCAGAAATGGCGGTGACGAGTTCGTCGGGGCTGACACCGTCGGCTGCCGCGACAACAACAGAATCGACTTGGCCAGGTAGCCCGAGCACTCGTTGTGCGGTCGGGAGGTCAAACAGAATGAAGAATGCACCGCCTGTGCCGCCGTCTCCGAAGTCAATGGTGCCACTTAACGTGAAGACTTCAGGTTCGCCAGTTGGGAGGCTGATAGTGATGTCTTGGCCGACTTCAAACCCGCCTTGTTCAGCCTGCACGGGGTCGATCACTACTTGTTGGCCAGTTGGTGGTTCACCGTCGAGGATCCTGAATGAGGAGACCGGGCTGGGCCCTCCCCAAGAGCCGGTGAAGACTGGAGGACCGGTGGGTCTAACGACCTCGTCATTGCTGTCGATGGTGTACGCCCGCTCGAATGAGAACAGCCCGCCTTCGGTATATCGTGCTTCGGGTAGGTCGGCAATTGCGCTGATGACCCCATCATCAAATCGCGGTATCTCCCCGTCGGTGGAGTTCATATCGTTCTCGATACCGCGCACCTGGGCGTCGACTCCCGCAAAGGCGTCTTCTGAGACCTGATCAAAAATTGATCGCAGGCTGTCGGCCAACACAAATGAGCCAGAGACAAACGCAACGCCAAGAACGACAGAGATCAGTGTGAGGATGAGGCGCCCGAGGTTTGCTCGTGCCCCTCGCAGAGCAAGTTTGATCATTCGAGTCAGCTACCGATCGATTTCATCATGTCGAGAATGCGCTCGGCGGTCGGTTCCGACATGTCATGAACAATCTTGCCGTCGTTCAAAAAGAGCACCCGATCTGCGGCAGCCGCAGCGTTTGCATCATGGGTCACCATGACGATGGTTTGACCAAATTCATCGACGGCGCGGCGCATGAATGCAAGTACTTCGCTACCTGAGTTTGAGTCGAGGTTGCCGGTCGGTTCGTCGGCGAAGATGATCGTCGGTCGACTCGCAAGTGCGCGAGCGACGGCAACGCGTTGCTGCTGCCCACCAGAGAGTTCGCTCGGGCGGTGTGAAAGCCGGTCACGAAGACCGACGGTGTCGATGACGGTGTCGATCCACTCGCGATCTCCGGAGCGGCCACCAAGTGAGAGCGGAAGATTGATGTTTTCCTCTGCGGTGAGCGTCGGCACGAGGTTGAACGACTGGAAGATGAATCCGACTTCAGATCGGCGCAGTTCAGTGAGCTTCTTGTCTTTGAGGTCAGCAAGGAGGGTGTCACCGATGAAGGCTTCGCCTGAAGTGAGTCGGTCGAGTCCGGCAATGCAGTGCATCAGCGTTGACTTTCCTGAACCGCTCGGGCCCATAATCGCTGTGAAGCGCGCACTCCCAAATTCAACGTTTACTTCGTGGAGTGCAGTGACAGCGGCATCGCCATCACCGTAGGTTTTCGTTCCGTTCACGATGCGAGCGGCAGCGGTGAGAGCGTCTGTAGTGATCACGCATTGAAGTCTGCCTTGGTTTGTGGCGGAGTCCAAGTAGAGCGCAGTGTGTAACCGCTTTCTTACCTATGGTGTGTCGATGAGTATTGAGGTGTCAATTGATGAATTGCCCGACACGGTGGCGAGATGCGGGTGGTGTTTCGTCGTGACGAGTGGGCCCTCGGGGGCGCACGTGCTCTCGCTGTCACCAACGTGGAGTACATCTGGTGAGGCGATGTTTTCTGTGGCAAGCAGAAGGTTGTCATCGAATATCGAGGTGTCTGGAGCAGCAACACTGGTGTTCCCGCCGTTTGCTGCCGGTGAACTCGACGGTTACTCGCTGATCGTCGACGCGTCGGCGTCGATGAGCGAGAGTGACATCGGCACTCTTCGTTGTCGTCCGACGCGCGCCGTTTGGCATCGACCGCCACCGCCAGCAGTGGAGTGACCTTCCATGACGTGGTTAAACGAACGCCAGCGAGACGGCGGAATTGATGAAGTGCA
>CBFHYI010000082.1:0-5377 GCA_965660025.1 uncultured Ilumatobacteraceae bacterium | reverse complement strand
TACTTACTGAGAGTATTTACTCAGCAACCCTCGCCTGCAACCCAGGCACAGTTCGGTGAAAGACCGCTGAGGTCAATCGTTCCGCCCTGCTGGATCCAGGTCTGGTTTGCATTATCGAACTGCGAAATGTCCGAACCTTCAATGAAGTAGGCGTCGGCATTTCCATTCAAGTTCATTTTGATGCCATCAAGCAATGCTGGGTGCGTGAAGTTAATAAGTCCACGCTGAGCAAGCATGATGTTGGTGCGGTTGATTCCGCCTTCAAGCTCGGCTGCGATGCGGAAGACCTGCTCCCACACGAGACCACGGTTAGCGAAACCGTCACCCTGGAGTGAAATTGAGGAATCGCCACCGAACTCGTCCAACTTGCTGTTGGCGTATGAGATCCAGAGGTCATCTGCGTAGCCAGCATCAGTGGTGTCCTTCAGACCGCCACCGATGATGTACCAACCGTCAGCGTCATCGCCTGCAGGCGCCATGTAAGACGCAATTGACTTACACACTGATGGCGTGAAAGTAGCCTGAGCGTTCTCAATGATGCCGGAACGGCCAGCTTCTTGGATTGCCAACACGCACGGGTTACCAGCGGTCATCGAAATGAAGACGTCTGGGTTCTTTGATGCGAGCGTGGTGACTTCGTTGGTCAGCGTTGCGGATGCTGGGTCGTGACGAACGATCTCGAAGGAGTCGATGTGATCACTATTGTCAGCGAAGTCCTGGAACGCCTGCTCGTAGGCAAGACCGAAGTCGTTGTCCATGACGAGACCAGCAACGACAACACCTGGGTCGGTATTGTTCTCAATCCATGCGCCCCAGAGGAGAGCCTCTGATGCGTAGCTGAGCTGGTAGCCGGTGGTCCATGGGTGGTTCTCTGGGTCGCCCCATGCCTGGTGGCCAGTTGCAACCATCACCTGTGGAACACACTGATTATTGAATTCAGGCTGCACTGAGAAGGTGTTAGGTGAACCAAGCGTGTGACCGACGAGTGGCTTCGTGCTCTGGAAGAACTCGGCCCATGCCTCAATGGTCTTGGTAGCGACGTACTCGTCGTCCTTCACCTCAACTTCGAAGGTGTATCCACCGATACCACCGTCTGCGTTGAGCATTTCGAAGTACGCACCGAGTCCAGTGTAGATGTTGCCGTACGCAGCGAGAGAGCCTGATGCAGCGGTGGTGACACCGATGCCGATCACGCCATCATCGAGGCCTTCGTCGTTATTCCAGCCTTCTGGGCACTCGTTGGTGTCGATGGTGAAACCTGCAGGTCCGACGAGAATCCCGTCGTCTCCAAGGCCCCAACCTTCAGCTTCTGCGGCAGCAACAACGGCGGCGCGCTCAGCAGCCCACAGTTCCTGCCAACCCTCGAGCGTTGTCGGCAACTCATCTGAGTTGTCTGTCGCGTCTTCTTCTGCTGCCTCCTCGACGGCTGCGGCAGTGTCTTCTTCGCTTGCTGCGCCACCGGTATCTTCAGCTGGCTCTTCAGCAGCTTCTTCTTCAGCAGCAGGCTCTTCAGCAGCTTCTTCTTCAGCTGCTGGCTCGTCTGCTGGAGCGTCGGAAGCGTCGTCTCCACCACAGGCTGCGGCCACCATTGCGACCACGGCGAGAGCGGCGAAGTTCTTCTTCATCCTTCTCATGTATCTCCCCTTTTTGTTGTTTCGATGAGCCGGGACGACTCAGCGACTGTGTTATTAAAATGTAACGATATCGGAATATCGAGTGTGAGATCTGTCACGACAGGCGCGACAGGTTTTCTGGCAGTGGTGGTGCTTTCGGATCGATTCGGTACACCTTTTGCATAAACGTTGGCTTCAATGAACCGACGATGCCTCGCGGCAAGAAGAACGTCACGATGATCAGGATCACACCGAAAATCAATGCCGAGAATGGACCTTTGCCATCGAGAACGAAGAGCCCAAAGTCAATGTTGACGTTCTTCGAGAACTCCTTCACGAACACGATAACGAATGCGCCAATGACAGCACCGCCGAGGGTTGCAACACCTCCGATGACGAGGCCGACCAGCATTTCGACAGCGAGCGGAAACAAGAAGTCTTGCTCGGCTACGAATCCTTTGTCGAGTGCGAGAATCGTTCCTGATAGCCCACACAGTGCAGCCGAGGTTCCGAAGGTAAATACCTTCTGACGAACGAGGTTGACTCCACTCACCGCTGCACCTGTCTCGTTGTCGCGAATGGCGATGATTGCGCGCCCCGCACGGCTGTTGAGAAGGTTGCGCACTGCAAACGTCACGATGATCACCATTGCGAGGATGAGGAAGTACCGGTAGCGAGCAGGTTCAGTCTCGGTAAACCCGAGTGCCTTTCCGAGGCCCGTCGGAATCACTTTCTCGTCAATGATTCGACCGTTCGCTCCGCCGGTTTTTTCCGCAATGCCGAAGGTCTCGATCTTCGCCAGGGACGGAAACACCACCGCTACGGCAATCGTGATCACCACCAGATACAACCCCTTAATTCGAAGGGCCGGTAAGGCCAGCAGCGAGCCGAAAGCGAAACATGCCGCCATCGAGAACGGGATGACCATCCAATAGTCAAAGCGAAGGTCTTGGACCAACCAAGCGGTCACAAAAGCGCCGAGTCCGATGAAGGCGCTGTGCCCGAGAGCGAAAAGCCCTCCATAGCCAAGGACCAGGTTAAGGCCCATGATCGCAATGGTCATTGCCCACATGCGGTTGACACGTCCTACCTGATACTCGGGCAAGATGAACGCAACTGCAATCAAGATGACGAGCATAATCGCCATGAGAATCATCATGTGTGTGCGGTGCTTCGAGCTACCGCGTTCTACAACAATTGGGAACATGATCAGACCCTTTCAATCCGCTTCGTACCAAATAGACCGCTGGGTTTGAACCACAGCACTGCCAACAAAATGAGCACTGGAATCAACAACGGCGTTGCTGGCAAGAACTCAAATGGCGGATGCTCGAGACCGAAATGCCACGATCCAAGATAGCCATTTCCGAGTGACTTCGTGAGGCCCACAATCAGACCGCCCAATGCAGCCCCGCCGACGGAGTCAAGACCACCGACAGCTGCAGACGCAAAGGCGTAGATGACGATTGCGGCCATCATGCTGGGCTGCAACGTAATGCGAGGTGCAACGATGACGGCGCCGAGGGCTCCAAAGGCTGAAGCGAGTGCCCAACCGAAGCTCAGCACTCGACCGGTGCGAACACCAACCAAGCGAGCTGACTCAACGTTTGCCGACACCGCCCGGAATGCGAGACCCATCTTGGTCTTGTTCAAGATGATGAACAAGATGTAGAGCACTGCTCCGAGAGTCAAAACGGTGCCGATGGTGTCGTAGAACAACCGAGCGCCGAAGATCACGACCTTGTCATCTGATCCATTCGGGAACATTGAAGGGATCACTCGAGCCTGATAGTTCCAGATGATTCCGGCTATTGCGTTGATACCAAGGAACAGACCGAGAGTGATCAACACAACCGGCAGGTGGTCTTCAGGGTCAAACGGTCGCGTGAGTGTTCGTTCAATCGTGACGCCAACTCCGGCAGAAAGCACCATCGAGATGACGGCCGCTACCCAAATGATGAGGTACTGATTCCCGAGGAAGTCAAGGATGCCGCTCTGCACTGCAAAAATGTAGGCAAAGAATGCACCGAACATGGCCATTTCGCCCTGAGCAAAGTTGATCAAGGTGGTGGCTTTGAAAATCAAGACGAGAGCGACCGCAATCGAGGCGTACACGGCCCCGTCGCTCACCCCGTCAAAGATACGTTGAAGTAATAGTTGCATCTACGGTCCCCCTTACGCTCCGAGATACGCGGCCTGGACCGCTGGGTCATTACGAAGTTCCTCAGCGGAACCCGAGCCTGTAATTTCTCCGGTCTCGAGAAGATAGCCACGGTGGGCAATCTCGAGCGCCAGGTTTGCATTTTGCTCAACGAGCAACATCGCCGTGCCCTGCTCTTTATTGAGCTGAGCGAACGTCTGGAAAAGATCCTCGATGATCAACGGTGCAAGACCAAGCGATGGCTCATCGAGCAACATCATCTTTGGCCGGCTCATCGCTGCACGAGCGACGGCGAGCATCTGTTGCTCACCACCAGACAGCGAACCAGCAGCCTGCTTCCGGCGCTCACCGAGCACTGGATATTTTCCGAACCACATTTCGATGTCTGACTCCACCTCATCGTCGGTGCGGGTGTATGCGCCGACCTCAAGATTTTCGAGCACAGTGAGCGCAGCGAACGTTCCGCGCCCCTGCGGGACATGGGCGACGCCAGCATTCACGATGTCAGCGGTATCGGACTTCGAGATGTCACTGCCATTGAACATGACCGTGCCAGCGCCGGCAACCATGTTGCAGATCGCTCGGAGGGTCGTGGTCTTTCCGGCGCCATTGGCACCGAGCACGACGACTATCTCGCCCTCATTCACTTCGAGGTTGACTCCGTGCAGCGCCTGGATCGCTCCATAGGAGGCTGTCACGTTTTCACAGGAAAGAACTTGGTTACTCATTATTTGCTGCTCCCCAAGTAGGCCTCGACAACTGCTGGGTTCTCACGAACCTCCGCTGGTGTACCTTCGGCGATTTTTCGACCAAGGTTGAGTACGACGATCTTCTCTGTCAGCGCCATCACCATTTTCATGTGGTGCTCGACGAGAAGAACGGTGAGTTGGTAGCGGTCGCGAATCTCGCGGATCACATTGCCGAGCTCTTCCACTTCGGCATGGGTGAGACCCGATGCCGGTTCATCGAGCATTAACAGTTTCGGCGAGCCGATCAATGCACGAGCAATTTCAATACGCTTCAACGTACCAAAGGGCAGACCGTCAGCCGGGTGGAACGCAACGTCTTCAAGGTTGAGTTCGGCGAGCACTGCATAGGCCTTTTCGCGAAGGTCAGACTCTTCCTTCTTCGTGTTGATCTTGAACATCGACCGCCAATAGCCAGCCGAGGTTGTGGTGTGCGCACCGACCATCACGTTTTCGAGGACGGTCAAGCCTTTCCACAATGCCAAGTTCTGGAAGGTTCGATATGCACCTACCTCACAAATCTCGTGCGCTTGCAGAGCCAAAAGATCTTGACCCTCAAATTCAACCGAACCTTCGGTCGGGTCATAAATGCGGCTCACGACGTTGAACAACGTCGTCTTGCCGGCCCCATTGGGACCGATTAAACCACAGATCTGGCCTTTCTCGACATCGAACGATGCGGAGTCGAGAGCGGTAATACCCCCGAACTTGACCGTGATGTCACGAACAGACAACTGCGACATGAAATCTGTACTCCCCCTAGTAAGGCCTCTGGTCACGGACGACCGAAGGCGTTCCGCAAAATCATAGACAAGACGACCCTCCAAAACGAAATCATTGGTGGCATTTGTCACATC
>CBFHYI010000081.1:0-5382 GCA_965660025.1 uncultured Ilumatobacteraceae bacterium | reverse complement strand
TACCACGGAGACCCCGCCCGCACCAACGCAATGATCGTTGACATCAACGAGCAATACGATGACGGATGGGTATACACCGCAGGTAACGCCGAGTTCGCTGCAGGAGCGATGGCCCAATACGGCCTCGTCGGCAACGGCCCAGACGACATCGTCGGCAACATGGATACAGACCGCATCCAAGAAATGATCGACGCCGTCGCAGAGGCCGGCCTCAGTGAGACAAGCCTCACCCCAGCCGACCTCGTCACCAACGAGTACATCGACACCTCAATCGGTCTCTGACCGATCAGCAACTGAGAAGGGCGGGTGCCGAAAGGTACCCGCCCTTTTCGCGTTGGGGTGCGGCTTCTGCGAGCATCGATCCCAGGTTCTAAGAATTGAACCATGAAGGTCCGTTGCACCTAAGACGGTCGGCTGCAGTTAGTGATCGCGAAGGGCGCGCATTGCCGCGTTGCGACCGGCTCCACCAAAGATTCCTGCACCAGGAAATGCTGCGGCACCTGCGAGATGCAAACCTTGCAATGGTCCTCGGTGTCGGGTCAGGTCCGCCGGTTTGCCTCGCAATGTGGCCAATGGCGATCCCGCATACGCAGGCGTGTGCCCACGTGGCATAAAGAACTCATTTTCGTAACGATCGGGGGTCATCGAACGCCACCGTTTGACACGTAGCGTCCCTGGCTCGCAAAGCGAGTCGAGTGTCTCCAGCCATCGTTCTGGCTCCGACGTCGAGGCCCAATTATGGCTATACGGAGTGAAGAGTACTTCGAGGCTCAGGACGTGCTCCGATGCATCGAGTTGCATCGAACGGTCGAGATTGGTCGGAATGTTGATGAGGAGACTTGGTCGAGTTGCGATCTCACCTACCGAGCGCCGCTGGTGAGCTTCTTCGAGGTCTGAAGGCGTTGGGGCAATAACGGTTGTCGGCGTGTGAAGGTCGCTGTCGCCGACGACTTGACGTAGGCGGTCTTCAAATTTGTAGACGGGAAGGCCGTCAATGACGAGGTCAAGTTTTGATTCGTAGCCATCGTGAACTGGCTGTGCTTTCCACCCCTTGATTGCTGTGAGCTCAGCAAGTGACGGGTCACTCAACCATTCGGTGAAGATCTTCTGAGGGTCGCTAGAGACGAGCACGCAACGTGCATCTATGCGGCGGCCGTCCGCGAGTGAGACTCCAGTGACCTGCCGGTCGCATGTTTCGAGGCGAACTACTCGTGCTGATGTCAAGGTTTGACCACCCGCAGCCACGAATGAGCGATGAATTGCATCGGTGAGAGCGCCACTGCCGCCCTCTGGCCTTCCGGTGCGTATGAGATGTTTGGTGGCGTACAGTGCGCCTGCGAGACCAGTACCAGGCATCGACGGATGCACGCCCCACACGGTTGGTCCGGTGACGACAGCGGGCATCCAGATGCGCCAGTCATCGAAGTACGATTCGTAGACCTCGAGAGCGCTTTTCTTGCTCCATTCGAGCAGGCGTCGAGCTCCCCGGCCCTTCAGCGATGCCACACGTTGCACGAAGTTTCCGGTCGAGGGTGTGGTGCGTGCCATTTCAATCACGAGTCGCGCAACCGGCAGTGCATCTTCGAGGTACTTTCGATAGCTGTCCACCCATGCCGGATGCGTCTTCGCGAGGGTGTCGAGGTGTTCTTCAACTTCATGGCGGAATACCCATGAGTTGTTCGGTTCGTAACTCGAGTGAACAGCTGAGATCTCAGACTCGAGGTAGGTAAGCCCGTGATCTTTGAGGTCGAGTTCTTCGAGTAGCGGCATTGCACGAATCATCGAGTGGTCGCAATTACAGATGTTGAATCGGGCGCCCAGATCAGTGACCGTTGACGCGCAACCGCCCACTTCGCTGCGGGCCTCAACGAGGACGGTCTGGAGACCAGCGCGAGCGAGGTAGGCAGCGGCGATCAAACCGTTGTGTCCACCGCCCACAACAATCGCATCGGCGCGCTGTATGTCATCAGGCTGCTCGGTCCTCGGCACGATCCAACGGTAGCGTTCAATTGTGGCTTCGTTCGAACAGGGTCATCTCACAACAGATCCAGAGACCCTTGACGTCGAATGGTTCGACATCCTTCCACTTGGTGATCCAATCGCCAACATTGTTGAACCTAGGGAGTTCACGCCAGTGTTGAACGACTGTTGCGAAGCGCTTATCAACATCGGCACATCGTTTACTTGCGCGCCGGCGTACTTCGACGCCGGTTGGCAACACAGCATGAAGCAGACCTACCTCAGGTCAGGTATTGCGCAACGGCTTCACAACGTCAACGACTCGCTTCCAGAGGGGTTCTCTATCTTCGTCTTTGATGGCTGGCGTCCACTAGCGCTCCAATCTGAGCTTTTCGAGGCCGCCTATGGCGATGCCAAACTTCCGCCTGGATTTCTTGCCGAACCGTCAAAGGAGACCACCCTCCCGTCGCCTCATGTCAGCGGAGGCACAGTCGATCTCACCTTTTCCTATCGAGACACGCCCCTCGCTCTCGGCACCTCCTTTGACAATTTCGACGAAAACGCAGCGATCATGGCGTTCGAGCACGCCGACAGCATCGTAAGGAGACTCCGACGGCTGCTGTATTCGTCAATGCGCCGTCAAGACTTCATTGTCTACTCTGGAGAATGGTGGCACTTCGAGTACGGGACGCCACGATGGGCTGCGATTACCGGTCGACCCGGCTGCTACCAGATCGCAGAGTTCCCCAATGCGCGCTCCGACTCAGATGAAGGGCGACAAGGCGATTCGTCATGACGTTGGAGTGCGGTCGAATTGCTGGGGTTCCAGTGCGCTTGCATTGGAGTGCACTCATCGTGGCTGCATATCTCGCCTATTCACTAGGCACGACAACTTCGGTCGTTGCAGCGCTCGTCGGCGTGATCGGCTTTGGGCTTTCGATTCTTGGTCACGAGGTTGGTCACGCCCTCATTGCCCGACGTTTCGGGGTTGCAACTACCTCCATTGACCTGTGGGCGTTGGGTGGGGTTGCACGGCTCGCCTCTGAGGCACCTAGCCCGCGTTCGGAAGGGTTCATAGCCGTGGCGGGGCCCGGAGCAAGTGCGCTCATAAGTCTTGCAAGTTGGGTTGGGTGGCTGACGCTTCCGAACACCGGAATTGCAGGGGAAATCGGTCGGGTACTTCTTTGGCTTGCGATCCTTAACGCAGCCTTATGCGTGTTCAACATGTTGCCAGGCTCGCCGCTCGATGGCGGGCGAGTACTCCGGGCAGTGCGGTGGGCACGACACGGCGATCGGCCACGGGCAGTTCGAGAATCAGCCCGCTCCGGCATGTTCATCGGCGTTGCACTCGTGATCGCTTCGATTGGTCTCACCGTCACCGGCAGAACTTCGTTGATGTTGGTCTTCGTTGGACTGTTCATTGCAGCAAACGCTCGGGCAGAACTGACGATGGGTCAACTGCATGACAGCGTGAGCAACGTCTCTGTCGGCTCCGTCGCATGGCTGGGTCTCGCCCATGCCGACGAAATCGCCACAGCGGCTGAGATCATTGACCAGCAACAGCGCCTCGGTGAGGCTGAGGCGGTGCTCGTCGTGGCTCAACGCAACGTCGTTGGGATTGCTCTCGTGGACGACCTCTATCGCGTGCCGCCAAATGAGCGCCAAATGACGCAACTTGGCGACCTCATGAGAATGATCGATGATCTCCCCAAGGCATCGGTCACCACGCCGCTCACTGACATGCTGCTCAAGATTGATCCGAGCACTCCCGTCATTCTGGTGAAAGATGGTGACTCACTCGTCGGCATCGTGCCGCCAACACGTTTACGCCAGTTGCTTGAAATCTAATTCGGGCGGTTAAGCGTCAGCGACGATACCTTCACGTTCGACCACAGGTGGTTTGTCGCTCCAAGGGAAATTGATCCAGAGGTCGGTTCGTTTCCAGACGTAGTCGCACTGCACAACAGAATGCGACTTCTCGTAGATAACTGCGGTACGAACTTCGCCTACCTTGCCTGCGCAGAAGTCGTGAACGCTTTTCAAGGTATGTCCTGTGTCTGCAACATCGTCAACGATAAGGAGCTTCGCCTGGCCAAGGTCCACAAAGTCTGGGGCCGGAGGAAGAATGCGAGGGACTTCAAGTCGTTCATCGACCCCGGTATAAAACTCAACATTCATCGTGTAGGTGTTCTTTACTGCGAGGGCGTAACCGAGGGCACCTCCGATGCACAGGCCGCCTCGTGCGATTGACAAGATCATCTCAGGTTCGTAGCCGTCGTCGGCCACCATTTTCGCGAGTTCGCGTGATGCCTTCCCGAACTGTTCCCAACCAAGTATCTCGCGCTCTTCAGACATGTCTCTGACGTTAGTCGCCGAGGCCAACATTTACCGTTTTTGCTACGTCTGACGGCTGTAGTGGAACTCGCCGAAGATGAGGAGCTGATCCATAGGCGGTGTTCATCGCATCTTGAATGGCAGCAAGCACCGCTGGCGTGGAACTAATCGTTGGCGGCTCACCAACACCTTTGGCTCCCATGGGAGCCTGGGGGTCAGGAATTTCAATGAGTTCGGCTATGACCGGCGGCATGTCGGCGATGGTGGGGATGAGGTAATCGGTAAACGAAGGGTTCATGATTCGGCCGTCGCGTTGAATGATTTCCTCCATCAGCGCTAAACCGAGGCCCTGTGCGATCCCACCTTCGATTTGTCCTGTGACCGACAGCGGGTTGAGCGCACGACCAACGTCTTGAACTGTCGAGATTTCGACAACACGTACGAGTCCCAACTCGATGTCAACGTCAACAACCGCCCGATGACCGACAAACGCGAACGCCGTGTGGCAATCACCTTGGCCATTTTCATCTAAAGGAACGGTCGGACGGTGGCGATATTCGACCTCTTCATCAAATTCAAGCCCAACGACAACCTCATTCATTGGGCGTCGCCCTCCGGTACTCGTGTTGACAAGTTCTGTTCCGTCAATGGTGTATACCAATGGATCTGTACCTTCAGTGGTGGCGACGTGTTGATACACCAACTCCCGTACACGAAGACACGCGGCCTCCACCGCTCCACCACTCATCCAGGTTTGACGAGAGGCTGAAGTTGAGCCAGCAGAGCCAACATTTGTATCGATGACCTCAAGCTCTACCTCTTCGAGCCCAAGGGTTGATCGAGCAATCTGCGGGGCGATTGTGATGAAGCCTTGGCCGACCTCAGCCGTGGCAAATTTGAGGGTGACAATGCCGTTGCGCAGCTGACAGCGCGCCGTGCTGTAATCGTCGAAGGCCTCTGAGTACATCAGGTTTTTGATCGAAAGGCCGTAACCGATTCCTCGAACGACATCATCCGGGCGGGTTGTGTTTCCTGCGCCCCCTGGCAACTCGTAAGGATGCTTTTCGGTGTCGCCAGCACCTTCAGGAA
>CBFHYI010000080.1:0-5387 GCA_965660025.1 uncultured Ilumatobacteraceae bacterium | reverse complement strand
ATCGTCACTCCCTTAGTGTGGACGCCCTGTTGTAGTTAGACACTTGAAATTGTAGTCGTGTCGAGCAGTGCCTGTGAATGCGAGCGGCGGGCGAGAGGTTTATGGGTTTGCCATTCGAAAGTTCATGACCTCATCGATAACGCCGTAGGGCCAGCCGTTCGGGAGGTCAGTCGGCAGGTCAGGGAATGGCAAGATGGTCTCCCTCTCGTCTCCATCAGACACATATCCGAGTTGATCGCGAGCTGCTTCCTCGACGCCGGTATCAGTGCGAAGACGGTCTACTTCGGCCTGGAGATCGCCGTTAATTGCCGTCATTCGCTCGAGTTCGGTTTCTAGCCGATCGATTTCATCGCCTTGACCGAGATATGTCTGCAATGGCAACACGATCACCGATGTGACCGCAGCACCAACGACCACGAGGCTGACGGCACCGATAAGGAGAGTGGTGCGAGAGGTCGATGCAGCAGCCCCTTTGATCTTTCTCCGTGTCGAATTTCGACTCGTCCCGCGCTCCGCGGCTGGCCGGCGCAGTCGGGGGATACGTGATCGTTGGGTGCGCCCCGAGGCAGGAGGGCCAGAGCGCTTCTTCACGCCTCTATGTTTGCACGCGTGCTTGCGATGGCGGTGTCATCGCTGAGAGCCGCGTTTACCGAGGAGCGAGGGCTTCGGCACCAAGAAATGCTGCAGTGTCGCCGAGTTCAGATTCGATGCGCAGTAGCTGGTTGTACTTAGCGACGCGATCTGATCGACACGGCGCACCCGTCTTGATCTGCCCGCAGTTTGTTGCAACTGACAGATCAGCGATCGTCGCATCTTCGGTTTCGCCGCTCCGGTGGCTCATCACTGAAGAATACGAATTCGCGGCAGCGAGTTCGACGGTGGTGAGTGTTTCAGTGAGTGACCCAATTTGGTTCACCTTGACGAGAATGCTGTTTGCAACCGTGCGGTCAATGCCCATTTGGAGACGCGCGCTATTGGTCACAAACAAGTCGTCGCCGACGAGTTGGCATTGATCGCCGACGGCCTGTGTGAGTGCTGACCAACCCTCCCAATCGTCTTCGGCCATGCCGTCCTCGATAGAGACCACTGGGTAGCTGCTCACGATTCTTGACCAGTACTCAGCGAGTTCAGATGCCGAGAGCACTTTGCCCTCACCATCGAGGTGATACGCCCCATCTCGATAGATCTCGCTCACCGCAGGGTCGAGCGCAATGGCGATGTCGTCACCCGGTCGGTACCCAGCCTTTTCAATGGCCTCGAGCAGGAGCACGATTGCGTCCTCGTTTGATGCAAGGTTTGGAGCGAAGCCGCCTTCATCACCAACTGCGGTTGCGAGTCCGCGGTCGTGAAGTACACCTTTGAGTACGTGGTAGGTCTGGGTTCCCCATCGAAGCGCCTCGCTGAACGATGGCGCTCCGACCGGCATGATCATGAACTCTTGGAAGTCGACACTGTTATCGGCGTGTGCGCCACCGTTGAGCACGTTCATCATTGGCACGGGAAGAACATGTGCATTGGCACCGCCAACGTAGCGGTAGAGAGGCATCTGCATGTCTGCTGCGGCGGCTTTTGCAATGGCAAGACTGGTGCCAAGAATCGCATTTGCACCAAGACGACCTTTGTTGTCGGTGCCGTCGAGTTCGATCAGTTCGAGATCGATTGCTCGCTGATCGATCGGATCCCAGCCGGTGAGGCAGTCGGCAATCTCTGTATTGACGTAGTTGACTGCTGTCGTCACACCTTTGCCGAGGTATCGATCGCCGCCGTCACGGAGTTCGACTGCCTCGTGCTCACCGGTAGACGCACCGCTCGGAACCGCTGCCCGTCCAACAGCCCCTGAGGTCAAAGCAACTTCGACCTCCACGGTGGGATTGCCACGAGAATCAAGAATTTCACGACCATGAACGTGGATGATCTCACTCATTGTGCTGTCTTTCTGTGAATGGCAACGATGCTCGCTGCTCAACGTATCGGGTCAATATCGAACACGGGCAGGCCATATTCGATGGTGTAAATGATGGCATCTCGTCAGTTCTTGAGATTGCGTTTTGCGTCGTTCCACAGACGGTCAAGGCCGTCGACGTCGAGGTCTCGAAGAGACAGCTCAGCGGCATCGGCAAGACGCTCGACCTCGCGAAAGCGCGCATTGAAACGATCGGTGGCGCTCCGAAGCGCCGCCTCTGGCTCGACGTCAAGATGGCGGGCGAGATTCACCACGGCGAACAGAAGATCACCGACCTCTGACCGAATTTCGTTCTCGTCACCAGACTGATGTGCCTCGATCGTTTCGGCAGTTTCCTCAGCGATTTTGTCGAGCGGGCCAGAGGTGTCGGGCCAGTCGAAGCCCACTTTTGCAGCTTTGCGTTGCACGGTAGCTGCATGGGAGAGAGCCGGGAGCGACGTTGGTACACCATCGAGCACTGATGCTCGCTGCCCAGAGTTGTCGCTCCGCTCGTTGCGTTTGATGTTCTCCCAATTACTGATGACGGTCGCTGAGTCGGTTGCGTCAACATTGCCGAAGACGTGCGGGTGGCGACGGACGAGTTTGTCGTGGATCGCTGAAGTGACATCGGCAATCGTGAAACGGCCCTGTTGCTCAGCGATCGTCGCATGGAACTCGATCTGGTAGAGCAGGTCTCCAAGTTCTTCGATGAGATGTTCATCAGATGACGGATCGTCGCTCAAACCATTGATGGCATCGACGACTTCGTGGGTCTCTTCAATGAGATAGGGGAGAAGTGACGTGTGGGTTTGTTCGATATCCCACGGACATTGTTCGCGGAGAGTGCGGGCAAGAGCATGAAATCTCACATAGCCATGTCCCACCGGCACCGCAAGGTTGGGGATGTACAGCGAGGTGAGGTGGTTGGGCGTGATGTCATGCTCCATTTCGGCCCATGTCGTCGACACGATCTGTTCCTCGTCTGTGCCCACTCCAGTGAGCCCGATGACGACCGCGTCGTCAAGAGCGGTTTGGGCGTCATCATCTGGGCCGGGGTCAATGGAGTGCCGGATCTCAGACAACACCCAGTCGGCGTGAACGTGAGCGACGAGCAGTGGTCCTCGTTCTCCCGCAGCCTCTGTGGCGAAACGGTGGCCATCGATGAGGCGGACGCCGGCATTAACAGGGTCAATTTCGAGGCGTGCCCAGACTTCGTCGAGAAATGAAATCGCAGGAAGAACGATGCACCTGACTTCAGTATGTGCTCGGAGAAGTTCGACGGTGCGCTCGAGGACAAGTGGTGAGCCGGGCACTGCGTACAGCACATCGCCGTTGACCTGAGCAGCATCGATCAGAGTGTTGGCGATGTGTTCGTAGACATCACTGAACCGATCTGCCGTGTCATAGATGTCGTCAAAGGTTGTCGCATTGGGCACAAGGAACGCACTCGGGTGTTGCGCCGTTCGTAGAAAACGAGACGATGACTCGGCAATGGCCGTTTTCGTGTGTTCAGTGATGAGCAACGGGCTGCCGGGTCCGAGCCCGACCACGGTGATCGTCGGCACGGCACCCGATGTCGGCGACAGTTCTGGTGGTGTCATCCGAGCGGGACGATGCGCCCGCTGGCTGGGTCCCAACGGCCGTAACGGGAGTCGACGGTGACATCAGCGGAGTTCAGCACTGCATCAACGTAGAACAGTGGTCCGTTAGGGCTCGCGAGGAAGGCGATGACATCGCTTCCGACCTCTGACCATGGTCGATTGAGGATGACATGCCAACCAAACTGCGTCTCAACAGGTTGTGACCAGGTGGTTGCCGGTGCTGCAAACGCAGCTGCAACGAAATCAGCGTCGAAGCCGGAAATGTACTGTGCCGTCGGCAAGCATTCTGATTCGGTGCCGGTCAGCGCTCCGCCGGTGATGCTTGCCGAACCTTCGAGTGATCGTTCAGCGGCGAGTTCCGCAAAGTCGGCTCCGTCGCGTAATTCGTCGACGATGCCATTGGCCTCTTTTTCGGTTTCGACAAGGATGTGTCGAAGGCAAAGCAGGCCGGTGCTCACTGGAGCACTGAGATACATCTCTTCAAGTTCTTCTGCATCGGGAAGCTCGGCACGCGCCAGCGCCGAGTTAATGACGTCAACGCTTGTCATGGCGATGAGCTCACGCATTTGTTGACTGAGTTTGTTGATCGGATTCTCAGAGGGGAGCGTCGAGAAATAGAGGTCAAGATCGCTGTCGGTGATGTCATCACCCGACCGATCAAGAATCGATCGAACTGAACTTGAACGCACCATGGCGTTTAAGAGAAGGCGGGCTCGATCTGCATCGCCAAAGCCCCCGGAGTCAAGTGGTGTTGTGCCAAAGATCTCCGACTCGGCGAAGTACTCATCGAATAACGCATCTGCCTCAGCTGAGGTGTAGCCCTGGCCATTGACGTCGACTGTATGGTCGGCACCGGTCAGCGTGGAACACCCCGCAGTGCTGAGAGCGACGAGACCGATGGAAATAACGAGACGAGTACGCGTTGCCACCGCAATGACGCTATCGGGTTGGGTGGAGCTCGAGTTGGCGCAAGGTTCGTTTACGCAAGGGCTGATTCGAGCCGATCGACAGCCGCCGGTAGGGCATCGGGAAGTCGCGGTTCGAACCTGCTGAGGTGTTCACGAATTTCTGGGATCGCACTCTTCCAGCCGTCAACATCGACGCTAAGGATCGCTTCGAGATCATCGGTGTCGATGTCAAGTCCTGAGGTATCGAGGGCGCCGTCGGCTGGAAGTAAACCGATGGGCGTTTCAACCACATCGCTGTTGCCATCGACTCGGTCGAACACCCACTTCAATACGCGTGAGTTCTCACCAAATCCCGGCCAGAGGAACCTTCCATCTTCATCTCGGCGGAACCAGTTGACAAAGAAGATCTTTGGCAAGTTGCTCGGATCTGCTTTGGTTCCCATGCTGAGCCAGTGAGCGAAGTAGTCGCCGTAGTTGTAGCCACAGAATGGCAGCATCGCCATCGGGTCAAAGCGCAGCTTGCCAACCGCTCCCTGCTGGGCGGCTGTTGTCTCTGAAGCCATGATTGCTCCGAGGAAGACACCGTGCTCCCAGTCGAACGCTTCGGTGACCAACGGGACGGTTGAGCGTCGGCGACCGCCGAAGAGAATTGCCGAGATCGGCACTCCTGCCGGGTCTTCCCATTCAGGGGCAGCAGATGGGCATTGCGAAGCAGGTGCGGTGAACCGAGCATTCGGGTGTGCAGCCGGCCCTTCGGACTCGGGCGTCCACACATCGCCCCTCCAGTCGGTTGCGCGCGCCGGGTGCTCGTCGCTCATTCCTTCCCACCACACATCGCCATCGGCGGTGAGAGCGGTGTTGGTGTAGATGCAGTTACCCCAGAGGGTTTCCATGGCGTTGGGGTTGGTGTCGTAACCGGTGCCTGGTGCAACTCCG
>CBFHYI010000079.1:0-5475 GCA_965660025.1 uncultured Ilumatobacteraceae bacterium | reverse complement strand
GACCAGCCAAAGCCCGATGGCACCGCTGTACACCGAACTCACCACCGCTGACGCGGCGTCAATCACCGAACAACTCCGAGACTCGGCCATTAACTACGACATCACTGACCGTGGTGCCACCGTGCGGGTTCCAGAAAACGACATTTACGAAGCCCGCCTGCTCATCGAACGTGCCGGCGTAAGCCCAAGCTCACAGAGCGACGGGTTCTCAACACTCGATGGTCTCGGCATCACCTCAACACAGTTTCAGCAGCGCATCGCCTACCAGCGAGGCCTCGCAACCGAAATCGAAAACTCGCTTGAAGAAATGGCATCGATAGACGAAGCCCGAGTGAACCTTGTCATCCCAGAACAAGACCTGTTCGTGAACGACACCATCCAAGCGTCAGCGTCGGTCATGTTGAACACCAACAGCCGAATCACCAGCTCTCAAGTCACCGCAATCGCCTCTCTTGTCTCCGGAGCTGTAGAAGGACTCACCACGGAACAAGTGACCATCACCGACCAAAATGGGACTGTCCTCACCGCACCAGGTGCAGCCAACGGAGCACCAGCAGACGACCTTGAACGCACGAGTGAACTCGAAGCGAGCATCGCCGGTGACGTCCTCGCCATCGTTGAAGCGGTCGCAGGGCCCGGCAACGCCCGAGTTGCAGTGAACGCAACCGTCGACTGGTCAGCAACCTCTGAAGTGTCAGAGATCTTCAGCCCCGTGCTCGACGACAACGGAGAACAACTGCGCTCTGCAGCGTCAACTGTCATCGAATCAGATGACCCCACCACCGCAGAAGGCATCCTCGGAACCGGCGACATCGACTCCCTCGGAGTCGCAAGCACCGTCCGTGCTGACGTTGATGCCGACTTCTTAGTTGACCGGTCAGTGAAAACCGTTGAATCCAACGGGGGAGACGTGCAAACACTCACCGCCTCAGTCGTCGTTGACTCCGCAGCAGTTGACCCCGCCGACATGGCAACACTTACCACCCTCGTTGAAGCAGCCACCGGACTTTCTGTTGAAAACGGCAACCTGTCAGTTGCTGCTCTTGCATTCGACACCACGGCCGAACAGCAACTCACTGCAGCGAACGAAGCCGCAACCGAAGCTGCCGGTGTTGCCGACGCAGCCGCAGCGCAGCAAGCGACGATGCGAACCGGAATCATCGCCGGGTTCGCTGCCATCGCAGGACTGCTCGCCCTGCTCTCATTCCGGCGGGCACGGAAATCAACAACAACTGACGGAGCAGCCGACAAACTCGAAGCGCTGCTCTCTGGTGAAACCCAGGCACTTGAGCGAACAGCACCAACGGCGGACATGACCGCACTCGACCCTGGTGAACAACTCGCACTCGTGTCATCTGAACATCCAGACGACGTTGCAGAACTCATCGGATCATGGATGACTGAACGAACGGCGGTGACCCAATGAGTCGACGAAAAGAAGAAATCGTAGGCGCACGCAAATCTGCTCTGCTGCTGCTCTCCATGCCGCAAGGAACTGCAGCCAAAGTGCTCGCCCATCTCGACGAAGAACAGGTCGCAGAAATCGCAACCGAAATCGCGTCGCTTGGTGACGTCAACTCTGACGCAACCGCAGCGGTACTTGATGACTTCACCAAACAATGGTCAAAGCGTGCAGGTTCAGTATCTGGAGGCCTCGGACGAGTAAAAAGCCTGCTTGAACTCGCTGCACCAGAACGAGCTGACACGATCGTTGCTGGCATCGACCGGCGAGTCATTGACCCGCCGTTTTCATGGGTGTACCGAGTCGACTCACAGCTGCTCGTACGGACCCTTGCTGGAGAACTCCCAATCACCTGCGCCGTGCTGCTGTCATTCCTCACCGCAGACAAAGCCGCGAGCATCATGTTGGAACTCCCGACAGAGCTTCGAACAGCAACCGCAGTTGCGATCGCGAACCTCGACGACCCCGAACACGATCTCGTCGAAGCGATCGAAATGGGTATCCAAGAAAAGCTCGGCCCGAACGCATTCGAACGCCAATATCGAGTCGGTGGGGTCGATGCACTCGTCGACCTGCTCAACCGATCAGACCGTGAAACCGAAACGAGCGTCCTCGATGCCCTCGGCTCACTCGATGAACACATGGCATCAGAAGTCAAACGGCGCCTCTTCTTGTTTGAAGACATCACGTCGCTCGACTCTCGAGCCATCCAGAAAATCCTTGCATCTGTCGATATGGCCAAAATGCCGCTCGCAATGAAAGGCGTTGGAGACGACACGGTCACCACCATTTTGGAAAACATGTCAGAACGCGCCGCAGAAGTACTTCGAGAGGAAATCGAAGTGCTTGGCCCGGCCCGCCTCGCCGACGTTCAAGCAGCACAAGCGGAAATTGTGGCTGTTGTGAACCGTCTTGACGCCGAAGGTGAAATCACAATCAGCCGGGGGACAGATGCTCTCGTCGTGTGATTCAACCGTGGCTGTCGTAACTGGCGACGCCGCAAACGCTCTCCCAATTGCCGAGTTGGCACCTGAACGTGCTGCTCATGTGTCAACTCGGCGCAATTTCTCACATACCCAAGTACACGACCACGTGCAGTCATACCGCACCGGACGCGAAGAAGGCTACGACGTCGGCTACGCAGCCGGCGTCCAGGCAGCCGAAGCCGACATTGCTAGCACCGTGTCATCACTTCAAGCCGCGATCATCCAACTTGGCGCCAACGAAGCCGACCTCGCTGACCAACTCGCCGAACTCGCAACATCACTCGCAGTCGAACTTGCCACCACCATTCTCGACAGCGAACTCAAAGAGCCTGCCGATTTCGCCGGTTACGCAATTCGTAAAGCCCTCAGCATTGCGCTGCCGTCAGAACCCGTCACCATCACGATGCACCCCGATGACGCCGCACACGTGCCTGGCATTGCGAATGTCGAAGTGAAGGAAAACCCGATGTTTTCTCGAGGTTTCGCCGAAGCTCTTGTTGGGACGAGCTTGGTCAAAATCGACCCTCATTCGCTCATCAACCAGGTGCGCGAAGTCCTGAACATCGAAGAAACCCCAGCTGTACCAGCACCCGAACCAGCCATTACGACCGAAACCGCTGAGCAGGCCCCTGCGGAAGTAGCCGCACCAAAATCAACAGCTCGTTCAACCAAGAGCAAATCGATAACTGCAACGACGCGAAGCCGTAAAACGACCGCAGCAAAAGCTGAAACATCAACCACAGCGAAGCGACGCACCAGCACATCAGCAGCTGCGAAAAAGCCTGCCCGAGCAACGAAGAAGGCCACTAATGCTGCTTGAGGACATCACCAGCATTCAGTGGGCAGACGCTATGCGCGCAGCCCGACCGATCCGCGTTGGTCGAGTGAGCTCAGTATCGGCATCGGGATTCACCGTTGCGGGACTCGCCGCAGCAGTCGGTGACCTCGTCGAAGTCGAAGCGGACGGAACGACACTTATTGGCCGTGTCGTTGGTTTGAAATCAAGCGAAGCGGTCGTTTCCTCGTATGACGCAGTTGACGGCCTCCGCCTCGACATGCCATGTCGAATCAGGCCGAAAGGAAATGGCCTTCCAAAAGCCGACCGGCTTATTGGCCGAGTCGTGAACGCCCTCGGTGACCCCATCGACCGTCAACCGGTTCGACCAGGCCCAATGATGAGCAGCGACCGTGACGCTCCAGACCCCCTCACCCGCGAACTCATCAGAACACCATTCGCGTCGGGTATCCGTGCGATCGACACATTCATTCCAATGGCAAAAGGACAACGCATCGGCGTGTTTGCGGGATCAGGTGTCGGCAAATCAACTCTGCTCGCAATGATGGTCGCTGGCTCCGACGCCGATGTCATCGTTGTCGGCCTCGTCGGTGAACGAGGCCGAGAAGTCCGAGAATTCATTGAAGATCAACTCGGAGAGGAAGGACTCGCAAAAAGCATCGTCGTTGTCGCAACCGGCGACGAATCACCTCTCGTGCGTCGAACCGCCGCAGAAACCGCGACCGCGTTCGCAGAGGACCTCCGCGAGGACGGACTCGACGTGCTGCTGGTGATCGACTCGATCACCCGTTTCGCAATGGCACACCGCGAAATCGGACTCGCTGCCGGTGAACTTCCCGCAGCGCGCGGCTACCCGCCGTCAACAATGTCAGCTCTGCCGCAGCTTCTCGAGCGTGCAGGAACTTCAGACCGTGGCACCATCACTGCGATCTACACCGTGCTGGTCGACGGCGACGACATGGACGAACCCGTCGCTGACGCCGTTCGAGGCATCGTGGACGGCCACATCGTGCTGTCGCGAACCCTTGCGAACAGTGGTCACTTCCCAGCAATTGATGTGCTCGCAAGCGTTTCACGGCTCTCAGGAGTTGTCTACAACGACACGACCGCTGAAATTGCACGCCGTGGACGGCAACTGCTCGCAGAGTACGCATCAGTAAAAGACCTCATTGACGTCGGTGCCTACGTCAAAGGTGCAAACCCGACCGCAGATGCCGCCATCGCCACGAAATCAGACCTCGACAACTTCTTGCGGCAAACCAGTGACGAACGGGTCTCTGCTGATGACGCCTGGCAACAGCTCGCAGCAATCACGGAGACAACCACCCCATGAGCAACAGATCAGATCGAATCTCCCGAATCCTTCGGCTAAAAGCCCGCGAAGAAGACGGTGCAGCATCAATTGAGTCTGAACGCGCAATGCAGCAGCGTCGAGCAGAACGTGACCGCCGCCGACACGAAACCTCCAGCCAGCAGGTCGGAAGCAACCGGTCTTCTGCGACGATCGGCGAGCTGCTCGAACAAGACGCAATTCTTGCCGCAACCGCGAACGCGTTGAGCGCCGCTCGATCAACTGAAATCGCATGCGCCACCGAAGCTGACATCGCCCGAGCCGTACGAGAACGACACACCCAGCGCCGCAAATCACTCGAAAAAGCTCACCTGCGGATCGTCAAAATCGAAGCCGAGCAGCGTGCCGCCCAACAGATCCGCGACATTCAAGAACTTTCACTTCAACGTTCACTAAAAGAGGAAACAGAATGATGACCCCGACAGTTACCGACGGCGCAGCAATGATCGCTGCCCCAGCCGAAACACCGCAGGCCTCCGCCAAATTCTCAGCGTGGTTGAACAACGCAATGCACCAGCATGGTGCGCAGACCGCCGCGCACGGAGCTGTTAGCACCGAAATCGACACCGATCTCGAAGGTGACGCCGGTGTCGCAGCCGAAGATGAGTTGCTCGCAATTATTGAACAATTCAATGGAATGCTGTCGGGCAGCCAGGTATCGGCCACCCACATCGGTTCTGTTGCATCAGCACCCACCGCCACCGAAGACGATGCGGCAGAAGCGACTGTAGGCGCCCAACTCGACAGCGACGCCAAAACTGCTGACATTCTGTCGCTCGATCTCGATGGTGAGATGGCCGCCGGCGAAAACGGCTCATCTGTCAACGCTGAGTTGACTATGCCAAGGACTCCAATTGCCACAGCATCGGCGTCGCAGAGT
>CBFHYI010000078.1:0-5708 GCA_965660025.1 uncultured Ilumatobacteraceae bacterium | reverse complement strand
TGCGATTCTCGACCCAATATCAACCCGGTCAATAAGGGCGCCGCTCGCAACATCGACAACCACTACGTCGTCACGACCATCGGGGGTGAAGTCGTTGATGACGAGCTCGCCAGACTCTGGGAACACCACCGGCTGCATCGAGGCACGAACGTCAAGATGCCACGCAGCTTCCATTTCAGCTCCAGAGGTATCGACACCGGCGAGACCACCGTTGATCGAGTCCCATGCAATCGCCATGTTGAACTCCGGAACATGAACTGGCGGCGCAATAACTCCCCCGCCGCTAACACCAAAAGGCTCGATCGAACTCGCACCATTTAGATCATCTAGCGGGATTCTGAACAGACGTTGCGCGCCGTCCCACGGCGCTGGAAGCCGCCACGACACGTTGCGGCCTGGAGGAGTGTCGAAACGTCCGTTGGGTTCGGTGCGGTGTATCGCACGCACCGACGGAACATCACCGCAGTCCATCACCCAGCACGAATCCCCCGACAGGCACGTGTCCCACGCCAACCCCCAACGGTCGTGCTCCGAGCGGTACCGCAGTCGCCACTCGTCAACTGCGAGGGCATCGCCGTCAACTCTGAGCCGCCAAATGTGCTCACTGCCCGGCACATAGACATGCTCGGCGCCGCTTGCCGAAAGGTCAGCAGCGATGCGACCCATCGAACCCTCCGGAAGCACAAGGGGCTCCCCGACAAGGTCGAGCGTGTCTGGGTCAAGCCGAGTGATGGTGGTGCCACCCTGGCCCTCAAGCCGAAGGTCCTTGGTGATCAGCGTGCCGTCAGACAGTGCGAGCATGCCGTTGTGGCTTCGGTCAGCAGGCAGCTGTCTCTCAACCATGATCGAGAGGTCATCTGGATCAAGCCGATGGATGTACGAGCCGTTGATGGAGATGATCGAGCCGTTGGCGTGGGCAATGATCGCGCCGCACCACACGTGATCGCCGCACGGCAGCTCTGGCGAGGTGACGATCGGTTCGAGACTGACCGGATCGATACGCTGCACCCATCCGAATGGTGGTGGCCCAGTAAATGCCGCCATCGTGCCACCCATATACAACTGCCCGGGGTCGCGCTCAATAATCATCACGTTCCACCGGTCGTTGTGCCTCGTGCACACTTCTGCCGTTCCGGTTGCTGCATCGAGTCGACCGACCGCTGCCTTCTGTCGACGGTTTCCACCGCACTCGGTTGGCCACGGGGAAGGCCAGTATCCGGGGTGGCGTGACATCCTGTCGAGTTCAATCATTACTGGTGACGCTAGCAATGTCCCGTTCAACGCCAGTCATGCTGCTGCCGAAGCAACACCCCAAGTTCGATTCGAGTTCCTCCACGCGGGGACGACTCTCGATGGAGCTCGTCACTCCCGAATGATCTCAGGAGGCTCAAACGCCGTGACAGCCGGTAATTCACCTTCAAAGCGCTCGACATCGACCAAACACGAATGCGCAGTTGGCCCCTGTGCGAGCCGAGAGGTTCCCTTATCGAGGGTGAGCACATTGGGGTTTCCGTGCTTACACATGCTGCCGATCGTGCCGGGTTCCACCGGATCAAACCACGCTCCGGTCGAAAGTTGAATGACCTGTGGCATCAACCAATCATCAATGCAGGCAGTCGCAAGGCACGAACCTCGGTCATTGAACACTCGAACAATCTCATGATGAGCGATCCCTCGAGCAGCAGCGTCGTCGGGGTGAAGCGCCACCTGTTCACGGCCATGCACCTTCTGCTCTCTGCTCGTCGACCCATGGTCAAGTTGCGAGTGAAGCTTGCCAGTCGGCTGGTTTGAAATGAGATGCAACGGGTACGCGCTTTCTGTGCGCCCCAGCCACTCAGGTGGCTCAAGCCATGTGGGGTGGCCTGGGCAGTCGTCGTATTCGAATGAGGCGATCTGTTCTGAAAAGAGCTCTATGCGCCCACTCGGTGTACCAAGCGGAGACGCGTCAGGGTCTGCACGAAACGTTTCGAGCATTACTCGTTCATCGTCACGTCGCTCTATCTCGCACCAGCCCTGATCTTCCAATGTTGCTAACGGGGGCAGATCGATGCCTTTGTCTGCCGAACGCTTCCGGGTTTTCTCGTAGAGAAACGCAATCCATTCATCAGCTGTGCGTCCCTCGGTATAGACATCTTCAACACCCATCTCCCGTGCAATACCGGCAAAGATGTCGTAGTCGTTCCGGCTCTGCCCTACCGGCTGCACAGCTTGGTCCATTGCCACGACCACCGGGTCGAGCTTCGTGACGGCAACGTCGCGCCGCTCGAGTGGCGTCGTGCAGGGCAGCACAATGTCGGCGTGACGGGCATTTGCGTTCCAGCACCAATCATTCACGATGATGGTGTCGGGCTTTCTCCACGCCGCGAGCAACCGGTTGAGATCTTGATGGTGATGGAACGGGTTGCCGCCCGCCCAATAGACGACTCGGATATCGGGATACGTCTGTCGTTTGCCATTGAAATCGAACTGTGTCCCGGGCTCAAGCAACATGTCGGCGACCCTCGCCACTGGGATAGACGAGTTGACCCCTCTTCTCCCCTGCGGAAGCGCAACTGCAGGGATGCTGTCGAAGTCATTGCCGATGCAATGTTCTGCGGTGTACCCAAACCCGATTCCACCGCCTGGTAGCCCGATCTGGCCAAGCAACGACGCCAGCGCGATCGCCGCCCAATACGTGTGTTCGCCGTGCGCCTGCCGGGTGAGCGACCAACTCACCGAAATCATTGTTCGGTTCTGTGCCATTCGAACCGCAAGGTCACGGATGTCGTCAGCGGCAACACCACAGATCGCTGACGCCCAGTCGGCGGTTTTCTGAATTCCGTCTGATTGCCCCGTGAGATACGACGCGAATTCATCAAACCCGACGGTGCAGCGTTCGAGAAACTCTCGGTCGTGCAGCTCTCTCGAAACGACCTCATACGCTAGACCGAGCATCAGCGCAGTATCAGTCGATGGGCGACACGGAAGCCACTCGGCATTCAACGCACTTATCGTGTCGGCTCGTAGCGGTGACACATTGACAAACTTGACCCCGGCGCTCGCTGCCTCGGTCATCAGCGCTCGCTGATGGTGACGACCAACTCCACCTTGACCGATCTGCCCGTTCTTGACCGGCAACCCTCCAAAGGCAACCATGAGATCGGCGTGTTGAGCGATTGTTCGCCACGGCGTGGGAAAGTAAATGAAGTCGGTAATGCCACCGAGCACATGCGGAAGGATGACCTCTGCAGCGGCAAGGCTGTACGTGTTGACCGATCGGGTGTACCCACCGATTGCGTTCAAGAAACGGTGTACATGGCTCTGGGCATGATGAAATCGTCCGGCGCTCGCCCATCCGTATGACCCGCCGTAGATCGATTCGTTTCCGTATTCAGTACAAACTCGTGTGAGTTCTTGGGCAACAACACGTTCGGCTGTCTCCCACGACACCTCGACGAATGGTTCCGCGCCACGCCGGTCGGTATGCGCACCCGGGCCATCTTCCAACCAGCTCTTTCGAATCATCGGCGCAGTAATGCGGGTAGGGCCGTCAATGACATCAGTGATGCCATGGCCAATGGGGGAAGGGTCTTCGTCGTGTTCGAATGGAATGAGGCCGCTCACGCGTTCGCCCTCAACCTTCACCCGATAGGTGCCCCAGTGAAATGCGCTCAGCGGAAGGTTGGAGCTGTCATCAAGTGTCACTGTTTTGCCTCTGCACCCAAGTCGTTGCCCGCCTCGTGGGTTCTGAAGAGTGCTCTCGCCGACATTAGTGTTCCGCCATGGAAAACATTGCACTCGTGACACCTCTCGAGCCGTATAACCCCTACCTCTCCGATCCGGTGTTGCAGCGCGCGGTCGAACGAGAAGGCGCCAGCGAAACCGATCGTTCGTCACTTGCCTCATTCGGGGCCGAGGTCGGATCTGAGGAGACGTTCTCATGGGGTGCAGATGCCAACCGCTACTCGCCGGAGTTGGTCACCCACGATCGCTTCGGGGATCGCATCGATGAGGTCCGTTACCATCCGGCGTACCACCAGATGATGAATCTGTCGGTGACCAACGGCATCCATTCCGCTCACTACGGCGGCAGCCCAGGCGACGGTTCGTATGTCACTCGAACCGCGCAAATGCATCTTGTGAGCCAAATCGAGGTCGGCCACGCCTGCCCAATTTCGATGACCGGGGCGGTGCTACCCGCACTACGAGAGCAACCCGATCTCGCCTCGGTGTGGGAGCCTCGTATTCGTACCCGTTCGTACGACCAGCGCCTCATCGAACCATCGCTGAAAACCGGGAACCTCCTCGGCATGGGCCTCACCGAAAAGCAAGGTGGAAGTGACGTTCGAGCGAACACGTCGACGGCAGTGCCAGTGAATGGAGGTGGGCCTGGTGGCGAGTACCGCCTCACCGGTCACAAATGGTTCACGTCGGCACCAATGTGCGATGCGTTTTTGGTGCTCGCTCAGGCCCCCGCTGGCATCTCATGTTTCTTGGTGCCTCGAGTGCTCGACGACGGCAGCCGTAACTCGCTCTTCCTCATGCGGTTGAAAGACAAAGTCGGAAATCGTTCGAATGCTTCTTCTGAACTTGAGTTCACCGATGCCGCCGGATGGCTCGTGGGCGAAGAAGGTCGGGGAATTCAGGTCATTATCAAAATGGTGAACGCAACCCGTCTCGACGTGACGAACTGGTCGGTAGCGCTGATGCGTCAATCGGTGTCGCAGGCAGCTTGGTATCTCATGCAACGGGAAGCATTCGGAGCCAAGTTGATCGATAAGCCACTCATGCAAAACGTTGTTGCTGACCTCGAAGTAGAAACCGAGGTGGGCACCATGATGGTCATGCGACTGGCCGGAGCCTACGAGCGAGGCCCGATCGACGATCATGAAGCTGCGTTCGGGCGGTTAGGGCTCGCTGTGGCGAAGTACTGGCTCACGAAACGTTCGAGTCCGGTCGTGCGAGAGGCGTTGGAGTGCGTCGGCGGTAACGGCTATGTCGAAGAGTCAATTCTTGCGCGGCTCTACCGCGAAGTTCCGCTCAACTCCATTTGGGAGGGAGCCGGCAACGTGATCGCTCTCGACGTCCTTCGGGCCTTGCAGCGTTCACCCGATGCAGGTGAAGCCTTTGTCAACGAGATTGCTCTCGCAGAGGGCTCCGATCGAACTCTTGACCGAGAAATTGGTCGTCTGCGCCAGACACTCGTAACCACGGTGAGCGAAGCCGATGCGCGACGCCTTGTCGAGCAACTCGCTCACTGTTGGGGTGCATCGCTATGCCTTCGTTACGAACCTGCGATCGCTGATGCCTACATTCGCTCTCGGCTCGATGGGGAATGGGGTTCAGAGTTTGGATCTCTTCCGAGCGAACTCGATCTCGCCGGGCTCGCTCAACGAGCGTGCCCTGTCACTGAGTAACACCAACGGGGGCTAGCGATGTATCGGTTAAGACTGTCTGAAAGCTATGTCCCCGCCCAGCCTGATGGTGATCTTCTTGATCTGACGGTTGGCGATCGACGAGGAAGGAAGCCCAATGACGGTTCGAATTGAAAAGTCAGGACCAGTGTGGACGGTGATCCATTCTCGGCCGGAGGCGCGAAACGCAATGGATCCTGAGAGTGCAGCCGCTCTCTACGACGGATTTCTCGAGTTTGAGAACGATGATGAGGCAGCGGTTGCGGTCTTTTGGGGCGAGGGCGGGGCCTTTTGCGCAGGTTGGGACCTCAAGCA
>CBFHYI010000077.1:0-5749 GCA_965660025.1 uncultured Ilumatobacteraceae bacterium | reverse complement strand
AACGCTTCGGAGGCGTTCGCCTGTACCGCAAGCCGGAGAACATCTGCGGTCACAAACGGGTTGCCGTCGCGGTCTCCGCCTATCCACGAGCCCATATTCACGAGATGTAACGAATCAACACTCGGGTCAAGGGTGGCTTTTGCCACCGAGGTCACTTCAGCCTGAAGGGCGGGAATGACCTCGAAGAGGCTGGAACGATAGTGACGGAGCGTTTCATTGATTTCGTCACGTACGCGAAGTTTTGAGAGCCGGAGCACCGCCGTCTGCCACAACGTCAAAATTTCAAGTCGTAACGTGTCATCAACTTGTGCAACAACGCTCGGACTTTCAGCCCTAAACGATCGTCGGTCGAGCAGGTCCGCGATGCGGTCGACGACATCAAGAACGGTTTGGCGACGAACTTCGGTCGGGTGCGCCGTGAGGACAGGTGTGACCGACAGGGTGTTCAGCACCGATGCGATCTCTTGTCGGGGAATTCCTGAAGTAGCAAGTCGCTCGATAGCGCTCGCAGTTGAGCCTGGGCGGTGCCCATCGCCAGCATCGAGATGTGACCGCCGTCTGCGCTCGGCGTGAACATCCTCAGCGGTATTCGCCAGCAGAGCGAGCCAGCCGAACGCCCGAATGACGTGAAGAGCGTCATCGATGTCAACCGACTGCAGTTCAGTTGTGAGGTCTTCAATCGAGGAAGCGTCCGTACGGCGACCATCAACAGCGAGACGCCTCACGTTCTCAACTAGGTTGAAGGTGTCACCTCCGGCTTGCTCACGCAGCACGTCGCCCAACAGTCGGCCGAGGAGGCGGATGTCGTCACTCGGAGTGCTGGCGTCGTGTGCTGCCATCTTTCAATTGTGCAGTAACTGCCGTGGTATCACTACCCGTGCTGTGAGAACTCCGTCGCCCTAGACCGACATGCCGCCATCAATTGCAAGTTCAGCACCGGTGGCGAAACTTGCCTCAGGTGAGGCGAGGAACAACACTGCCTCTGCAACCTCATGCGACTCACCCATTCGACGAAGCGGCGTCGTTTTCACCAGGACGTCATTCATTCCTGGAGGGTTAGGGGCGTTCATCGGGGTATCGATGACACCTGGAAACACCGCGTTGACGCGAATTTTGAAGCGGGCAAGTTCAAGAGCGGCCGATTGCGTCATTCCTCGCACTGCCCACTTCGATGCGGAATATGCAAACAGCGTCGACGCTCCGCGAAGCCCTGCAACCGACGAAATATTGATGATGGAGCCACCTCCGGCTGCCTTCATCGGCTCAACAACCGACTTCATTCCGAGGTACACGCCAAGTTGGTTGATGCGGTAGAAGAGATCAAAGGTGTCGACATCGGTATCGATGAGTTTGATGGCCTTCGAGATTGCTGCGTTGTTGACAAGCACATTCACTGAGCCAAATGCAGAGAGCGCCGTTTCGATGACGGTGTTCCACCCTGATTCAGATGACACATCATGGGGAACAAACACTGCAGATTTGCCGATGTCGTCGGCGATGGCTGTTCCTTCGTCGGAGCGAATATCGGTGAGCACGACGTTCGCTCCTCGCTCAGCGAACATGCGGGCCTCCTGTTCACCCATTGCGCCGGCAGCACCGGTGACGATGGCGGTCAGTCCAGAAAACGAGGTCATGTGTACTCCTAAGGTTTCATGTTGAACATATTCAGCAGGTCTGGATGTCGGCTCGGAAGGGTCGCTCCACCGTCGATCACAAGGTTCGCTCCGACGATGAACAGAGCTTCTTGAGAGGCGAGAAATAGAATCGCAGCCGCAACTTCGTCAGCGGTGCCGTACCGGCCAGCGGGAATAGCCGAAGTGAATGCCGCTGAATTCTGTTCGTCTCCGGCGGTCGTCGACGACATCGGGGTGTCGATTGCACCCGGCGAGACACAGTTCACGCGTACCCCTGATTCGATGAGCTCAATAGCCATGCCTTCGGTAAGAGCGATGAGGGCAGCCTTGGCCGACCCATACGCACTCATGCCGGGGTCAACCCTAAGTCCGTTGAGCGACGACAAGTTCACAATCGACGTTGATGGTGCCTTGCCATCAGCAACCGTTGACCGCAGAAGTGGAAGTGCTGACTGAGAGACGTGAAATGCTCCAGTGAGGTTGGTGTCAATCATCTCATGCCAGTGACGCGTCGACATCGAGGCAAATGGTCGTGCGTTGACGACGCCGGCCGAATTCACCACTACATCAAGGCGACCAAAGGTTGCCTCAATCGTCGTCACGAGGGCATCGATCGCTGCGCGGTCGGTGACGTCAACATGGTGAAAGTGAACGTTGTCGTGTGACGACGCAATCTCTGCACCTCGCGCATCATTTCGACCCGTAATGAGAACGTGCGCGCCTTCTGCGGCGAATTGCGTTGCGGCTGCAGCACCAATGCCTGAGGTGCCGCCGGTGATCAGAGCGACACAGCCGTCAAAACGGCGCCGTGATTGAGCGCTCGATGTCATTCAACGCTCGCCAAAGCGAGGTCAATCTGGTTATGGAAATGAATGAGCGGAGGTTCAATTCGTCCGTAGACGACGCGGTCGAGCCCTCCCGATGCCATGCTCTGCTGAATTTCAGCCATCAGCGTGAAGTCTTCTTGCCCGGTCACCGCAAGAAGCAAGTCAAGATTTCGCACGAAATAGTCATGCTCTTTCTGATCTGCCGGGGGCCCGGGTGAATACACGGCGGTGTGGGTGCGAGTGCGATTCGGTGAGAGCGGCTCAACAATCCACACCTCGAGGTGGTCAAGTTGGTGACAGATCAACGCATTTGGCACCAAGAAATATTGGATGGTGCCGTAGGGGAGCAGGCTCCATTCTGATTCTGGCTTATCAAACTCTTCGGCAACGTTGGCTCGAAGGCCGACCGACAGCAGGTTCTTCCCAAACGCATCAAAGATGACGCAATCGGAGTTAAACGTGGGAGCAAGAGTGTTCTTGTGCAGCGTGCGGATGTGGTAACTCTCCGCAAACGTGTCGAAGAACAACTTCCAGTTCATATCCCATTCGTTGGTGCGGGTCTCAATGTGCACGTACGAACCGATATCAAACGACGAAAGGTCATCTTCGGCGCCGCCAAGCGTCTCATCAACATCGATGGGTTCATCGCCTTCGGGCCGAACGAAAATGAGTCCGTACTTTTCAGCGACCGGGCGACGCAGCAGATTGCAGGTCATTTCGACATCATCGAACGCGCCAGCCGACAGAGGCCGATTACGAAGTGTTCCATCAAGGTTGTAGGTCCACGAGTGGTATGGGCAGGTGAATGCGTTCAATCCCTCGCCTGTTGAAGAGGTGTCAACAAGTGGTGCTCCGCGGTGGCGGCACGCGTTCACGAATGCATCAAGGTTGCCGTCTTCTTTTCGGACAACAACGAGAGGTAAGCCGTCTACTCGTAGCGCCCGATACGAGCCGGTCTCTGCGAGATCAGCGCTTAAGCCAAAAAAGATCGGCCCCTTGCGGAACAGGTGCTTCATCTCTTTTGCGAATTGCTCCGGATCTGAATATGACGAAGTCGAATTAGTACGGCTTGCATCAGAATGCAGACCTTCGAGATGGTTTCCGCTGGCCTGCACTCGCTTGAGAAGTTCTACCTGTCGTTCATGACGCATGATCAGTTTCCAGTCGTGCTCGAAGTCGAATGTGGCGTAGTGACGAAGTCTTCAAGCCCCCGCTCGTTCGTCATTGTCCAATAATCGACGAGACGGAACGGCATTGGGGACCTCACCTTTCCAGCGGCGGTGCGGTAATAGGTGGGAGTTCCTGGGTGGGCCCAGATGAGATCGGCATGCAGTTCATCGATGCGTTCGGTGTACTCGTCTCGAAGTTCGCTGATGCATTCAACGGTGGCGATGTTGTTCTCAACCATGTCGCAGATTCGTTGGGTGATGTAGTTGCTTTGCGTTTCTGCGAGCCACATGCCGCTGCCGCCGTGACCCATGTTGGTGTTCGGGCCGTACATGATGAATAGGTTGGGGAAGCTCGGAACGTTGATGCCGAGCAGTGCCCGCGGGTTTTCATTAGCCCAGTCGTCGGCAAGGGTGACACCGTTCTTCCCTGTGATCTCGATGCGTGACGCAAGGGTGGTCACGTCGAAACCGGTGGCAAGGATGATGACATCGGCTTCATGCACCTCGCCGTCATTCGTCTGCACGCCTGTTTCGCAGAATTGATCGATCCCCTCGGTGACGAGAGTGACGTGCGGCTGACACAGCGTGTCGAACCACCCGTTATCAATGAGGATTCGTTTGCCGAACGGAGGGTATGAAGGGATGCACTTATCGAGCAGGTCTGGTCGACCCTCAAGTTTCTCGGTGATGTACGACACGATCTCATTGCGGTGTCGCTCGTTGATGCGGTTGAGTGAGCGGTCAGGGTGCTCCCACTCGGGATCTACTTTCAAGAATCGCAGGAGACCATCTCCGTAACGCCACAACTGGGCGAACCGGTACCACTGGCCGTACATCGGGAGATGACGGAACAGCCACGCGGCATGCTCGTCGACGGCGAGATGGTATTCAGGGACGTTGCGTGCCCATTGCGGGGTGCGTTGGAAAATCGTGAGAGCGGCAAGATCATTCGCAATTGTGGGAACGAGCTGCATTGATGAGGCGCCGGTGCCGATCACCGCAACCTTCTTCCCAGAAAGATCAAGATCGGTCGGCCATTTCGCAGTGTGGACAATCTGCCCGGTGAACGTGTCTTGACCATCGAAGGTTGGCGTGACCGGCTGGTTGAAGTGGCCGGTCGCGCTCACGAGAATGTCAACGGTGTCGTGACGAGATCCGCTTTCGTCGACGAGTTCGATATCCCAGACATTGTTGACGTCATCCCAGGTTGCCGATTGAACCCGAGTGCCACAGGTAACTCGGTCACGAAGGTTGTTGTCGTCGGCGAAGCGCTCGAGGTAATTCAGTAATTCACTGCTGCCCGAGAAGAAGTGGGTCCAGTCGGGGTTCGGAGAGAACGAGTAGCAGTAGAAGTGGTTTGGCGTGTCGACGCCGCAACCTGGGTAGCGATTTTCATGCCAAGTTCCGCCGACATCATTGTTCTTTTCGTAGAGATGCCATTCGAGCCCAGCGATGTTCAATTGGTGGGCGAGGCATAGACCTGACGCACCGGCACCGATAATCGCAATGCGTGGACGTGGGTTGGTTGTGGAGGTGATCTTCCGGGGGGCAGCTTCGGGCGAATACCTGAAGTCTTTGCGGATCATCGGCACATATTCCGGTGGAACTTCTTCTCCAAGAAAGAACGACATCATTTTCCCGAATGTGTCGGGCCCAGGGTCGATGATTGCTGGCTCTCGGGTGTCAGACAGCAACCAGTCGCGGGCGGCGTTCTTGATGAAGTCTGCGGTTTCTTGACTGAAGCCTGCCATCGGATCAGCGACAAGTCGGACATCTCGTTGTGGTCGCATGTCATCACTCAGCCATTTTTCGTCACCGGTGAGGTGGTAGAGGCAGGCGACGAGAACGCGCAGATCAGCGGTGTTGAGAGCCTCGTCGACAGCGTGAGCGGAATGTTGGACTGAGGATGCCATGACCTGATTAAATCTAGTACGCACTAGAAAAGTCAAGTCCAAGGATGTCGCTGCCTAATAAGTGAGTACGTACGCATGAAGAAATCTGACCGCACCCGCCAAGACATCCTTGATGCAACTGCGTCGTCACTTGCGACGGCCGGCTATACGGCAACGACCGTAAAATCGATCGCCGAAACGATCGGAATGCAAGATGCGTCGATCTA
>CBFHYI010000076.1:0-5878 GCA_965660025.1 uncultured Ilumatobacteraceae bacterium | reverse complement strand
ATGGCCTCAACGAGCGAGGTCTACGGCGACCCGCTTGAACACCCGCAATCCGAGGACTATTGGGGAAACGTCAACCCGATTGGAGAACGATCGGTGTACGACGAAGCGAAGCGGTTCTCGGAAGCACTTGTTGCCGCACATGAGCGTTCCGCTGGCCTTGATGCCCGCATCGTGCGAATCTTCAATACGTATGGCCCTCGCATGCAGCCGGACGACGGCCGTGTCGTCACCAATATGGTGCACCAAGCACTCGCCGGTCAGCCGTTGACCATCTATGGCGACGGCAGCCAAACGCGAAGTTTCTGTTATGTCAGCGACGAGGTCGACGGCATCGTGCGACTGTTGCAGTCAGATGTCCGAGGTCCGGTGAACATCGGTAATCCCCACGAGTTCACGATCCGTGAGCTTGCTGATGTCATCTCCGATGTGATTGATGTGGAACTGCCAATTTCGTATCTTCCGCTGCCGTCCGACGACCCGAAGGTGCGTCGACCCGACATCGGGCGTGCGAACGAGTTGCTCGGTTGGGAGCCGCAGGTGCAACTAGCTGACGGCATCAGGCTCATGGTTGAGTCATTGCGCTAAACCATCTCCGCGAATCTGCGATCGAACTCCTATAGTGCGTGAATGTGCCTCTGAGTCGTCTGTTCCATAACCGGGTGGCTCGCTCTGTTCGTCCTGATGTCTTTTCTCAACGGCGAGACGAGGTTCGTTCGATCTTCCGGCGATCTCGCGAGGTAGTGCTCCTCGCTGCAGCAACCGGCATCGCAACCGGTTTGTTTGTGCGAGGCCTTGATGTTGCGGTGCACGCGGTCTATGACCGTCTGTTCGAGGCGCCATTGTGGATGTTGCTGACGGCTCCCGTGAGTGGCCTGATTGTGGCGGCTTTGTCACTTCGGTATATCGGTGGCGGTATCTCAGGATCGACGTCAGATGAGTACTTGCAGTCGTTCCACGATTCTCAATATCGACTTGGGCTCCGCTCATTGGTTGCGCGCAGCGTTGCGGCCATCGCGTCCCTTGGCACCGGCGGCTCACTCGGTCTTGAAGGCCCCTCGCTCTACGGTGGGTCAACGCTCGGTGAACAGATTCAGCGGCGGCTTCCAGCACCGTTCCGAGGCAGCGACCACCGAACGTTGCTCGTCGCAGGGGCTGCTGCGGGTGTTGCGGCCATTTTTAAGGCGCCAGCGACAGGAGCCATTTTCGCCCTCGAAGTTCCCTATCGAGACGACCTTGCGCGACGCATGTTGCTGCCGGCCCTTGTTGCAAGCGCCACCGGATACTTCACCTTTGTGTCGTTGAGCGACACGACACCGCTGTTGGGTGGGACAATTATTCCCATTCCGCAGTTCGAAGTTCGAGATCTGTTTGGCGCCCTCGCCATCGGCGGTGCCTGCGCAATCGGTGCTCGGGCGTTCGCAAAATTGATCAGGTTTGCGAAAGCGTTCTCGGTGCGCTCATTTCCGATCAGAATTGTGACGGCATCGACAACACTTATTGGTTTGGTGCTGCTGTCACGAGAACTCACCGGTTTGCCTCTCAGCCTTGGTGCCGGATACGAAGTTCTCGAGCAATGGCTGTTCATCGAGGCCGATATCGCTCTCTGGTTGTTGATCGCAGTATTTGTCATTCGGTCGTTTGCCTCTGCAGCAACCTTGGTCGGGGGTGGCGTCGGTGGGGTCTTTATTCCTCTTGTTGTCGGTGGGGCGATCGTCGGACGAGCGGTCGGGGAGGTCGTTCATCCTGAACGGTTCTCGCTGTACACATTGATTGGAATTGCAGCGTTTCTCGGGGCCGGTTACCGTGTCCCGCTTGCTGCGGTGATGTTCGTCGCCGAATCAACAGGGCGACCAAACTTCATTGTCCCTGCGCTGTTTGCTGCGGTTGCCGCTGAGTTGGTGATGGGGGAGCAATCAATTACTGCTTTCCAGCGCCGACCCGGCCAAATGTGATGCGCTGACCGGTCTGGCCGGCCCGGCCGAGTCGGCCAGATTGACAGGTGACTGCCAAACTCAGGGCATGACTACGGATCAAAACGTTGCTATCACTGCAGAGATGCAGGGCACCATCGTGACGTGGGAGGTGACCGCCGGGACACCTGTTCGACAGGGCCAGGTGCTCGGAATGTTGGAGTCGATGAAACTTCATCATGACATCGTTGCCCCCACTCAAGGTGTGCTGTCTGCTGTTGCAGTCGAGGTGGGGTCGACGGTGAAACCGGGCGATGTCATCGCCTCAATCGACGCGAGCAGCGAGGCGCAAGACGGCGGAGAAGAAGTTGCCGAGGAGGTCTCAGCGTCTGGGCCTCTTGGGCTTGATCGACCTGACCTCTCAGAGGTGGTCGAGCGGCATGCGATCGGCCTCGATGCGGCTCGGCCCACAGCAGTGGAACGTCGGAGGGAGCGCGGGCATCGCACTGCGCGTGAAAATGTCGAAGATCTCATCGACGAGGGTTCCCTTGTCGAGTACGGCCCGCTTGTGCTCGCTGCCCAGCGAAAGCGGCGAGAACTTGATGACCTCATCGAGAACACTCCTGCCGACGGTTTGGTCGGAGGTATCGCTTCGGTGAATGGTGATCACTTTGAGGGCCATGATGCGCAGTGCGTCGTGATGTCGTACGACTATTCGGTGCTTGCCGGTACGCAAGGACATCAGAACCACCGAAAGAAAGACCGACTCTTCGAACTCGCTGAAGAACTGCGCCTGCCGGTGGTGTTCTTCACCGAAGGTGGAGGTGGACGCCCGGGTGACACCGACACCGGTGGCGTCACCGGGCTCGACTGTTATGCGTTCTTGTGGTGGGGCCAGCTGTCAGGAACAGTGCCGATGGTGGGTGTGAACTCCGGATATTGCTTTGCCGGTAACGCGGCAATCCTCGGCTGCTGCGATGTGGTCATCGCCACCCGAGACTCGAATATCGGTATGGGCGGGCCCGCAATGATTGAAGGCGGCGGGCTTGGCGTCTACGAGCCGAAAGAGATCGGCCCGACGTCGGTGCAGTCAGCAAATGGTGTGATCGACATCCTTGTCGAAGATGAGGCTGAGGCAGTCGAGGTGGCTCGAAAGTACCTCTCGTACTTTCAGGGCGCTCTCGATGACTGGTCATGTAGTGATCAGACAGCTCTCCGAGATGTGATTCCTGTCGATCGTCTTCGCGCCTATGACGTGCGAAATGTGATTCATGGCATGTTCGATGATGACAGCGTGCTCGAGATTCGCAAGGACTTCGGTGTCGGCATGATTACCGCCCTCGCACGAGTGGAAGGCCGACCGGTTGGAGTCATCGCAAACAACCCTGCACACCTTGCAGGTGCGATCGATTCCGACGGCGCAGATAAGGCAGCGCGGTTCATGCAGTTGTGTGACGCTCACCGTTTGCCGATCATCACCCTCATCGACACCCCGGGAATGATGGTTGGCCCCGATGTGGAACAGACCGCGTTGGTGCGGCATTGCAGTCGATTGTTCGTCACCGGCGCAAACGTGACGGTGCCAGTGATTTCGGTGGTCTTGAGAAAGTCATACGGCTTGGGAGCTCAGGCGATGATGGGCGGAAGCACGAAAGCCCCGCTTGCATGTCTTGCATGGCCGACCGGTGAGTTCGGCGGCATGGGTCTCGAAGGGTATGTTCGCCTGGGCTACCGAAAAGAGCTTGAAGCAGCAGGTTCACCTGAAGAAGAAGAGCAGCTCTTTCGACAGCTCGTCGACCGTCTCTACGAGCATGGGAAGGCGCTCAGCATTGCCACGTGGTTCGAAATTGATGATGTCATCGACCCGGCGGATACGCGTCGCTGGCTGTCGACGCTTCTACGTTCGGTGCCACCTCAAGATCGCACGAGCCCGACTCGGCCTCAAGTCGATACATGGTGAACATGCCGGTTACCGGCGGTAACTCATCAGTGTTGGAAGACGAAATTTGATTGCTTGACAGCACCCATCGTTGCCGATGATGCGAGTGAGTAACGGTGGCCCGGATACAAAATGACATCGTCAGGAACGGTGGACAGCATTCGAAGGCTCTCCATCATGGCTGACGCATCAGACCCTGGAAGGTCGGTGCGACCGCAACCATCTAAAAAGAGGGTGTCTCCTGCAACCAAACGGCCGTCAACGAGAAAACACTGACTTCCAGGAGTGTGTCCCGGTGTGTGGACAAGTGTGACCTCGATATCTCCGACAGCCAAAACATCGCCTGGTTCGTGGGCAACAAGCTGACCGGCGGTGACGTCTGCGGTCCGCTCCATCCACGGCACTTCGGCAGCTTGCACGTGAATCGGGCAGTCGACTCGTTCTAACAGTGCGGCGACACCCTCGATGTCATGACCCATGATTGACCCACCGACGTGGTCAGCGTGATAGTGAGTGGCAAGGACACCTTCAACCGACATTCCGTCGGCTTCAACAATGTCGACGAGATCATTGACATCCCACGCTGGGTCGACGAGCACACAGGTTCCGGTCGCGCGGTCACCGATCGCATACGAAAAGTTGACCATCTGCGTTGCAAAGTCATTGCCGACGGCAAAGTCACGCCCGGAAAGCAATTGGCGGAAGTAGAAACGGTTGTCTTCCATGGGTTCGAGCGTACGCTTCACGGCGTGGAAATGAGTGACTCAGCGGTGCTCGACGCAGACTGCGTCAGGTATGGCGTCATCGGAACGGGGATGATGGGAGTTGAGCACATTGAAAACATCCTTCATCTCGACGGCACAACTGTGAGCGCAATCGCCGATACGAACGCCGAGCGGCGAGAGATCGGTGCTCAGGTTGCCCGACGCCAAGGCGGCGGTGATGTCATTCAATTCGCTGACCACCGCACGATGCTCGACTCGGGTCTGGTTGACGCTGTTGTCATCGTGACACCGAATATGACTCATGCCGACGTGCTGAGTGATGTGCTCGCAACCGACGTGCATGTGATGGTTGAGAAGCCGCTGTGTACGACGGTGGCTGACTGTCAGCGGGTGATCGCCGCTGAGACCTCTGGCACTGCTCAACGTGTTGTGTGGATGGGCTTGGAATACCGTTATATGCCGCCGACAACGGCGTTGCTCAACGAGATTCGCAGCGGCTCCGTCGGCAACGTGAAGATGGTATCGATTCGTGAGCACCGCTTTCCGTTTTTGCAGAAAGTCGACGATTGGAACCGGTTTAATCGAAATACTGGAGGAACATTTGTCGAGAAGTGCTGCCACTTCTTTGATCTCATGGGGCTTATCGCCGATGCAGAACCCGTAAGGGTGTACGCCTCGGGGGCCCAAGACGTGAACCACCTTGACGAGACGTATGACGGTGAGATTCCAGATGTTCTCGACAATGGTTTCGTCGTCGTTGATTTTGACAATGGGGTACGCGGTCTCCTCGACTTGTGCATGTTTGCCGAGGCAAGTAAAAACGAACAGGAGATCTCGGTGACTGGCGATGAGGGGAAGGTTGAGGCGATGGTGACTGAATCTCTCCTTCGAATTGGGCGCCGAGCCGACGGACAGCATGTCGTGAGCGAGCGATCTATCACCGACGACAGCATTCGCCACGTCGGACTTCACAACGGTGCGAGCTACCTCGAGCACGTCGATTTCCTTGCTGCGATTCGTAGCGGGGAAGCAGCAAAGGTGACCCTCCTCGACGGAATGACATCGGTGGCAATCGGGGTCGCCGCCCATCGGTCGATTGAAATTGGACGTCCGGTAGAGATGGGTGAGGTGATCTGAGATGCGTGAGCAGATCGACCAACTCGAAGAGGGCCAACTGGTGTTAACCGGTGGCGGCGAAGGAGTGCGTGTCAGCGCCGAGCTCGCAACTGCGTTTGTTGCGGGAGATCAGTTGTTGATTTCAGGTGACAGTTTGCTGCATGTCCCACAGTCTGAGGTTGAAATGG
>CBFHYI010000075.1:0-5891 GCA_965660025.1 uncultured Ilumatobacteraceae bacterium | reverse complement strand
CTCGTACCGAAAACCTCCTACAAAAGTCATCAATCGCAATGTTGTTCATGATTCCCGGCCTTGAGGAGACCATGCGAGTAAACGGCACCGCATCGATTTCAACCGAGACCGAGGTTCGAAATCTCTGCACCGATGGTGATCGGGTGCCGAACCTCGCAATCGTCATCAACGTAGAGAACTGTTTCATGCATTGTGGAAAGGCATTGCGACGATCAGACATGTGGAATACCTCAAGTTGGCCGTCAGCAGATGAGCGGCCGAGCGGTGCCGAGCTTCTGGCCGCTCACATCGACGAAGCCGAACATGTCGACGCCATCGCAACCTCACTTGAAGAGGGCTACCAGGCAACTTTGTGGCAACCGGGTGGAACTTCGTAACTTCTCACCTCTGCATCTGTTGCCTCGAAACTCAGTTATCAGTCATTGCTTATTCGCATGATTTGCAGATTAGGTCGTCTGCGAACCACAATAGGAACATGCGCAGCCCCGAACAGCTAGTCGAGCGTTTTCGCTCCGAGGGCTTAAAGATCACCCCGCAACGACAACTGCTGTTCTCGTTACTACACGAAAATGCTGAGCATCCGACTGCGGAGGCACTCTTCACGACAGCCTCTGCTCAGATGCCGGGAATATCGCTGCGGACGGTGTACCAAACGCTCACCGATCTCACAGAAATGGGAGAACTCGGTCAGGTCACATTCGACGGCGGAGCGGTTCGCTTCGATCCGAACCTGACCGATCACCACCATGCCGTGTGCGATCAGTGTGGAGCGATCGCAGACGTCAGCATCGATCACCTTGATGCAGTGTCGATCAGCAAACCGAATGACTTCTCACCATCGTCAACATCGGTGGTGTTTCACGGGACATGTGCTCGTTGCACTATGCCCACCAGCAACCTCGATAAACCAACGAACAACCAAACCAAATAAGGAGACATGATGTCTGATCAATGCCCCGTCGTTCACGGTGTGAACCCTCCGACGACGACTGCCGCTAACCAGCACTGGTGGCCAGAACAGCTCAATCTTGGAATCCTCCATCAAGGCCACCCAGCCTCGAACCCCATGGACGATGACTTTGATTATGCCGCAGAGTTTGCATCACTCGATCTCGGCGCAGTCAAGGCCGATCTCGACGCCATGATGACCGACTCTCAAGAGTGGTGGCCAGCCGACTACGGCCACTACGGCGGCCTCATGATCCGTATGGCATGGCACGCAGCCGGCACCTACCGAATCGAAGACGGTCGCGGTGGAGCTGGCACCGGCAACCACCGGTTTGCCCCACTCAACAGCTGGCCCGACAACGGCAACCTCGACAAGGCCCGCATGCTCCTTCTGCCAATTAAGCAGAAGTATGGCCGCAAAATTTCATGGGCCGATCTCATGATCCTCGCCGGCAACGTCGCACTCGAGTCGATGGGATTCAAGACGTTCGGCTTCTCAGGTGGCCGCGAAGATATCTACGCACCAGAAGACGACATCTACTGGGGCCCAGAAACCGAGTGGCTCGCCGATGGCCGTTACTCAGGTGACCGCGAGTTGGCAAACCCACTGGGTGCAGTGCAGATGGGCCTCATCTACGTGAACCCAGAGGGGCCAAACGGAAACCCCGACCCCGTCGCATCTGGTGCCGATATTCGTGAGACCTTCGCACGTATGGCGATGAACGACGAGGAAACTGTCGCCCTCACCGCTGGCGGACACACCTTCGGTAAGGCTCACGGAGCAGGAGACCCCGATCTCGTTGGTGTCGAGCCCGAAGGTGCACCGATCGAGCAGCAAGGAACCGGCTGGAAGAACGCCCACGGAACCGGAGTTGGTGGAGATGCCACCACAAGTGGAATCGAAGGCGCTTGGACTCCAACTCCAACCCAGTGGGACAACTCCTACTTCGACATGTTGTTCGGATACGAGTGGGAGCTCACTCACAGCCCAGCAGGTGCGCAGCAGTGGAAGCCAACCGACCCTGCCGCTGCTGACCTCGTGCCAGACGCCCATGACGCAAACGTTCGTCACGCTCCGATGATGACGACCGCTGACATGGCGATGCGCTACGACCCGATCTACGAGCCCATCTCACGACGTTTCCACGAGAACCCAGACCAGTTCGCAGATGCGTTCGCTCGTGCATGGTTTAAGTTGACACACCGTGACATGGGGCCAAAGGCCCGCTACGTCGGACCTGAGGTGCCAAGCGAAGACCTTATTTGGCAAGATCCAGTTCCCGCCGTCGATCACGCTCTCGTGACCGATGCCGAGATTGCGTCGCTCAAGGCAGACATTCTTGCGTCAGGTCTCACCACCGGTGAACTCGTTGCAACTGCATGGGCATCAGCCTCAACGTTCCGTGGAAGCGATATGCGTGGTGGCGCCAATGGCGCTCGCATCCGCCTCGCCCCACAGATCGGTTGGGAAGCAAATGATCCTGACCAGTTGCGTCGGGTGCTCTCGGTCCTCGAAGGAGTTCAGAGCAACTTCAACGCATCGGGTTCGACCATCTCAATGGCTGACCTCATCGTCCTCGCTGGTTCAGCAGCTGTCGAAGCCGCTGCAGCCGCTGGCGGCGTCGAAATGACGGTTCCATTCACCCCTGGTCGCACCGACGCCACTCAGGAGATGACCGATGCCGAGTCGTTCGCTCCGCTTGAGCCGAAGTCGGACGGTTTCAGGAACTTCCTCGGGAAGGGTCAGGCTCAGAATGCCGAGCACCTTCTCGTCGACCGCGCTCAGCTTCTCACGCTCAGTGCACCCGAAATGTCGGTGCTCGTTGCCGGCCTTCGTGTGCTCGGAGCAAACGCAGGAGGCTCACAGCACGGCGTTCTCACCGACCGGGTTGGCGTGTTGTCGAACGACTTCTTCGTGAACTTGCTTGACCTCAGCAACGTCTGGTCTGCGACCACCGACGGCCAAGACGAGTTCGAGGCTCGTGGCAGGACCACCGGCGAAGTTCGCTGGACCGGCACTCGCAACGACTTGGTCTTTGGTTCAAACTCACAACTTCGTGCGATTGCTGATGTGTATGCCTCATCAGACTCTGGCGACAAGTTCGTCCGTGACTTCATTGCAGCATGGACAAAGGTCATGAACCTCGATCGTTTCGATCTGGCCTAATTCATCGTTTCCGCATGTTCACTTGGGTCGCTCCGACCCAGGTGAACATGCAAACGAATTCCTTCAACCTGTTTCCAAACTCCGCTCACTCCTCTTGCCGTGACCACCGCATTTCCCGTCGTTGAGGAGTCGTCCGTCAGGACATCCCTCGCCGATGACATCTCGGTGTGCTCACAGTGCCGACTCTGCCTCGATCTCTGCGATGTTTTTCCGTCGATCTTCGCCGCTCTCGAAGGCGTCACTGACGCAGACCCACATCTGCTCACTCCGAATCAGCAGAACATCTTTTCTGATTCTTGCTTTCACTGCGGTGCCTGCACTCAGCGTTGCCCGCATCGCGGGCCCGATAGCGAACATGAGGTCGACCTCCCGACGACGTTCATCGATCTCATGCAGGTCCGCCAACTCAACGGCTACTTCACCGTTCGACAGCGCATCACGAACTGGGTGCTCTCCGCCCATGACCTGACCGGCCCCATCGCATCGCGATGCGCAACATTTGTGAATTGGTGCATGCAGCGACCCGATACTCTGCGCCGTCGACTTGTCACCGCTGTCACCGGCATTTCGTCTTCCGTCCATATTCCCCGCATCTCAGGACAACGATTCTCGACATGGTTTCGCCGACAGCCCATGCCTGTCGCCTCTGACCGCCCTCAAGTGAGCGTGTTTCCGACCTGCAGTGTTGAGTATTTCTCTGATGATGCTGCTCGATCTGTGATTGGTGATCTCGCCTCTCGAGGCCGTCCTTGCGAACTTGCGACAACGCGTTGTTGCGGAGCTGAAGAACTGCGTGCGGGTCGTGTACGAGCATTTCGCAAGCGTGTCCGTCGTCTGACAAAGCTTCTCGGCAAAGAATCATCAAAAGGTCCAATCATGGTGATGTCACCTTCGTGCCTCGCTCACCTTCGCACCAACCTCATACCCCACTGCGACCGTGACCTGAGGCCGAACGCAGAACTGATTGTTGACCGGCTCCGAAGCCCCATCGAAGTCCTTACCGAATCCACATCGGCCGGCACCTCTCGGTCATTGGGCACCTCCGACTCTCGCAGATCACTCCTTTTCCTTCCTGGCCCTCATCAGGATCCATCGGAGCGAACGGCAATCGAACATGCCATTGCCTCAGACAGCACCACCATTCAGGTCATCGCTGATGCTGGCATGAACATGGGTACATGGGCGCTGCGTCAGGGCAACGAAGAAGGCGCTCATCGAGCTGTCCAGCGAATGGCAAAACGGCTTCCCACTCCCGCAGACGCTCCTCGAACGGTCGCACGTTCAGGACTGCTGTCGTCACAGTTGCTTGCACACGAAACCGGCGACGACATTGTCGATCCGGTCACGGTGCTTCTCTCTGCCTCGAGCGATGAACAGTAGGTTTCGCACGCCAAACGTCAACTATTCTGAAGTTATGAGCACCCAATCGCTGAGCACGACGCATCCGTGCCCTCAGGTTGAAACCGCTCGCCGATTAGCAGACGAAGTGCTCTTCCCAGCCGCTGTTGCCACCGATCGTGGCGGAGTCATACCAACAGCCCATCTTCAAGCCCTGCAAGATGCAGGCCTCTACGGCATCTTCTCAACAGAATCAGTTGGAGGATCGAACCTGTCAAACGCTGACCGAGACCTCGTCATCGAGGCGCTCGCTGGTGGATGCCTCACCACCACCTTCATCTGGCAGCAGCATGCAGGACCGGCAACAGCAACCGCCCTTTGCGAGGGTGAAGCGCACCGTTACGCCGCCGGGCTTGCCAAAGGCGAAACCCGCGGTGGTGTTGCCTTTGCCCATCTTCTCCGCCAAGGAGCACCCGTACTTCGTGCAGAACCATGCAGTGATGGCTGGCTCGTTTCAGGAACGGCCCCCTACATCACCGGGTGGGGCGATGTCGACATCGTTCTCATCGCAGCCCGCTGGCAAGACTCGGTGGTTTGGGGAATCGTTCCAGGAATTGAGTCTGAGACGATGTTCGCGAGCATGCTCGAACTTGCCGCTGTGAATTCATCATCCACTGCGGTCATCACGTTCGACCAGCACCTCGTCACCACTGATGATGTGACCTCGGTGGTTTCGTTTGACTCGTGGTTAGAGAGTTATCGAATGGGCCTTCGGGCGAACGGTTCACTTGCGCTCGGCGTCACCGGTCGCTGTCTTTCTCTACTCGGGCCGAGCGACCTCGATGACGAGTACGCCACGGCTCGGCATCGACTCGACACGGCCTCAGTCGACGAACTTCCGGCAGCACGCGCAAACGCAAGCGACCTTTGTATGCGTTCGGCGACGATGCTCGTGGCCGCTTCGGGCGGAGGTGCAGTCGCAACGTCACATCACGCGCAGCTCCTTGCGCGACAGGCGATGTTCTTGCTCGTACAGAGCCAAACAAGCGATATTCGGCACCATCAGTTAACTCGCACGATGTAGTGCAATCAGGTTGGTTCATCTGACCTGCCGTCGGACGACTACGGTCAACTCATGGCAAACGGACCAATTCATAACGTCATCGAGCGCTGGCACCAGCACATGCGTGGTCAACTCCCTGGCGGACTCGACGAACTCCTTCACGATGATGTCGTGTTCCTCTCCCCTGTGGTCTTCACACCGCAGGAGGGCAAGGCCATCACCATGCTCTACCTCAACGCCGCAAGCCAGGCACTTCCTGGTGAAGAACCAAATGTCGCGGAAGCGATCACTGACAGCAGTGACTCATCTGGCAAGTTCCGTTACACGAAAGAAATCGTTGACGGACACCATGCGGTGCTCGAATTTGAGACCACG
>CBFHYI010000074.1:0-5901 GCA_965660025.1 uncultured Ilumatobacteraceae bacterium | reverse complement strand
ACACCTCGAACGTCGTACGCCTTTACGATCCGGGAAAGATCTGCCATTGCCGAGAGGCTAACTGGCGATTACGAAGTGCCGCTCTCGTTCACAGGAACGACACCGTCAGCGAGAGCATCATCGGCAGCCTGCTCAACCGGTGCAGGTGAGTGACCATGGTCGAGATCTCCCTCGCGACGCCAGCGAATACAAAGGCCGATGCCCGCAAGCGACAGCAGAACCGTCACCCAATCAAGGCCGGTACGGGAATATGTCAGCGACACCTCATTGCTCGTTGGTACGACCACCATTGCATTCGGAGCGATTCGGTACACCTCATCGGCTCCTTCAACCGACCAGTTCGGGAAGTAACTCACCTTGATGAGCACCGGCACCCCCGTTTGATCAACTTCAAATTCGATGGTGTCCTGATCGATCACCACGTTGTCGATCGATACGGCCGGGAGCGAAACCTGGGTGATGGGCTCGGCAGGAACCACAATGTCGACGCGACGCCCAGGCCCTCCGGGCACACCTTCCTGCCGGCTCACATCGACGACTGCATCAATGCGCTGCCATGAGTCAGGGCCATCATCAGCTGGCATCGCAACCCAATCTGAAGGATGCTGAAACCAACTCGTTCCAAGTTCGAGATGGCGTTCACGTTGATCACCAGCACGCCCGTTCACCACCACCGGCTGCACCGCAAGCGGCACGACGATGTCGGAATTTGCTACCTCGTAGACCTCCCACGGGCCTGACGATGCGACAAGGGCCAACTCAGGCTGCTGCCGGGCTTCACCTTTTGCCTCATCGGTGCGCACCATCGCGTATTTCACGCCCAAGTCTTGAAGATGCCGCACGCCAACCGAGGCGTTGTTATCGACATATCGAAGTTCACGTACAGGGTTAGATGACTGTTTCGACATCGCTGCAGTTGCCAGAAATGAATACGGAGTTGTTCCAGATGCCTCGAAGAACAACGCCTCCATTGACCCGATACACCCGTCCGTCCAGAACGGCAAGAGCATGAGCGCCATCGTCGTGCCGTACTGACCGTTATCGGGGCTGTTCTCCCACAGCGCTCGGCCGCAGCCATGAGCCGGGTCATCACCGAGCGCCCCCATTGCCTCGACGATCGAGTGATACTCGGCATACGCAGCGCCACGCCCCTCATAGCCGGTGAAGTTGTAGCTCGACCAGCCATCTCCGGACGCTCTCACGTTCGTTGATGTCGCTGTAAATGGCCCCCATCCATACACCTGTGCACCATTGTGAGTAGTGATGCCTCCACCTGGCAGCACCTGAAACATGAAGCCGAGCACGCTGAGCACACAGAGTGCCGAGATGGCTCCAAAGCCTGTCGCAACCCGATGACCCACCGGGTTGACTGCGTGCCGCTCCTTCACGACGTTCCACACGACATTCATAACCGCAACAGCACCAACCATCATCAGCATGTACCGAACGAGGTAGAGGAACGGCAACAACCGAGGGTTCCACAGCAGCCCAATCACCGGAAGCGAATCTCGAGCCAGGTACACCCCGGCAACGAGCACAAGACCGGTTATGCCGAGAGCGCTTCCGTTCTGATGGCGACGAAGCACACTCCACACGACCCCGATAATTGCGAGCACGGAAATGATGACGTCTAACGGCGCGGTCAATGGGAAAAACATGTCCCAGAACGAATCCTCGGCTCCCTCTGGCCGAGGGCCATATTTCATGTCGGTCATGTACTCGTGATTCATCAGGAACGGACCAACCCACCACGCAACGAGCAAAAAAGCGGTGATGCCCGTCGTCAACACCCATCGCCAACGATTGCGATCGACCCACAGCGCGGTGAACACGAGTGCCGCCACCGCAATGAAGATGAGGACAATTCCATGCGACACCGCAGCCGCTGCAATCAGTGCCGCCGTCCACACCCGGTATTTGCCGGTTCTCAACCCAGCAGCCAACCCGCCAAGGGCGAGCATCGCCAAAGTGAGGGCGATCGAAAACGAGAATTCTCCCGCCATCGTCGACTTCAAGTTGCCGCCGTAGATCGTGAAACTCTCGTCGAGCAAAAAGGCGAGGCCAGCAAAGGCAAACAACTCAGGAATCGGAAACGCAAACTTTGCAAGACGGCCGAATCCCCAACAGGCGGCAGGCAGCGTCAATAAGCCGAGCACACCGACGAGCTTCAATGCAACGCCATAGGGAAGCAGCACGTCCACCAGCACCACGGCAAGGGCCGGCAACACCATGTAGAACCGGTATGCAGGCATGCCGCCATACCAGTCCATTGTCCAACCGTTGAGGCGGAAGCCCGGCAGCAGGTGGTCTCGCAGGAATGCTGGCCCCCACACATGGGCTCCGAAGTCACCACCGGTCGGCGTGTTGTCATCAAAAATGAGGTCTGCACCAGGGCTCAACGGATTGAGGTGAACGACGTTCATCATGATCGTCGTCGTCACCGCAAGCGAGAACGCCGTAAACGAGCACTTCCAGATGCGACTTGAATCCCACTCTGACGTCAGCCAACGGCGTGGACGCTGAGTAAGCCGCAGGAGTACACGCTGCACCAGCAAAGGTGTGCGGGCAGCGGTTTCGCCATCATCAATGTCGGAACCCTCGTGTGCCTCGACCTCGCTACTCACGCTGCCAGTCTGCCACGACCGGACGAACGTTCACAGAACACCCACCCTCCCGCAGGGGTCATCCAAAGAGCAAGAGCGAAAAGATCCCGGTGGCGTTGAATGACGCGTGTGTGATGATCGATGCGCCAAGTCGGCCCGTTCGTAACAGCATGATCCCGAAGACAAGGCCGGCAACGGCGAGCCCCGGCAACTCCACCGGACGAAGATGGATGAGACCGAAAAAGATCGACGCGGCAAACAGCCCTCCAACGGGGCCAAACCTGGCTGAGGCAGAGCGCTGCAACAGGCCCCGGTACACAAGCTCTTCGACGAGCGGCGCACCAACTACCACCACGAGTACGAGCAGTACGGTCTTCCAGCCTCCGGCGGAATCGACAAGATCTTTCGCGGTTTCTTCAAGGGCAGAGCTATCAAAGGTTGAAGGCCAAATCGCCCTCAACGGCAGATAGACCACCGGCACGACGATCACCTGAGCCAACACTCCCAGCGGAATACCGATGAGATCGATCCACCGAAACGACAGCCCAAACAGTGTTCGAAAATCGACCGCCTGCATGCGACACGCCGTCCACAACGCCACCAACAGGCAGGTCCACGACGCAACCGCCATCGCAGCCAATGTAAGGGTGCCGGTTCCATTTTCTGTCGACGAAAGAGCGTAAATCACTCCCCCGAAAACGATGCCCCCGACCGACCAGCCGAGCGACCACAGTGCAAGCGCCTGCCCTAACGGAACAGATGGAGATCGTTCAGACAGCGACACGCCAGCCGAGTTGCTGGATGCGTCGATCGACAACTTCCCAACCCTGAGGGGCGGTCAGACGGCGAGCGTGATCTCGACATAAATCGTAAGAATGTGGCTCCCGTTCAGGCGACAAACCGTCGATCCACACCTGCGAATTCTGGTATTCGTAACTCAACGTTGCAGTTGCATGCTCAGAACAACCCGTTTTGGTGCAAAGGCGAAACACGTCACAACCGTAGGGCACGACGTGCCCGGAACGGCGGATGCCTCTATCCTTGGCCTATGGACAACCTTCCTCCGCCACCTCCCCCTCCCCCTCGGGGACGCAGCGAGGGCCGATCGAACCCGCCCCGCAACAATCAATCGCGCGGCGAGAACCGCCGAAATTCAGGCCAGCACTCATCAGAACGCAAAAACGACCAAGAAAACCAGTCACAATGGCGGCGCTGGCTCCCCTGGGTCGCCGTTGGCCTCTTTCTCGCTGCCGTCATCTTGCCGGGCATGCTGAACGGCCCCAGCGGCCCAGCAATCTCGTATTCAGAATTCATCGACGAAGTTCGCACTGGCGCCGTTCAATCGATCGAAATCAACAACGTCACCGGAGAGATCTCGGGAACCCTCACCGACGGTTCATCATTCACCTCCACCGGAGGCGGCGAACGAGGACTCTCAGACACCGATGAAGAACTGATTCGTTCAACCGGTGTCGATTACGAGTTCATCACCCCATCATCTAACTGGCTGCTCAACCTCGCCGGGCTGTTGCTCCCCGTCATGCTCATCATCGGCTTCTTCATGTGGATGCAGCGACGCGCTCAGGGCCAGATGGGCAATGTGATGTCAATCGGTCGCAGCAAAGCGAAGACATATTCTTCCGACCAGCCAACGACGACCTTCACCGATATCGCCGGCTACGACGGGGTGAAGCAAGAAATCACCGAAGTTGTCGACTTCCTTCGCATGCCTGAACGGTTCGCAGAAATTGGCGCCCGGGTCCCCAAGGGCATCCTTCTCGTCGGCCCGCCCGGAACCGGCAAGACCCTGTTCGCCCGAGCGGTGGCAGGTGAAGCAGGGGTTGGATTCCTCAGCGTCACCGGCTCTGACTTCATGGAAATGTTTGTCGGTGTCGGCGCAAGCCGTGTACGAGACCTCTTCCAGCAGGCCCGTCGCATGGGGAAAGCAATTATTTTCATCGACGAAATTGACTCGATCGGCCGCAAGCGTGGCGCAGGCCTCGGCGGCGGTCACGATGAGCGTGAGCAAACCCTCAACCAAATGCTGTCGGAAATGGACGGTTTCGAGACGTCAGAAGGCATCGTCATCATGGCGGCCACCAACCGCCCTGACATCCTCGACCCGGCGCTTCTGCGCCCCGGGCGCTTTGACCGCCAGATCGTCGTGCCGCTCCCCGAATATCAAGAGCGCCTCGAGATCCTTAAAGTACACAGCCGCGATAAGCGGATGGGTAACGATGTCGACCTGTCGACGATGGCACGCGCAACCCCAGGAATGGCCGGCGCCGACCTTGCCAACCTCGTCAACGAAGCCGCTCTCATCGCGGTGCGGCGGAGTTCGAACGAGATCGAGCGCATCGACTTCGAAAACGCTCGAGATCGAGTTGTGCTTGGCGCTCGCCGGGAATCGATGATCCTCAACGCAGAAGAGAAACGGGCGACTGCGTTCCACGAAGCTGGACATGCTCGTCTCGCAACCGTGCTACCCAATGGCGATCCGCTCCACAAGGTGACGATCCTGCCTCGGGGAATGGCGCTTGGGGTGACGTGGAGCCTCCCTCAGGAACGCCACACCTACTCGAAGGAATACTTCGAGGACACCATCTGCAAAGCAATGGGTGGCCGGGTCGCTGAAATTCTCGTCTTCGGACACCTCAACTCTGGTGCTGCAAACGACCTCGAGCAGGCGACATCGATCGCTCGCCGCATGGTTCGTGAATGGGGTATGAGCGACAAAGTTGGCCCAATGGCATGGTCGAGCCAGCAACAGGTCTTCCTCGGTGAAGATCTCATGTCAAACGGCCGTGAATACTCTGACGAGACAGCTCGAATGCTTGACGAGGAAATCGCTTCGATTTTGACAAGCCAAGAAGATCGGGCTCGGGAACTGCTCACTAAGCACAACCGCGGGCTTGAACTCGTCACAGAAGCACTCCTCGAGCACGAGACGATCGACGGTCCGCATGTCGCTGAACTCATTCAGCAAGGCCTCACCGAATCGGGCACCGATGAGCAGATTCAAGCGAATGTCTCGGGAAGCCCCGAATAGTCCGACTCAGGCCAGTTCACACGAATGAGTACGGCCCTGGCTAAAGGGTCATGCGGTCATTACTTAGTCAGCAGGTAAGCAGCCGTCTGATGTACCGGCTGATCCGGGTTCACGAACCTCAGCAAGGCCTGCCCACAAATCTGTGGCGGTGACCGGACCAATAAAACCCCGTTTGACGACGCCATTTTCGTCTGCAATCACTGTCGTCGGAACTGCATCAATCTCGTAACGCTGATGGAGGTCGGCCCG
>CBFHYI010000073.1:0-5980 GCA_965660025.1 uncultured Ilumatobacteraceae bacterium | reverse complement strand
AAACCACCAACGGTCGGCAAGCAGCGGTGCTGCCATTGAGATCGATGTTCCTCCACGTCGGTCATCGTCCGCCGTCATCGATCGGCCGACCATCAACGCGCCCCGAGCAGCCCGCACCGAAACACCTACCGATTCCTCGCCTCGCGCACCGCCGCCTTCAACCCCAACATCAATCACTCGGACCGAGTAGGGCTGTACCGGGAGTCCGTTATACACCGATGGTTCAATCGTGCCCGAGGCTGTATGAAACGCAACGTCGACCACAACTTGGTCGGCGGAGGGGTTCGACAGCAATAACACCTGCTCTGCGAGATCGACGGTGTAGCCCTCGGCGAGATACCACTCTGACGAGAGGTTGATCGAACATGGCGTTACCGACTGACCGAGGCCTGCCGACGTCGGATAAAACGCTCGCTGCTCAACCAACCCGCCGCCGCCAAGAATCTCGACCGATGTTGCGACGAACGTCCCCTGCTGCTCAGCATCAACGTCGACCTGCACTCGATCAAATGCAGGTATGTCAACAATCCTCGTACGTGCCACCGCAATATCACTGAGGAACGTCACGCGAGCCGAAGTGGGTTGATCACTCGTATTCGTCACGATGACAGCTCCACCGACGTCAGTATCACCGGTCGCTGGCACACCCGGACAAAACCACGTGCTCTCCAAAATGTCATCTGAGGGGACATACGGCACCCACACTTCTGGGGCGATATTGAACGACGCAGCGCCAATGTCATCTCGCGGTTGTCGCGCAAGCCAGACAAGCCCCACCACCGACAGCAACGCAATGAGCAGCATCGGGTGTCGACGATTGAACCGAATGACCCTTTGTGTGGCGTCTGTGCTCATGAGTCCACGACCTCACGCTCGAAGGCATCACCGCTCGACGGTGTGAACGCCATCATCGGAGCCTCTGCGGCACGGTTTCGCTGGCGCACGCGCCGCTCAGGCCGCGTCGCCGCCAGAAGAACCCCGAACCATGCGAGGGCGATAAGTGTCTTGATGACATACGAGGTCATTGGGGTGTCATACGCAACAGTGATCTCACCACCCCTCGGAATGTCGAACGCCACCGTCTGGCCGAAACCCGCCCGAGGCGACAACGTTTCACCATCGAGCGTCACCCGCCATTGCCGGTCAAACGGGACTCCGAGGTGCAGCACCCCTTCAGAGGGCACCGACAACATTTGGGGGCCTTGAACCATCACTGCGTCGACAAATTCTTCTCCGCCGCCACCTGAAAGCTCAACGGCAGTGATCCCATCGAAATCAGCGAGTAGCAAACTGCCCGCGCCGGCATTTCGAGAGGCATCCGCTGCGCCGCCGGTGAGGAACGCAGCGGGAGGAATCCACGACCGATTGACGAACGCCTCGATCGTTGGCGGCGACTGGATGACCCCGACATCAAGTTGAGCCGCTAACGCGGAAGAAAGACCGTCTGGAGGAGCGATCGGATCATCGATTGTTGACGCAACGCCATCAGCGAGCGGAATAGCAATAAAGCGGATACCAAGTGGGGCGAGTAGACGGCCAACCCGAGATGTCGACCCTGTTGAGAGAACCGCGAGAGCATCCCTCACCAGCCCTGCATCACCGCCCTCTGGGCGCACAATCGTGTCACTCAGCGTCAGGCCTCCAGAGTCGGTGATAACGAACGAAATACCAGGAGCGAACTCATGCCCTCGGATGGGCAACACCCGCGGGTCACCGACCCATAGCACTCGGTAGACACCAGTTGATGAGTTCGAAGGAAACTGTGACTCGACAACACTTGAGATCGGGTACGCGCTGGCACCCCAATCGCCAGCCCCCACCGACAAGATCCCCGGCACAACACTCACCGCCATCGCAAGGTTCGCGCACAACGCAAGCGGCTGCCGCCAGCCGAAGGCTCGGTCAAGCACATCAGAACCAAACCCGCCAGCAATTCCGGCTGCGGGAAGTGTCGCGCCAAACAGCATCACTACTGACAGCACCGAGGCAGGCGGAAGATATGCCGTTGCCACACCCCTTCCTGTGAGCAGGAGTAGCAACAGACTCATGCCGACGAGAGACGCACCACGAACCGCCCACGTCAGTCTCCACGCCCGGGTAATGAGCAATGCAGCAATGATGGGAACAACGAGCGCAATACCGAGAAGACCAAGTCCGCCTTCTCCACCGAACGACACCGCGTCACGGGCATCAGCAACTGAAACACCTGCCAACTCGCCGCCAGTCAGTGTGCTCCACCGCCAACCGAGGCTCGATGGCAACAGCAACAACCAACTCGTCGCAGCCGCTCCAGCAGCAACAAAACAACGCACCACCACGAGCGCTGGAGACCTCATCAGCCATGACGAGAGACCAACCAGGACGAGCACCATCACCACGACCGGAACCACGACCGGGGCAAAAGATCCGCCCGCCGCAGTCACCAACACGATTGCAGCAATCATCCGCCGGCGCCGTGCGGCCGACACCGGGAGCACACCATCGACGAGATCTCCCTCGACCGTCGACACGTCGGCAACAGAGATGCCGGCAAGTTGTCGGGTGAGATGCACCACCCATGGCAGCACCGCATACACCCCAAAAGCAGCGGTATCCCCTGCACCGAGCATTGATGGCACGATGGGCCCTGCTGCGTAGATCACCAACGCAACAACTCGAGGTCGCGTCGTCGGATACACACCGACCAATCGCTGAAGCCCAAGAAGCCCAATGATGATTGCTCCGACACCGAGCCCCCAGCCGGTCAGCAATGAGCCGATGAGCGGTACCGCGCTAAGAGCACCGAGCACAACTACCCCACCGGAGGTCGCCATCATGAGGCCCACACCGCGGGAATCCCACGGATCCCACCACTGCCGTAACAACTCGCCAGCAGTTTCTGTGTTGGGGAGCCATGCCCCAACACCTGGAACCCCTGAGCGAATGAACTCCCTCGAGCCAATCAGGAGGCCAAGGATGACGAGGAACCAGGCCAAGGTGGGGCCATAGGTTCGCTCACGCTGCCTCACCACCGGCGCTCCAGCCGTCACCACAACATCGTCGTCGCGAGATTTCACGATCGACGTCAACCTGCTCGATATCGGATAGATCAGAGAGGAGATCTCCGCATCAGACACCGACCTCAGCGGGCGTAAGTGCTTGCGGCGCTCCCGTAGCGAGCGCACACGAAATGGTGCAGACAGCACTGCCGCAAGGCGGCGAGCCGGAGGTCGAGTCGCACCGAGGAAGACGCCGAGGATGAGTTGGAATAGAGAGACACCGAAGATCTGCAGCGCCCGTACCACCCACTGCTGTGCCGATGCAGTCACCAACACCGTGTCAACCTCGTCACGTACGACTTGTGATCGACTCGCGCTTCTCGATGCGATCAGTGCTGCGATGCGCTCGTGCGGACGGGCGATGACGGCGTCGGGAACAACCATCACTCGGGCGCCCGCACAATGAGCTCGCCAGCACAACTCGACATCGGCGGTTCCCGCACTCATCGGCGAAGCGAAACCACCGAGCTCCCGAAAAAGATCGGCCCGAAACAACATGCCACTCGCATCGACTGCAAGCACATCGCGCACGCGATCGTGCTGTTCTTGGTCGGCCTCATCGAGATGTAGGGGCTCGACTCGTTCACCGAGACGGTCAACGGCAACCCCTACCGCTTGGAGACGGTTTGCATCATCGGCATCGATGATCTTCGGCCCAACAACGGCAGCATTCGCTTCCAGCAACTCGGTGACAAGATGGTGAAGCGCACGCGGCTCGGGAATTGTTCCTGACTCGACCAGCCAAAATAAGCCGTTATCTCCATCGACGAGCCCGGCCGCCTCGTTAGCAACGTCGGTGAGCGTTGCCGACCCGACTTCGGCGACGATGTCAAGGTGATCAGGGCCAAGGTGATGAGAGTCTTGCGCAATAAGCGCTTCGGCTTCGGCGACCATCTGTGAGTCAGCAGCGATGAGCACTCGGATCGCACCGTACGACTGGCCACGCAATGCGATAAGGGAGGCCTCAACGTCACTGGTGCTCTCGTTGGCAACGAGCACCGCAACGACGGGTACGAGTTCTCCTCCCTCCACCCCGGCGAGACTATCTGTCATGGCCGGCGGTGGTCGGTCAGCGTCCCATACAAGGGATAGCGTTTCCACCCGTGACCGACGCCGAATCTTCACTCTCATCTCGAGAGGCGTCAGTTGACGCTCCACCCACTGGTGGAGCCCTACCCGAGGGCGCCGTCACCATTGCCGTCGGGCTCATCATCGCCGGTGTTGCGACCTACGCATTTTTTAGGGTGGGAGCCTCCGCACTCGGCGGTGACGAGGAGTTCGCTCCGATCGCAGCGATGTGGTTTGCGATGTTCGCTCTTGCCCCAGGTTTCTTTCTGCCGATCGAGCAAGAGCTCGGCCGGGCGCTCGCCCATCGACGGGCTCTTGGCGAGGGTGGACGCCCGGTCGTAATCAAAATTGCAGCCCTCACCTTGGTGGTGTCAATCGTTGTCGTCGTCGGGCTCGCCATTTCGTCACCATGGTTAACTGGCTCGTACTTTTCGGGTGACTGGTTGATGTTCGGCGCACTCATCATCGGCTTTCTCTCGTACGCGCCAGTTCACCTTTCGCGAGGAATCTGTTCAGGCCAAGGTCGATTCACCCCATTTGCTGTCGTCGTTGCCTCTGACGGCGTCATGAAAATCGTCGGTACCGTCGCCCTCACCGCTATCGGCATCACCGCCGTTGGCGCCTACGCATTTGCGATCGCCGTTGCCCCGCTTTTTGCGGTCGTCGCAATCGGTCTGCGCGGCTCGTTACGCACCGAGCCTGGCCCTCCGGCTCAGTGGCGAGAGATCACTCAAAACTTCGGGTGGCTGCTCCTCGGAACTGCATGTGCCGCTGTGTTGCTCAACGCCGGCCCCATTGCTGCAAATATTCTCGCCAGCGAAAGCGAGGCGGACGCCGTCACTCGATTCAGCTATGGGGTATTGCTCGCACGAGTGCCGCTCTTCATGTTCCAAGCGATTCAGGCAAGCCTGTTACCCCGCCTTGCGCGGCTAGCCGCACAGCGCTCATTCGACGAATTTCGGCGCGGCCTGCGCCTGCTCGTCATCGTCGTTGCTGGCATCGGTGTTGCCGGCACCATCTTTGGAGCTCTTCTCGGGCCATGGACACTGAGGTTGGTCTACGACGCTGACCTCGGCGGCCGCACCCTCGCCTTGCTCGCCCTTTCGAGTGCTCTCTACATGATGGCGCTTGCGGTGAGCCAAGCAGTTCTCGCACTCGAAGATCATGCATACGTGGCGCTCGGTTGGGTCATCTCCGTCGTCACGTTCTTTGTCGGCACATGGCTGTCGAGCGATGACGTCTTCCAGCGAATTGAAATTGGACTCGTTGCATCATCGGCAGCAGCCGTCATCGCCTTTGGGTTACGACTCCGGCGGCGCCTCAACACGCTCAGCTGACCAACATCTGATTAGCCGTGAAGGTGGGCTTTCGCCGCCTCAATCTCAAGATCATTCTCGACCATCATCTTCACCAGTTGCTCGAACGACACCTCGGGCTCCCAGCCGAGTGTTTCCTTTGCTTTCGACGCATCACCGATCAGCAAGTCAACTTCGGCAGGGCGCAGGAATTTTGGATCCTGACGAACATACGGTTGCCAATCATCGATACCGACTTCAGCGAACGCAAGATCAAGGAACTCTCGAATCGAATGCGTCTCACCGGTTGCGATCACGAAATCTTCAGGGGTGTCATGTTGCAACATGAGCCACATCGCACGGACGTAATCACCCGCATACCCCCAGTCACGCTTTGAATCGAGGTTTCCAAGAACGATCTCATCTTGAAGACCGAGTTTGATGCGAGCAACCGCATTGGTGATCTTACGAGTAACAAATTCGAGCCCGCGCCGCGGACCCTCATGGTTAAACAGAATGCCCGAGCACGCAAACATGTCATACGACTCGCGGTAATTCATGGTGATGTAATGACCGAAG
>CBFHYI010000072.1:0-6003 GCA_965660025.1 uncultured Ilumatobacteraceae bacterium | reverse complement strand
TCGAAGTGTGGTGCTCCCCAGTCGAGTCGTTGAGTGACCGACAGCGTTCGATCTTCCATCGAAGCGAACCCTTCCCACAGCGCATTCCAGCCGTCGAACACGGCAGCGTTAACTGACGAAGGGTCGAACAGTCTCCACGAGTGAAGCCGAACATGTTCTGCGCCACCTACCTGCGCGACCTCACATCGATCTCCGTGCCCGGCGAGAAGATACCCAAGTCTGAGCCCTAGCCCGCCTTCAACCCCGACCGCATCCATCACCGCAGAGTGAAATTGCATGCCGACCTGACGACCGACCACCGACGCAACCGCACGAGTGGTTCCCGGGCCTAGTTCCTCGGTCATTGCCGGAAGAATCGTATGGATGTAGTTCATTGCATAGTTGCGCTCAACTTTCGCTAAGCGAACTGGGTCCCACGAGGGAGAGGGCAAATCGGCGGCAGGCCCCGGCGGGCGCTCCCCAGGACGAAACCTCACTCGGTCGTCGGGGTCAAGATCGTGGTCCTCTTCGATGTAGTAGCCGATGAGGCCTGGTTGGCCATCGGTCGTTTGCGATGTCGCAACGAAGCCAAGGCGTGGATTGCCGAGACTGACGCCGTTGTGACCGTGCCATCCGCGAAGCATCGCTCTACTGAGTTCTGTTGGAATGCCGCACACCGCTGTTCCATCGAAAATCCATCGTGGTGGCAGGTACCGCACCCATGACTTTGTTTCCGATTCAGGGATCCATTCCACGTGCACTCCACCGAGAGAGTTCGAGAGCACGTGATATTTCGCACAGGCAACTGCATCTGGTTCATCGGTGAGGCCAAGCTTTTCGAGCCCCGGCTTGAACGCTTCGAGATGCTGATTTCTGAAGGTTCGGAAGACGACGCGTGCCGCTGGTTCGACGCCGACCCGGGTCACCATTCCGAGCAACAGACCGGTAAGAAACCGGTGATAGAGCTCGCCGAGCGCCGACCAGGCAGCCGGCGTGTCGTCTACGGTGCTCCACTCAACATCATTCGCTGATTCCACCGACATATTGTCGCAATCGGCAAACGATCGGAGAGAATTCTTCACTTCATGTCACGAAATGTTCCAAACTGATGACGTGCTCAACGAACATGCAAAGCAAGTGATCGAGTCAGCGCCGCAGGTGCATATGGTGACGATTGATCCTGATGGCCGGCCTCAGGTCAGTCTGGTCTGGGCGGGCTTAGACGGCGATGACATTCTGGTCGCCCATCAGGCAGAACGTCGCAAAGTGTTCAACCTTCGACGCGATGACCGCGTCGCTCTTTCGATGCTCGGCGGCGGCAAGGACGAACGCGGTCTTGAGACGTATCTCGTTGTTCATGGCCGTGCAACGGTTACTCCGGGCGGTGCTCCCGACCTACTTCGGCCACTCGCCCGCAAGTACATGGGTCCTGATGTGGTCTTCCCCCCAGGTGACAACCCGCCTGAGGGGTTCATCACCCGGGTCACAGTGGAGCGGGTCGTTGGAATTGGCCCTTGGGGCACCGGCTCGTAGCCAACCGACCTCGGTTACAGCACCTGCGAACCGTACATTTCGCCTAGTGGGTCGCTGATCAATTCAAGACGCTCGCCATCTGGGCCGACGAAGTACAGAGATGAGCCATCGACATGAGCCACCTCCACACCGGCGGCCTCAAGGCGGTCACGGGCGGAGTTCCATTCGTTGGGGGTCATCGAAATGGCAAGGTGATGATGCCCACCAAGTACTTCTTGGTAGTCACCGAGACCTAGCCCGGGCATGTCAAAAAAGGCGAGGCAGTTGCCGTTGCCGATGTCGAAAAAGAAGTGTGTGCTTCCCGCGTAGTCGCGATTCTCGAAGAGTTCGGTGAGCGGAAAGCCAAGAAGCCCTTGATAAAAGTTGATGGTCTGTTCGACATCTGAACACAGGAGGGCTTGGTGGTGGACACCACGAGCCGTGCTTGCTGGACGTTCTCCGGCGGGGGCGAGGAAACGGTTGCGAAGGTCGTTCCATTCTTCAGTGCGGTCAATCTGGCTGCCGTGCTGGGCCTCTGTACTCACAGCTTTCAGTCTGCCAGCCCGCAACGATGAACGTCCCAACTATGCGCGCACCCGTTCAATGTTCACGAGATGGGAGACGATTGGCGGTGAGACCAGCAGAGGCCAGATTTCATCACGCTTGGAGCCTCACAACCATCGATGTCACACGGGGCTTTGCGCTTTTCGCTGCGTTCAAGGCTGGATGGAGAAAAATTCGGGGAGCCGAGGGTTGTCCAGCGTTGCCAACCCTTCCATCGCATGCGGACGTTGTGCTGCCATCTCCACCTCGGCACATCGCCTGATCCGTAACTCGCCCGCAGTGGGCGAAGTCTGCGGCGGCTCTCAGTGCCCGGTTGCATGAGCCGACCCTACCTGCGTGGTTCTTGATGCGCGTTGCTGCGACATGCATTGGCTGATCTTCCTTGCGTTGCGATGGGCCGACCGGGTTACCGCGCTATTCGACGCAAGCGCTGTTCTAGCGAGCGTTCGACAGAGTGAGTCGCCGATCACTGACCGGCACTGGCGGATGGCTTGGGAAGGATGAGCAACAAAAGAGCCCCGATCGCGGCCGCAGCCCCCGCAATGATCTGCGCAACCAGGTAACCCGATGAGTCGATCAGCAGCCCAAGTGCCGGTGGGCCAACGAGACCGCCAAGACCGTTAGCGGTGTACAGGGCTCCGAGAACGCCTCCCATGCCGAGGGTGCCGAAGAGATGAGCGACCACTGCCGGCGAAATCGCGATAATGCCGCCATACGAGACTCCCAACACGATCGAAAACACGATGAGGCCAACATACGACGAGCCAACTGCCGCCCAGACCCCAAAACTTGCCGAGAGACCGAGTGACGACAGTAGGTAGAGCCGCTGCACCCCCATGCGCGCCCCGAGCGCCCCTAACAGCAAGCGTCCGACAACTGATGAGATCCCGATGACCCCGAGCAGAACAGCGGCTGAACCGTCTACCGACTTTGATGACACAAAGTCGGCCATGAACACGAAGGCCATGAAGAGAGAGCCCGACAATAGGAATGCAGAGCCATACAGAACCCAGAACTCATTTCGTCCACTGATTGTTGTGCGTAAGGGTTCGGGGGCGACCCCTGCGTTCGGTGGACGATGAGCGAGCGCTGCGGCAAGGAGAAGCAGCACCCCCGATAACGCTGCGAGTATCTGGTATGCCGTTCTCCACCCGTATTCGCCGATAAGCCACTCTGAGAAGGGGACAACGACGAGGGTGCCAACTCCGATACCTGAAACTGCGACGCCGAGAGCGAGCGTTCGTTGACGGACAAACCATCCACCGACTCCGGCGACCATCGGAACGAAGCAACAGGCAACTCCAAACCCAACGCCTGCGCCATAGGTGAGATATCCCATTTCAAGGGACGACACCTTTGATGTGAGGAACAGTCCTGCGACGATCGCGACTGTGCCTACCAACAACACTTTGCGTTGTCCCACACGATCTGCGAGGCGACCGGTGATGAGACCGAGCACGAAATACACGAAGGTCGTAATCGAAAAGAACATGGCGGTTTTCGAACGATTCGATCCGAATTCGTCTGCCATCGGTCCAAAGAACTCACCGAAGCTATACACAACTCCGAAGACCGTGAACAAGGCAAGAAATGCGCCACCGGCGACACTCCAGGCACGCGCAGAGTCAACTTCCGTTTTAGCTGACTCGGCCATTTCGCTCACTAAGCGACCTTACCTGGCTGCGGGCGACGCCGATCAGTCAGAATTTCTATAGGCCATCAACCGGAATTTCGGGAGGACCCCCGAGTGGAGCTGAGGGGAATCGAACCCCTGACCTCAACAGTGCGATTGTTGCGCTCTACCAACTGAGCTACAGCCCCGGAGGCGACGAGTGTATCGCCGCGTCAGTTCAGCGACGCAGCCAATCGTCGCCCTGTGCGGCCGGGCCCCACGAGTTTGGACGCTGCCGCATTGAGACGAGGAAGTACACGTAACCACACAGCGACAGGAACGACATTGCGAAGAGGTACAGCATTGCAACCTCTTTCGTCGTGGCTGCGAGAAACAGTAGGCAGACCGTCGTCACCAACAGGCCGACAAACACATTCGCTCGACGTCGACGGTGAGCCTCGGCTACCGACATCGGTTGCCGAGAAGCCTGCACGCCCTCAAGAGATGGCGAACCGTGAACCTTTGGGCGGCGAGCCGCTGCAGCATCTCGCCGGCTCTGCGCTGCGATCTGCGAGCCAGCAAGCGGGCGGGCGGCTGAACGCATCGACGTTGTGGCACGGCTTGGAACTGAGCCTTGCAAGCGAGCGAGTTGGCGGTTGAAGTCGGTCACTGACGAGTTAGGGCGGTTCTCAAAGCGCGACCGAAGTAACGGTGGCAACAGCACGGCAGCCCAGGCTGCGGCGACGATGAGAAGGACGAGTTCACCCATGAGTTGAAACTTTCAGGCCATGACTAGATGACCAAGTGTTACAAATATACGACAATTATGACAAGAACAGCAACGCGTGCTGGGGATCATGTGACGGGCGTCACCCCGTACGGCGGAAGTCTCCTGAGCGGCCACCCGATTTCTCGATAAGCATGACATCGCTAATCACCATCGCCCGATCAAGCGCCTTGCACATGTCATACATCGTGAGCGCAGCAGCCGTGCATGCATGGAGCGCTTCCATCTCCACCCCGGTCGGTCCCGTGGTCTCCACCATGGCCTCAATCACCACCGAAGATTCTTCAACGCTGAGATCGACAGCCACCTTGCTCAACAGCAACGGATGGCAGAGCGGAATGATGTCGGCAGTGCGCTTCGCCGCCTGAATACCAGCGATCCGAGCGACCGCGAGCACGTCACCCTTTTTCACATCTCCATCCGCGATCGCAGCAGCTGTCGACGGATCCATCTTGACCACAGAACGTGCAACCGCCCGGCGCCGAGTCGCATCTTTGTCGCCCACGTCAACCATATGAGCAGCACCAGACTCGTCAAGGTGGGTAAAACCAGCGTCATTCATTTTGCCTCCACAACCAACCCGCTCTTAACCGCCGATTTGACTCATCGTTCGCGCCGGCCGGGTAAATGTCACTTGGTTGATCTGGTGACCTGCCCACTTTGTCGAAACTGCAGAGATGATCTTGTCTGCGATCTCGTCATCGGTGGCACCACCTCGCAACAATGACCGAAGATCAAACTCATCGGTCGCAAACAAACACGTCCTGAACTGCCCTTCTGCGGTTAAGCGCACACGATCGCAGTCACCGCAGAACGGTTTCGTCACCGATGGGATAACCCCAACCGTGCCAAGCCCATCGACGTAACGCCAGCGGTCAGCGGGAGCCGCTCCGCGGGCCGCAACAGGTTCAAGAGGGAACTCAGCACTGATCGCCTCGACAATTTCGTCTTGGCCGACAACTTTGTCGTTACCCCACTCACCTGATGCATCGAGCGGCATGAACTCAATAAATCTGACCTCAACACCACGCTCTCGGCCGAAACGGGCCAGGTCGACGATTTCATCATCGTTCACACCACGCTCGATGACCGCGTTGACCTTCACCGGGTCAAAACCGGCATCACGAGCGGCATCAATGCCGGCGAGCACTCGGTCAAGTTCATCTCGCCGTGTCATCTCCGCAAACCGTGTGCGATCTAGCGTGTCAAGACTGATATTGAGACGCCGCAGCCCCGCTGCCTTCAAGTCTCCTGCAAGAGCGGTCAGTCGCGAAGCGTTCGTCGTCATCGCAAGGTCGACGCCAAGGTGCGACAACTTTTCGACAAGCGTGACAATCCCGGCCCGCACAGTCGGCTCTCCGCCCGTGAGACGGATTCCCTCCACCCCAAAACGCTGAACGAAGAGTGCCGAGATCCGCTCGATTTCTTCGAAACTGAGTACATCGTCTCGATCAAGCCATTCCATGCCTTCTTCGGGCATGCAATACGTGCAGCGGAAGTTACAGCGATCAGTCACCGAGATACGAAGATCTCGGATCACCCGCCCAAA
>CBFHYI010000071.1:0-6080 GCA_965660025.1 uncultured Ilumatobacteraceae bacterium | reverse complement strand
AAAGGCCACCCGTAAAGGTCGGTGAGTTCACCGCTGCGCGCATCTGTTCTTGATCGAGCCAGTCGACCTCATGCCCGAGACGCCGCAAGAGGTCGAACTCTTCATGGAGATCGGCCTCATAAGACGAAGGATGATGCTGGGCAACAACCTCGATCACGCCATTTCGGTGATAGTCGCATTCAATTCCGTATCGCTGGAGTGCAAGTTCGATGTCATCAAGATTCTTCATTCCAAGTTCTTCAAGAACTTCGATGTCATCCGGAAAATGGCGGAACCCGTTTGAAATTCCATGTGTGAGGCTGGCGTCCATGAAGCCGCCATTACGGCCGGAGGCTGCACCCCCTACGGGTCCGGAGTCGATAAGAACGATGTCGCGAGATGCGTCGCGTTCTTTCGCAATGATCGCTGTCCACAAACCGGTGTAACCGCCACCGATGACACACAGGTCACAACTCTCTGTACGAACAAGCGTGGCGTTTGTGTCAGGGGCGTGAGCGCCGTCAAGCCAGTACGGAACATGATCAGCATTTGCAATTGCATCAAGATGCCGCTGGTCAATTGTGTTGTCGTCGATCGACATGAGTCACTCTCCGACTGAGAGTGTATGACAGGTTGGTCGGCTATGCAGAGGCCTCTTCAAGGGCTCGCCGGGTGAGGACGCGAGCGAGATGCTGACGATATTCAACTGATGCGTTGAGGTCGGCTTGCGGGTCAGCTTCGACAGCGGCCTGCTCGGCGGCATCTTCAATCGAGGCACCGGAGGCGATTGCTGAAGCCACGCTGGTTGCGAGCACTGGAACTGATGCCATGTTGACAAGGGCGACACCTGCGTCAGAGCCATTGCGCCAAGCTGCAATGCCAACGATTGCCCAGTCCTGGGCGCGGCGGTTGAATTTCTGGAAACTCCAGCCCGCACCATTCATCTTGGGAACACGAATTTCGGTGAGCATTTCATCAGCAGCGAGCACCGATGTGAGGTAGCCCTCGTAGAACGAGCCAGCGGGGATCTCACGAGTTCCGTTCGGGCCCTGCACAACGTATGTGGCGCCGAGGGCAAGGGTGGTTGCGGGAAGATCTGAGGCGGGGTCGGCGTGTGCCAACGATCCGCCGATGGTTCCACGATGGCGAACTTGTGGGTCACCGACATGTGAGGTGGCGTGCGCAAGAAGCGGGGCATGCTCCATCACGATTGGTGAGTTCTCGACATCGCAGTGCCGGGTGAGGGCGCCGACGGCGATGTGATCGCCCGCGTCTTTCACGTAAGAAAGGTCGGATACTCGACCAATGTCGATAAGCACGCTCGGCTGCGCAAGACGGAGCTTCATAAGAGGAACAAGGCTGTGGCCACCCGCCAAGAACTTCGCTTCATCGCCGTGTTCAGCGATGAGACTGATCGCTTCTTCTGCTGATCCTGCTCGGACGTATTCAAATGCTGCTGGAATCACTGGAAATCTCCTTGGGCTGACGTAATCGCGATCTTTGGGGTTGAGGACATTCGATAAGTGGTCACGAGTGAATGTTGGTTCAGGCGGGTCACGACTTCGTGCATGACAGCACGGCCTGCACAATGTTGTGGTAGCCCGTGCAGCGGCACAGGTTGCCTTCGAGCCCGATGCGAATTTCCTCTTCTGTTGCAGAGGGATTTTCTTCGAGCAGGCTGGTCGCCGCCATCACCATTCCAGGTGTGCAGTAGCCGCACTGCAAGCCATGGTTATCCATGAACGCCTGCTGCATCGGGTGAAGGGTCCCATCGGCTGATGCCATTCCCTCGATGGTTGTGACCGAGCCACCATCTGCTTGGACGGCAAGAACGGTGCAGCTCTTGGCTGCCTCACCGTCGAGGTGGATTGAGCATGCGCCGCATGATGAGGTATCGCAACCAATGTTGGTGCCGGTGAGGCCGGCATTGTCACGAATGAACTGAACGAGCAATGTGCGTGGTTCAACGTCGGCGCTGACGACTTGACCGTTGATTGTGATGCTGATCTCCACGGATCCCCCTCTGGTGATGAACTTGCGATCGATCGACGTCGATACAACTCCCTACATCATGCCTCATCAGGTCCGGTTGTGTCGACAGCGAGCGACTGAGCGCTCTCTTAACTGACGAGATCGATGATGTCACCGACGGCAAGTACGAGGAGAAACGCAACAACGAATGCGCCGACGATTGTGTAGTGCCACCGTTTCGAATGGTCGGCACGCCAGAAGCGACGCACGCTCATGATGATGGCAGCAATCGCAGCAATGCCGATGGCCAGCCCGATCGCTGGGCCCACACCTGTTGCAATGCCAAGTGCGGGCAGCGCGAACGGGAAGACGATGTACATCAGTAGACAGCGCACGGTGGCGACGAGAATTGACGTCTGAAATGCTTTTCGTGCCTCATCAGGCGTTGCACGAGGAGCATCTTGCTCAAGGCGCAAGATTCTGCGCATCACGGCATCTGCTGCGCTTCGTGACTCTGCATTCGAGGCAGTTCGGGGCGTCTGTGTCGAGTTCATCACCAGTGATTGAGACGGTACGACTCGTGAACGAGGTCAACAACCTCGGCAGGAGAATCTGCAAGAGCAACGGCTCCACTGCCGAGGAGTTCAGGGGGGTCGCCATACCCCCATGTCACCCCGATACATGGAATTCCATGGCGCTTTGCGCCGAGCACGTCGTGGTCTCGGTCTCCGATCATGATGACGTGGTCGCCAAGATCAGGGTCACCAGAGATACCGAGTTCGCTGAGTGCGTATTCGATGACCTCGGCTTTCGCACGCCGGTCTGGGGTGAGTGTCGCCCCGGCTCTTACTGCAAACCGATCTGAGATATTGAAGTAATCAAGTATCGGGTGAGCGGTCACCTCGGGCTTTGCCGTTGCGACGGAGAGGCTGAGACCATCGCTGCTGAGCGCGTCGAGCATCTCGACAATTCCTGGGTACAGGGTGTTTTCGAATGCGCCGATCGTTGCGTAACGCTCTCGGTAGCGATCGATGACGCGTTCGAGGTCATTGTCAGGGATGCCGATCTGTGGAAGACCGATTTCAAATGGAGGCCCGATGACTGACCGAACTTGTTCTTCGGTGGGTATTGCGAAACCCTCTTTCTCAAAGGCCCATTGCAGCGACCGAAGAATTCCAGGCTCGGAGTCACTTAGAGTGCCGTCAAGGTCGAGAAGCACATGGGTCCGTTCGCTTCTCATGCAAGCGCCTCTTGCAGACCGGCAAGTCCTTCTTCGGTGCCAACAACGATCAGCACATCACCAGCCGCGAGGGTGACGCCGGGTTCAGGGTTGGTAATGAATGTTCCATCGTTGGTGCGCACAGCCAAAACCAGAGCCTCTGTGCGGTCACGTAAACGGGTATCACCAACCTTTTGACCGACGAGCCAGCAGCTTGAAGTTAACTGGTATTCACGGATTCGAAATTCGTGAGAGCGTTCGTGCATCACCACATCAACGAATTCGGCAACATGTGGCTGCACGACGAACGATGCCATGCGGCTTGCACCGAGATCTTGGGGGTTGACCACCCGGTCGGCACCAGCGTGGGAGAGTTTCGCAATACTTTCACCGGCGCGAGCACGGGCCACGATGAACAACTCGGGGTTGATCGTGCGTGCGGAGAGCGTGACGAAAAGATTTTCAGCGTCGCCTTCAAGAGCAGCGATAAGGGCGCGTGCGTGCTCAACTCCTGCGGAGCGCAACGTTGAATCAAGAGTCGCATCGCCGACGACCACCGGGTGGTGGACGTCTCTCACCTGCTCGGGGTTTTCGTCCACGATGACAACGGTCTCTCCGTGCGACACCAAGTCATCAACGACGGTCTGGCCGACACGGCCAAGCCCGCAGACGATCGTGTGGTCTCTGAATCCCTCAATCACTTTGTTCATTCTTCGCCTTCCCACAAACTCGCGCAACTGGCCCTCGACCACTGTTTGAACACCTAATGTGAACGTATACAGCACGGTTGAGACGCCGGTGGTGATAATGACGATGGTGAAAATCTGTTCACCAATCGATGGCTGTCCGCCCACTTCCCGATAGCCAACGGTCGTGACGGTAATCACCGTCATATAGATGGCCTCCATCCAGCTCAGGCCCGTGATCCGGTAACCGATGACACCGGCAACTGCGACTGAGCCAACAAGCCCGAGGGCAATGCGGAGCCGCTTGATGGTCGATGTCACGGTATTACGGTACCTGCGAGCACTTGAGCTCACAGCATCATCTAGTCGTCAAGACGAGCGAGACCAGTGAACGCAAACAGCCATGCTCCAGCACTGATTACGACCATGATGAGCGTTCCAATGATGAGATCTCGACCACTGATGCCGTCGATAAATCCAATGCGGGCGACATCGAGCACCTGTGTAAGTGGATTCCATCGAGCCACATATTCAAGCCACCCATCCATGAGCGGGATCGGGGTTTGTGCATCGGTAAGGAAGAGGCCGAGAAAAAGTGTGAGCTGCATGATTGCGGCGGCACGCATGTCGCGGAAGCGATAGGCAAGACCGAGCCCCCACCCGGTGCCGATCGTTGCCATTCCGATACCGGCAATGAACAGGCCGAAGGTCCCGAGACCGTTACCAACTGGGCGCGCGCCGAGAGCGAAACCAAACAGAGTGACGAGCACGACAGCGATACAGGCTCGTACCCATGCCGCAATGTACGGCCCGAGCAATAACTGTCGCCTGCTCGTGGGTGCCATGCGAAGACGATCGTAGAAACCGGTCTGCAGGTCACGAATCATCGAGAAACCTGTGCCGAGCCCGGCGAACGAGGCACCCATTGTGACGGCCATCGGAAGGTACCAGTTCACCGAACGGTCGGTTGGGAAACCAGGTATCTGAGTGACGCCTGCGTAGGTGCCCGAGAATGCAACTACCTGGAACACGGGCATGAGAAGAGCCGGAATAAATGCTGATGGAAGTCGCCGAACATTTCGGAGGCTTCGTGTCGCAATACCGAGCGATGCACTCATGATGCGACCAAACGGTTGTGAAGCGTGCGAAGAGAGATACCGATACCAACCACCGAGATCGCCGCGGGAATGAGAATGGTCTGTAGCACAGCGGTCAGCGTCAGCTGGTCAATGGTGAGTGAGCGGAAACCCTCGACGAGGTACGACAGAGGATTGAGGTCGGCGATGCGTCGGTAGACGCCGTCCATCGTTTGCCGTGGGAAAAACGCTGAAGAAAAGAACAGCAAAATGAAGATCAGCGGAAACGAGCCTTGAACGGCCTCGCTGGAGCCAGTTTTGATTGCCATCGCTGACATCAACGCTCCGACGGCAAGAGCGGTGAAGAGCCCACCGATCATCATCGCAATAAGCCCGAGAAGCCCTGACCGGATGCTGAGACCAAATGGAAAGAGCACGATGGTGAAGAACAACGTTTGCGCAAGGCCGTAGACCATTGCTCCGGCAAGCCGCCCGACCAGAATCGAAGTGCGACTACTTGGTGCGACAAGTAGACGGTCGAAGAATCCGGTCTCAATATCTGTCGCCAGGGCAGTAGCACTTGTCACCGAGCCGAATAACACTCCTTGCACGACAGACCCGGCGAGTGCGAAGTCGAGAAACGAGTCAACCTTGGGGAAACCAGGAATGTTGATCGCCCTGGCGAACGATGCAGTTCCAAGGGCCACGAAGAACAGTGGAAAGACGAGCGACGGTACGACAAGGCTGGGTTGGCGCACGAGAGACAGAACTGAGCGGGACGAGAGTGCTCCAATTTGGTCGCGGCGGCGAAGCGCCATCGTGCTCATGACGCGCCTTCAAGGCGATGGCCGGTTGCCTCAGCGAATACGTCGTCGAGGCTCGGTGCCCGAAGTTCGAGGTGCTCAACCACGATGCCTTGGGCATCGAGCGCTCTCACAACATTGGAGACATCGCCTGCGCCTTGGATGAGGCCAACACCGAGTGTGCCTTCAGCGGTTGGTCGAGCTTCACCGAATTGAGCGAGTACTTCTCGTGCAGATTCGACGTGGTCGTCGACCACCGAGATAAGCAAAGTTGGTGCACCAACATCGGTTTTGAGAGCCTCAGGTCGACCTTCCCGGACAATCTTTCCGTTATCGATAATGGCAA
>CBFHYI010000070.1:0-6109 GCA_965660025.1 uncultured Ilumatobacteraceae bacterium | reverse complement strand
CGTGTCGGCGGTGAGGGCAACAGGCTCGGTGGTCATTCCTTCAACCTAGATCGCGCCACACTGGAGATTATGGCTCGGCTCGACGCACACCGGATCGCCGCATGGCGAGGTCTGCAAGCGCGTGTCGCCGAAGTTGAACGAACTATCGATGCTGCGTTGAGAGATGAGTGGGATATCCCGCTGAATTGGTTTGATGTGCTCGCAGGTTTACAGCGCCTTGGAGGATCGGCGCGCCCGACCGCAATTGCTGAAGAGGTTGGCCTTCCGATGTCGAGTCTTACCCGACGACTTGACCGGCTGGAAGAAGACGGTTGGGTGACGCGTCAACGGGTGACGCTTGACGGTGATCATCGAGCAATGCAGGTCGAGTTGACCACTCGCGGCCGAACCCTGTGGCGCGCGATGAACGTGACATATCGGCGCGCCGTGCAGTCAACATTCGCTGAGCGCATGGATGATGACCTCATCGACGCCATCCACACCGCAATAGAAATGATGACGCCGATTCCAGTTGTTGAAGAAGACCCGTTCGACGACTACATCTAGGCGTCGACGTACATCGACTCGATTTCGTCGGCGTATTTCGCGTGGACGCCGCGTCGCTTCAACTTTGAGGTTGGTGTCAGCAGGTCGGAGTCAGGCATCCACTCTTCGCCAAGCAACACAAATTTCTTGATTTGCTCGACCTGAGCGAACTTTGTGTTGGCCTCATCGACTCCGGCTTGCACCGCAGCGAGCACGTCAGGGTCGTTCGCGAGATCTTCAAGACTCATGCCCTCTTTGCCATTTGCAGCAGCCCATACGGGCGCGGCTTCTGGGTCGAGCACGAGCAACGCCGACACGAACTTACGGTTGTCACCGATTGCGCATGCTTGGCCAACGACCGGAATCATCTTGAGCGCGGCCTCAAGGTTTGCCGGGCTGATGTTCTTGCCACCGGAGGTGATGATGAGTTCTTTCTTGCGGTCGACGATCTTCAGATAGCCCTCGTCGTCGAGAGTTCCGATGTCGCCGGTGTGGAACCAACCGTCGTCGTCGAGCACTTCAGCGGTCTTATCTGGGGCCTTGAGATACCCCTGGAAGATGTTGCCGCCGCGGGTCAGCACTTCGCCTTCGTCACTGAGTTTGATTTCCATGCCAGGGCAAATCTGTCCGACGAAGCCTGGCTTGTTTGCTTTCGGGCTGAAGGTGAGTGGGCCGGTCGTTTCTGAGAGGCCATAGATCTCGGTGAGGTTGACGCCGATGGCGTTAAACCACTCGATGATCTCTGTAGGGATGGGGGCGGCGCCGGTGATCGCAATTTTCAACTCATCCATGCCGACGAGGGCACGCACTTGTGAGAACGCAACCGCGTCGAGGAATTCCCAGGTGTCGCGTTGCTCTTGGGTGATGGTTCCAGCGCGCTCAGCCGCCTTGATTTCAAGGGCAGCGGCGACACCGTCGTTGAAGGCTTTCTGTCGCTCGGGGTCGGCAGCAAGAGCCGCGTTGACGCCGGCGTAGACCTTTTCGAACACTCGTGGCACTCCGAACAGCAGCGATGGATGCACTTCGCCGAGATATGCCGGCAAGAGGCTTGGGTCGGGGCAGGTTGACACTTCACCACCGGTGACGAGTGCCTGATAGTGGCCGGTGACGCGCTCAGCGATGTGCGCCATCGGCAGGTATGAGATGACCCGCCAGTTCTCGATGTCATCTTCTTCGAGCGCTTCCACGACGACCGCAACGGCGTACATGATGTTGTACTGAGTGATCATCACACCTTTGGGCGGTCCGGTGGTTCCCGAGGTGTAGATGAGGGTGGCGAGATCGTCAGGGCTGGTGACTGCAGCAAGGGTGTCAAGGTCAGCTTCACCGTTTGCAAGAAGGTCGTCGACGAGGCGAACACCATCAGGCAGACCGCCGACGGGTTCTTCGATAACGAAGATGTACTCAAGGAGTGGCAACTGGTCACGCACTTCGAGCACTCGATCTAAAAAGCCGCTGTCTTCAACAATAATGACGCGTGCTTCAGCATGTTCGGCGAGATATTGCAGCTCTTCTGGAGATGACGAGTTGTAGATCGACACCGGTGTTGCGCGAACGAATTGGGCACCGAGGTCAAGCCAGTGGAAGTCGGGGCGGTTACGCATCATCAACATGACGCGCTCGCCGGGCTCAACGTCGAGAGCTTGCAAGCCGGCGGCGGTGCGGGCAGTCAACGACCGCACATCGGCGTAGGTGTAGTTCTGCCAGGTCGTGTCGCCTGACCCGGGCGCTGATGCCATCGAGCGGAACAGCACCTTGTCTGTTCGGTTCGCAGCGTGTTCCAAAAACTTTTGAGGGACGGTGGTGTCTTTAGCGACGGCGTGCATCTCTTCGATGGTCATTCGTTGTGTTCCCATCGCAAGAGTCTGGCATCTCCGGATTGCGGATTCCACCAAGCATTCCGAATTTCATGGGTTGCGGTCCGACTCTTCGTGACGTCGCTGGCTGCACCATGATGTGCCGATGACAACTGCAGTGATTGTTGATGCCATTCGCACCCCTCTCGGGCGGCGGAATGGCAAGTTGAAAGATTGGCATCCGGTTGATTTGGCGGCCGAGACGTTGAAGGCGTTAGAGGAACGCAATGACCTTGATCCTTCTGTTGTCGACGACGTGGTCATGGGTTGCGTGATGCAGGTCGGCGAGCAGGCGGCGAACGTTGCGCGAAATGCAGTGCTTGCAGCTGGTTGGCCGGAGTCGGTTCCGGGTACCACGATCGATCGGCAGTGCGGGTCGAGCCAGCAGGCAGCACACTTCGCTGCTCAAGGTGTGATCGCTGGAGCATACGACGTAGTCGTTGCGGCCGGTGTTGAAGTGATGTCTCGTGTGCCGATGGGTGCCTCAATGATCGACGGCAAGTACGGGTTTCCGTTTGGGCCGAAGGTCGGTGCCCGTTACGCAGATCAGGGCGGCCTTGTTCCGCAGGGCATTTCTGCTGAGCTCATTGCAGACCAGTGGGACCTGAGTCGTGAAGATCTCGACCGCTACGGGGTGCGTAGCCAGGAGTTCGCTCGTCGGGCCACCGATGAGGGTCGGTTCGAACGTGAGATTTTGCCGGTGCTCGGTGCTGATGGCGAGATGATGTCGGTCGATGAGGGTTTGCGTGACACGACGATGGAGTCGTTGGGAAACCTCAAGCCGTCGTTCCGTGCTGAAGAAGATGGCGGTCGAGTGACGGCTGGTAATTCGAGTCAGATCACCGATGGTGCATCGGCGTTGCTCATCATGAGTGAAGAAAAAGCGTCGGCGCTTGGCTTGACCCCTCGGGCACGTTTTGTCAACTTCTCGCTGGCGGGGGCTGACCCTCGCCTCATGTTGACTGCACCGATTCCGGCGACGGCGAAGGTGTTGGAGCGTGCCGGCATGTCGATCGATGACATCGACCTTGTCGAGATCAACGAGGCGTTTGCTTCAGTTGTGCTTGCTTGGGAGAAGGAATTTCACCCCGATATGGACCGGGTGAATCAGAATGGCGGCGCCATTGCGTTGGGCCATCCGCTTGGTTGCTCGGGTGCGCGCTTGATGACGACGTTGCTGAACGAACTTGAGCGCACCGGTGGCCGTTACGGCCTGCAGACGATGTGTGAGGGTGGCGGCATGGCGAACGCCACGATCATCGAGCGTCTCGGCTGATCCGTTCGATTGGCGTTTTCGTGTTGAGGTGCTGGGGATTATCCCCAGTTCCTGTGGATAACTCTGCTTGTCGAGGTCTAGCATGACGGCTGTGACCTTGGGATCGGTGATCTGGTTCGCCTTTGGCGTGTTGTTGATGTACGTCTTGTGGCGTGTCGGTATCACCATGTTGCGTGCGGTCACGATGGCAACTCCGGAGCCTCCTCCTCCCGGCGAGATGCGAAAAGTGAACATGAGGTTCCGTTGCGATGTCTGCGGAGTGGAATTGAAGTTAACAATGGCGCCAGATGAAGATCCACCGCCTCCAAAGCATTGTTTGGAAGACATGATCATCGTTGCCCCAACCTTTGAGTGACAGCCCTGTAAGTTTTCCCATCCACCTGTGGATAACTACACAAACGGCCAATGATTATGCGATGGCGCTCTGTGGAAAGACGCGGTGGCGCTCAGTGATAACGGGTGTCGATGAGCGTCGCTAACGCCATTTAGTGGCGGTGTAGAGACCGCCGAGAATCGACCCAAGGCCGATGAGCAGCAACCAGTTGTTGCCGGCGAACGCCAGGTTGCGCAACATGATGACGATGACGCCAACGATGAGCAGCACCAGCATGAGCACTGGCACCCACGGTTGGCCGACCTTTTCTTCTTGAGGCACAGGTGGCGTGTAGCGAGAACTGGCGGCAGGGCCGCGATTCGACGACTGATCTGCCGATGGAGATGGGGTCACACGACCGCCGGTCTTTCGCTTCGGAGGAGCCACGGTTGTCCAGTCTAGGCATGTTCGACAGGGATGCCGAACAGGAAAGGTGGTGTTCGATGATCTTTACGGCAGGCTGTTGAGGTGCCCCGCGTTCTCGTCATCGACTCGTATGACTCTTTCGTCTACAACTTGGTGCAGTACCTCGGTGAATTAGGAGCTGATCCAATCATTCATCGAAATGACGCGATCACCGTCGATGAGGCGGTTGCCATCGGTGCCGATGGGGTGTTGCTGTCACCTGGGCCTGGTCGACCTGAAGATGCTGGCATCTTGTGCGAGGCGGTTCCGGCTTTCGCTGCTCAAGGTACGCCGGTGTTTGGGGTCTGTCTTGGGCATCAGGCAATTGGCCATGTGTACGGTGCCGAGGTTGTGGGTGCACCTGAACTCATGCACGGCAAAACATCGGAAATTTCTCACGACGGTCGAGGAGTGTTTGCTGGTTTGCCGACGCCATTGACAGCAACCCGTTATCACTCGCTCGTGCTGGAGGAAGATTCAGTGCCAGAGAGTCTTGAGGTCACCGCTCGCACGGCCGATGGGATGATCATGGGGGTTCGCCACCGTGAGCTTGATGTGGAGGGTGTGCAGTTTCACCCCGAGTCAATCCTCACCGGAGCAGGTCATGACCTGCTGCAGAATTTCTTGAACCGTCTCTAGCCGAGAACCCGGTTGTCAGGCGACAGTGGTGGTCGTCGACGTTGACGTCGTTGACGTGGTGCTTGTCGTCGATGTGGTGCTCGTCGTCGATGTCGTTGAGGTGGTGGTCGTGGGTGGCACTGTCGTGGTTGTCGTCGAGGTCGTGGTTGTCGACGTGGTGGTGGTCGGCTCGGGAGCGATACCTACGACGATGATCACTTCTGATCCACGGTCAACTTCGGTTCCGGCACGAATACTTTGCTCGGTGACTCGCCCGTCATTCGGGTCTTCTGGAGTTTCAAGATCGACGTATTCGACGATGTACGTGAGTTCATGATCTTCGCTCGCCAGCAGGGTCGTTGCTTCGTTTTCGAGCAAGCCAACGAGAACTGGAACGTTCGTCTTGCCGGGCCCGCTCGACACAAACAGGGTGATCTCTGACCCTCGTCGCACGATGGTGTTTGGTGCAGGGTCAGTCCGAATGACGGTGCCTTCGGGAACAACCGGATCAACGATGCGCTCGATCGTGACAGAGAGCCCGGTGGTGTTGGTCAAAAAGTCGAGAGCGGCTTCTTCGCTCTGGTTGAGCACGATGGCCGGAACTGAGACTTCGTCGGGGCCACCGGAGACATAGATGGTGACAGCCTCATCTTGACGAATACGACTGCCGGCTGGTGGGTCGGTTCGAATGACCAACCCGACAGCGACATCGCTGACTTCGGTGGTTTCGTTGGTTGAGAATCCGCGTGACACCAATTGTCGGCGGGCTTCGTCGAGCGCGAAACCCGCGACGTTTGGCACCGATTGCAGTGCTTCGGTTGGGTTGTAATACAACAAGATGGTGGTGCCTTCGACGACGACGGTTCCGGCTGCGGGGTCGGTGCGGAAGACGAATTCCTCGGCAACACCTTGGGTCTCTTCGGCAATGGCGCGGTATTCAAGGCCGAGTTCATCGAGGGCTGCGGTCACCGATGAGAGTCGTTGACCGGTGAGGTCGTCGAGCACTCGGGTGGTTGCAGTCGCCTCGCTCGACGAGAGACGTCCGTAGAGCACGAC
>CBFHYI010000069.1:0-6250 GCA_965660025.1 uncultured Ilumatobacteraceae bacterium | reverse complement strand
CGGACTCCGCGTCGTCAGAAGCCTCGACCACCACCTCTTCCAGCGGCACGCCCTCGGTGTACGAATCTCCCGCAACTGCTGCAGTGACCGCTTTACGCAACCGCAGGGCGTCGAGTGGCTTCACGAGCCACGCTTCGGCTCCGGAGCGTTGCGCCAAAAACACATCAGCATCGCGATCGAGCAACATGACGAGAGGGGTCTCAGGGACTGCACCAGACGACGCGTCGAGGCGAAGATCCATCGCAACCGCCATCCCACCCATCGACCCAATTTGAAGGTCGGCGATCACGACATCGATGTTTCCGATCGCAACGAGCTCAGAAACGAGACGACCCTCACGACACACGGTGAATGACGTTTCGTTATCACCGAGAGCTGCAGTGACTTCATCGACTACCCAGTCGGCGTCGGTGGCAAGAAGAATATGCACGCCCGAAAGGCTATCTCAGTGACGCGTCACTGCAATTTCTCGCGAGAACTGGTTGAGACAAGTTCATCCGCGAGCTGCAACAAGCCATCCACATCGTGGACGTCTTCATGTAAGCGGCCGACCATTGCTACTTCAGGTAGGTCGGCATTTCGTGCCCTCAACACGGTGCGCTCTGACTCTGCCAAATCTGACTGCCACCTCAACCACTCGGATGCAGATGCGGGAAGATGCCCCGATGTCTCGGCGTCGATCGAAACTTCTTTGGTTGCGCCGTTCGCAATGAGCGCAGTGGAAGAAATTCCCGCAGAAACAAGTTCGTCGTTAAACCGTGAGATCTCATTCAGTGATTCAGTGGTCGGCGTCGCAACGAGCACAAACGCAGTCGAGTCGCTGCGCCACATCTTCTGCACAGTGATCGCCCGCTGTCGAAATGACGTTTCCATGCCTGTGAATGCTCGAAGAAACTCGACCACATCATTCAGCACATTTGATCCAATCACCCGGCCAACTGCTCTCAGCAACGGCTGAGTGGCAGCCGACAACAACCGAGCCGCTCGGCCACCAGTTCCCATCAACAGCTTGAACACCTGATGATCGAGAAACTTCACCAACACATCAGGTGCCTCAACAACGGCCATCGCCTTGTCACTCGGAGGGGTATCAACAACAACAAGGTCGAATGCCTCATCTGATGTCAACCGGTAAACCGCTTCAGTTGCCATGTATTCCTGCGTACCGCCAAGCGAGGTCGCAATCGATTGAGTAAAGGGATTCGCCAGCGCCTCATCGGCTTGGCCAGGGCGAACCGCTGTCGTACGAATGACGCGCTCGAGCTCGGTAGCTGGGTCGAGCATCATTGCCCACAGCTCGCCAGAGACATCATCGGGAAGCACTACCCGGGCAGGGTCAGCGCCGAGGCCATTCTCGAGACCGAGAGCATCACCCAAGCGACGTGCCGGATCGACAGTGATGACCACCACCTTTCGCCCAAGAGTGGCGGCAGCAAGCCCGATGCTCGCAGCCATCGTCGTCTTTCCAACACCGCCAGAACCACAACAGACAATCACTGACCGTTCGCTAATGAGATCGGTAATCATGAATCCGGTTCTCCATACGCAGCAGTCGCAAGTTTGGCGACGAGATCTCGGTTGAGGTCGGCAGTCGCAAGCTTCTCAACTTCCATCACACTGTTGCCGAGGGCATCGACGAATCGGCCGATGTTGTGTCGCGACTGTTGATGGCGGGCGATGGCGGCATCAATCACCTCTGCAACTTCAGCAGGAAGGTGCGAACGCTCTTTCTTCGACAGGTTGATGAGCAGATCGTCAGGCTCAACGGCGTTGACGATGGCCCCGGCAAGGGCGACATCAACACTGTGAATGGCGGAAATTAGCTCGATCGACTCGTTAACTGGAGTCGTTTCTGCCTTGGTGACGACAACTGCACCACAACGACCAGCATCCAAGAGCAGCCGCTGAACATCGAGGGCCTGTTCACGAATCGGACCCCCTTCAACAATGTCGAGCAACCCCGAAACCGACGACAGCATCGAAGTTGCATGACCTGTGGCGGGAGCATCAAGAATAACAACATCGTGCTGACCGGCATTGGCGAACTGTTTCACCTTGCCGAGCACCACGAGATCGTGAATTCCAGGGGCAGCAGCGCCAACAACTTCGATCACGCCTGACTGTGCAAGTCGGCGGGCGAAGTTCCCAAAACCTTGGTCAAGCAGGTAATCCTCGAGCGCAGAACCCGCAGACACCGACCGAACATCGACCCCATCAGGACACAAACGATGAAGTGACGATTTGCCATCGATCGCAACCACAAGCACCTTGAGCCCCGCTGCATGAGCTCCGTGAGCGAGCAGAGCGGTGGTTGTCGTGCGTCCAACCCCGCCCTTACCAAGTACGAGGAGCACTCGCGCTCCTCGCTCTGCCGTCGGTAGTGTTCCATCAGGCAGTAACCACGGGGCAACCGTGTTGCTGGAATCGCTCATCGCAATTTCGACCATTCACATGTTTCTGGAGGCACTCGTGCGCAGATTAGTCATCGCTCTAGGAATCCTGCTCTCTGTGCTTGGATTAGGTGGGGCAGCGGCGTCGGCCGCTGATGATGTCGCGCCGGTCGATGTATTGCAGGTTGACGGCCTTCTTGACCATGTCGTTGCGAATGAAATCATCACCGCCGTTGAACGCTCAGCAACCAATGGGGCGCAGGCGCTCATCTTGCAGGTGAACTCAAAAGGCTCGCTGCTCACCAACGAAGAAATTGATGAAGTGTTGGTCGCCATCGATAACTCGCAGATCCCCGTAGCGGTCTGGGTGGGCCCGACAGGCGCTCATTTACTCGGCGCCTCGGCACATCTTCTTGCCGTTGCCGATGTCAGTGGCATGGCTCCAGGAGCAAAAATCGGTGCCCTTGACCCACGAATCATTGCGCCTAACGCAGAGGGAGCCGCCCGCATCGCTCCGCTCGCCGGCGACATTGTTGGCCTCAGTGAAGCACGGGACCTCGGCGTGCTCGACCAACGCATATCCGATGAGGGCATTGCAACGATTGCGAACATGCTCGATGCCCTCAATGGCTACTCCAACGGTGTGACCACTCTGGTCACCACTGAAGAGGTAGTGACCGAGGAAGGCACGGTGCAACGCAACACCATTGCGACACCTCGATTCTCGAAGCTCGGTCTATTCGACCAACTACTCCATACCGTTGCGAGCCCGCCCGTCGCATACCTGCTTCTACTCATTGGGCTTGGTTTGCTGATCTTTGAGTTCTTCACCGCCGGAGTCGGCGTCGCCGGGCTCGTCGGCGCAGTGTCAACCCTGCTCGCTGGCTATGGCATTGCTGAACTTCCCGCACGTTCATGGGCAGTTGCATTGATCGTTCTTGCAATGGTTGCGTTTGCTGTCGACGTTCAAGTTGGGCTGCCACGTACATGGACCGGAATTGGCATCGTGCTCACCATCATTGGCAGTTTCTGGCTATTCGAGTCTGTTCCGGGGGCATCGTTGCGTCCGACATGGTTGTCGCTCGTCGCTGGCATCGGCGGTGTCATCTTGTCGTTCACCGCCGGTATGCCATCGATGACCCGAACACGATTTGCCACACCAACAATCGGCCGCGAATGGATGGTTGGCTCAGAAGGCACCGTTGTCGAGAGCGTCGACCCTGAAGGGGTCGTCAACGTCGGAGGAGCCGATTGGCGCGCACGAACCAACCGCGCCACTCCGGTCAACGCCGGAGACACCATCAAAGTGGTGGCAATCGATGGCGTCACGCTTGAAGTAGAGCCCCTTGAGGGAGCGGCGCGTGACTACCGGCGCTGACGGCCTCAGGGTCGATGTTCAACGACTCGACCCCGAAATGCCGCTGCCGGCCTACGCCCACCCTGGCGATGCCGGCATCGACCTCCATGCACGGGAAACCATTGTCATCGCATGTGGAGGTGGGCGAGTGCTCATGCCAACAGGAATCGCCATTGCGATTCCGCTGGGCTGGGCAGGCTTTGTGTTGCCACGATCAGGGTTAGCTCTGAAACACGGCCTATCGGTCGTGAATTCACCTGGTCTCATTGACCCGGCATATCGAGGCGAGCTAAAAGTCGTGCTCATCAACACCGACCCAACCGACGACTACGAGGTCTCACGCGGCGACCGCATCGCACAGCTCGTGTTGCAGCGCGTCGGTGAGGTCACTTGGAACGAGGTTGATGAACTCTCAGGCGATGACCGCGGTGGCGGGTTCGGGCACTCCGGTCGCTGACCGACCACATGGAACGAAAGGCCTAGACCTCGGTGATCGTCACCGATTCGATGATCACCTGCTCAAGCGGCGGAACCCCATTTGATTCGGGGTTACCGGCGGAATCGAGTGCCGGAAGAGTGTCGTCAAGTCCCTCGGTGACCTGACCAAACAGCGTGTAGTTCGGTGGCAGATTTACTCCGGTCTCACCGGTGATGATGAACCACTGGCTGCCATTCGTATTGGGGCCACGGTTCGCCATGGCAAGCGAACCGATCTGATACTCGCCGGTTTCAGGGAGCTCGTCAGCGAATGTGTAGCCGGGGCCACCAGCGCCCGTTGCGGTTGGATCACCACACTGCGCCATGAAGCCAGGGATGATGCGATGGCATTCGATGCCGTCGAAGTAGCGGTAGCGAGCGAGCGTCACAAAGTTGTTGACGGTGAGCGGTGCTTTGTCGCTGTCGAGCTCAACCACAACCGTGCCTTTATTTGTGACGATCTCGGCGGCGTATTGCGCATTGCTGTCGATACACATCGGTGGAGCACTATCGAAACTTTGCTGCTGGTCAGCCGAGCCATCAACAGGAGGGCAATCAACTGCAGGTTCAGTTGTTGCTGTCGCGTCATCGGGTGAAGTCGAGTTGTCGGTGGCCGCAGACGCGTCGCCCGCGACGTCATCACTTGAGAACGCGCCGCCAAGCGCTGCGATGCCGACAACGAGACCGAGAGCAATAACGATCAGCGTTCCCCACTTCGTTGCGCGTCGGCGAGTGTTGTCAATGCGTTGCTGACGAAACTCGCGTACCTGACGAGCGGCCTTATTTGCTTTCTTGCGTTCGCGTTTTGCGGTTCCCACGATTGCGAAGGTTACCGCCACCTGCGTTCACGGAGCCATGTGAGATGTCGACGTCTACGGGTGGCTCGATGCAGATCAGTTGACCTGGCCAGGACCTTCGGAAAATTCACGAACCTCTGATGCACTCAAAGGATCAAAATCATGTCCGGGACGCACACGACCACCTACAAGGTGAAGCCACAAACCGCCAAGATTCGGGGCGCGTTCACTCGCCCCAGTGAGATGGCGACGCAGGCTCCGAATGACCCCAGAGTGCGTCACGACAATCGTTGGCTGATCAGGCTCTATCGAGCCGAGAAGTTCGGTTGCACCCTCAAGCGAGCGCTGAACAACCGTGTCGTATGGCTCAAAACCATCGGGTCGACGGTTCCGTTCAAGAAACCCCGGCCATTGCTCCTTGATTTCTTGAGGTGTGAGCCCTTGCCACGGCCCCGCATCGGCCTCGTTCCAACGCTCGTCTGTTGTAGGAGCATCAAGCCTGAGGTGGTCAGCGATAATCGACGCAGTGTCTCTCGCACGCGCAAGTTTTGATGCGTACACCCGGTGAAATCCGTGTGGACCCTCGGCGAGCTGTGCTGCTGCGATGCGTGCCTGCTCCCTGCCAAGATCGCTGAGATCGATATCAGCCATTCCCTGCCATCGGGCGAGCGCGTTCCACAAGCTTTGGCCATGTCGAATGACAAGCAAACTGGGAACAGGTGTCGGCACGGCTCTTGATGGTACCGGTGCCCCCACCGAACCTGCGGAGACCTCCTCGGTCAAATGAGTGTCGTCACCTACTATTTACATTGTGGCAGTGCTTCGAATGTTTGCGTCGGCTCGAGAAGCCGCAGGCACCGGCAGCGATCAACTCGATGGCGCCACAGTTGGTGAAGTGCTGGCAGCTGCTTCGGGGCGATATGGGCAGAGATTTGTTGACGTGCTACCAACCTGCCGGATTTGGGTAAATGGTGACGACGCAGACGAATCAACTCCCGTGGGTGACAACGACGAAATCGCCGTGCTCCCGCCCGTCTCAGGAGGAATGTGATGGCCTCTGAACTCGATCTGCAAGCGCTGTCGCTCGACGAACTACGCGCCGAACGAAACCGTTTGCAACATGAAGATGATGCAGTCTCGTACGTTCGCCGGATCGCACAGGCACGCCTCGATATTGTCGCTGCTGAGCTTCGACGGTCAGGCGACAACTCAAATGAAGACCTCTCCGG
>CBFHYI010000068.1:0-6970 GCA_965660025.1 uncultured Ilumatobacteraceae bacterium | reverse complement strand
CCCAACTTGGCACGCACCTGTTGATACCGACCGATAAGCGCCTCGGGAAGTGCAGAGATCAGCTGCTCTCGTTGTGTAGCGATTTCAGTGAGCCCAGCGTCAATGGCTGCCTCCACCTCAGTCAAGGCCGTCGTCGCAGCAGATGCCTGCTCGCGAAAATCGGCTTCCTGCGCCTGCAACGCAGACAACTCATCTTCAGCCAACGATTGCTCACCCATCTTGATGAGTGCTTCTTCGTCGAGAGTTGATCGCTCCTCATCGAGGACCGCAATCTCGTGTTGCAGGGCTTCTGCTTCACGTGGCGCGATGACCGTCTTGAGTTGCTCGTGTAGCCGTGAACGTTTCACATCAACTTCATCAGACTTCTGTTCTGCGCGAGCAGTTGCATCTTCGGCACTCGAGATGAGTGCTGTGAGTTCGGTGCAACGCTTCTCCCACGCAATGACTGACTCCGCCACAGATTTCAATGTCTCGCGTTCGGCAAGATTGGCTTTCCGGTGCTGCGCTTGATCTGCTGCAGTGTCAAGACCCTGCAGTTGAAGAAGTAGTTGTCCAACGTTGTTCGAAGCAGCGTCAGCGGTTTCGGTGTCACTCACATGGAACAACATACGCGTCAGCGGGCACCGACGGCATTTCAGCGTACGGATCAATCACTCCCGGAGGGATCGTCGTCCCAGTGGAAATCTCTTCCAGGATTGGTACTGGTTCTGTTGGTTCGGGGTCAGGCGTCACGATGAGAGCATCAGGAAGGCTTGTCGTGGTGGGTGTTTCAAAGCCGATGATGATCGAAGGACATTCATTACCTGGCAGATACAGCCGTTCTGCGGGGCCCTGCAATGGCGGTGGTGCCGGCCAGTCAGTGATGGTGATGCCGGAGTGGGCAGATTCCATGAAGGTGCCCCAAATTCGCGCAGGGAAGGTGCCACCTTGAACTCGTGGCACCCCTGCCTCAGCAAACTCTGGGATGTTCACCATTGAGGTGTACCGGTCAGGGTCTCGCACCATGACCGCAGTGGAGAGGTGAGTTGATGCGCCAACAAACCATGCCGTGTAGTTACTTTGTTGGGTGCCGGTTTTGCCGCCTGCCGGAATGAGTTGGGCAAAGTCCGCGAGTTCGCGTCGGGCGGTGCCAGTGGTGAGGGTTGCTTTCATCGTGTCGATCGTGGTGAGCGCCGCTGACCTGTCGAGTACTCGTTCGCCGTCACTTTGATGTGTGTACAGTCGACGGCCCTCGGAATCGTCAACTCTCTCGATGAAGTACGGCTCATGGTGAACACCTTCGTTCGCGATCGACTGCATCCCTGAGGCCATGTCGAGGGTGCTCATTTCGTTTGCTCCGGTCGCAAAACTTGCATACGGCCGTAACGGTTCCCTCACACTCTCGGGGAGCTCGGGCCGCAAGAAGTCAGACGCCGCCATTCGGTACGTCGTGTCGACAACTCGGTCGAGACCCACGATTTGTGAGAGCCGAGCGAACGCACAGTTGATTGAGCGGTAGGTGTGCTCTGCGAGGGTCGCAATTCCGCCACTCACACCGTCTCTGATGATGAACTCGGGTTCGAGATTGTCTCCGGGGTTGGGAAGCACACACGGACGCGTCCCGTCGATGATGTCGTTGGGTTGGGCGCCGGCCTGAATCGCTGCGGCAAGAATGAAGATTTTGATGCTTGAGCCGGTCTGACTTGGCGCAAGAGCGAGGTTGACCTCGTTTTGTTGCGGGATGAAACCTCGTCCTCCAACGAGTGCTCGTACTGCCCCGGTTTCGGTTTCGATGGATGTCAACGCAGCGTCGAAACCCTCGGTGGTGTCAGGCAACTCATTTCGTGCGGTTTCTGCTGCAGCTTGAAGGTCAGGGTCGAGCGTGGTGTGGATGCGGAGGCCACCGCGATATAGCGCTGTGTAGCGCTCTTCGTAGGTGTCGCCGAGGATGTCAGATCCGGTGAGGAGCAGATTTCGAACTGTCTCTGAGAAGTAGGTTCGTTCAACATCTCGTGTAGGGATCTGGTTGACACGTTCTGGGATGATGAATGTTTCAGACACTTCGATCGCTTCGTCTTCGGTGAGCAATTCATCTTCAACGAGCCGGTCGATCACCTGAGCGAATCGAGCACGGCTTCGTTCGGGTCGATTGATCGGGTCGTAGCTCGTTGGGGCTCGCACGAGTCCAGCGAGAAATGCTGCTTCCGGAAAGGTGAGTTCGTGAACGAATTTCCCGAAATATGTTTCGGCAGCAGCCGCAATTCCGTATGAGTTATTCCCAAAGAACACCGTGTTGAGGTAGCGCTCCATGATGTCTTCTTTAGAGCGTTCTTTTTCAAGCCGTACTGCGTAGGTGAGTTGCAGCAGTTTGTAGCGGCCGTCACGCTCGAACCCTGCCATGAAGTCGTTTTTGACGACTTGCATCGTGATCGTTGACGCTCCTTGACGGGGAGCATCTGAGGCGAAGTTCGACAGCAGGGCTCGAATGAACGATCGCGCATTGACGCCGTGATGCACCCAGAATTCGTTGTCTTCGACCGCGACGAATGCCTGAACGACGTGCTCTGGGATGTCGTCGAATGACACGGGTTGGCTATTTTCAAGTTCGTACACCGCGATTTCGTTTCCTGCGGCGTCATAGACGTAACTGCGTTGTGAAAGCGGAATGAAGTCAGGCAGTGTCACCGGGTCTTCTGAGTGGGCATTTGCAATTCGCCACAGACGTGGTGCGACACCAATGGTGACTGCGGTGACGAGCAGCGCTCCTGAGATGATGACGACACCAAGTCGCACCAGCCATCCAGATCGTTCCACCCTATTGAGCGTAATGACCGGCCGACATGGGGTTCCGTCATGCCAGATTCGTTGCTTGATGGTGATTGGCGATAGACAACACGTATGACGATGCCTCAACGTCCCTTTCGGTTCGGTGTTCAAGTTCGTAATGGAGACGATGCTGCATCATGGGTTGCGAATGCCCGCCGCTACGAAGAGCTCGGCTACGCCGCCGTGACGATGCCAGATCATTTCGATGAGCAACTCGCACCGATCCCTGCTTTGCAGGCCGTTGCTGATGCGACGTCAACTATTCGTGTCGGGGCACTCGTCTTCGATAACGATTACAAGCACCCGGTGGTGCTCGCAAAAGAGCTCGCGACCATCGATGTGCTTTCTGGTGGGCGTCTCGATATCGGCCTTGGTGCTGGATGGATGGCAACTGACTATGAACGATCTGGGATTCCGTACGATCGACCAGGAGTGCGGATCGATCGTTTTCTTGAGGGTCTTGACATCATTCGTGGCGCAATGGGCGAAGGTGCGTTTTCTTACGAAGGTGAGCACTACACCATTTCTGACTATGACGGCTTCCCAAAACCAATTCAGAGCCCTTGTCCTCCGGTGCTGATCGGCGGTGGAGGCCCGCGCATGCTGAAGATCGCAGCGCAACAAGCAGACATTGTTGGCATTAACGCAACGTTGACCTCGGGCGCAGTTGACCAGTCAACGTTCGACTCAATGACAGCTGAGGCGACTGACGAGAAAGTCGACATTGTGCGTGTTGCCGCAGTTGACCGCCTCGATCACATCGAGATGAACATTCGAGCATTCCTTGTGTCGGTGACTGACGATGTCGATGCTGCACTCGAGGGCATCGCAGCGTTCACCGGGTCGCCAACTTCGATGATCTCTGAATCTCCGTTCGCGCTCGTTGGCCCACCATCAAAGCTTGCTGAAGATCTCATTGCCCGTCGTGAACGGTGGGGATTCAGCTATGTCATCGTTGGGCCCGACGAAGCCGAAGCGTTCGCTCCGGTGGTTGCGGCACTTTCCGGAACCTGAGAAGAGATGATCTCACCGATGCATCTGCGAAACGTTCGCGCCCCGGGTCACCCATGAGCCGCTCGTCGCATTCCCCAAATACCGTGATTGCTGCTGCAATCGCTGCTGCGGTGTCAGTTGCTCTCCCCGGGTTTTTGGTCGGTGGGTTATCGGTTCAGGTCAGAGGTGAGTTTGGTGTTGCCGAGGGCCGATACGGCTGGGCAATGAGCACATATTTCCTTGCGGCAACTGCGGGTTCGGTCGTGCTCGGTCGGCTCGCCCAAGCGATCGGACCACGCCGTCAACTCACGCTTGCTCTTCTCGGTGCGGCAGTAGTTGACCTTTGCATTGCGCTGTTTGCAAACGAATTTGGATACCTCATTGCGTTTCTTGCCATCGCTGGGCTCTGCAACGCTGCCGCCCAGACGGCGGTCAACCTCGGACTTGCGCAAGCAGGACTTCCTCGGTTGGGTCTTGCAATTGCGGTCAAACAATCTGGCATGCCAGCAGCTTCCATGTTGAGTGGGCTTGCCGTCCCAGCGATTGCGCTGACGCTCGGATGGCGTTGGGCGTTCGTCGGTGCGGCGACGGTTGCTCTCGTTGCGCTTGTTGGGGTGCAGCAGACTATTTCGAGTTCAGCGCCGCAGCCCACCGCAGAGAAGGCCCCATCTCAATCACCGTTGAACGCTCTGGTCATTGCAGGAGCGGCTGCAATGTTCTTGTCGTTTGGTGCCGGAGCTCTCAACGCGTGGGTGGTTGAGTCCGGTGTTGACGCTGGTCTTGGAAAAGGCACTGCCGGCCTCATGCTGTCGATTGGGGCGGCGCTCGGCATCGCCATTCGTGTTGGCTGGGGGATGCAACTTGATCGAATGTCGTGGCACCCGTTTGTGATTGCTGGTGTCATGGTGTTCGGTGGCGCTATCGGAGCGATTGGCCTCACGGGTCGGAGTGCCACGATTCACGTCATCGCTACGGTTATTGCGTTCTCTGGGGGCTGGATCTGGCCAGTCTTTTTGAACTTCGGAGTTGTTCGAGCGAACGAGGGGCATGCGGCTTCGGCGACGGGCGTTACTCAAACCGGCGTGTATCTCGGTGTCTTTATTGCACCGCTAACGGCGGGAGCGATTATCGAACGCTCCGGGTACCCATTGATGTGGACGGTAACTGCTGCTGCGATGGCAGTTGGCGGCATCCTCATGCTTCGCGTCTCGAAGCGTTTCTAAAGTCGCTGAGACGCGTCAGTGAAAGCGCTGTTCTTTCTGAATGACGACGATGCCGTGCTCTGACACGTGATAGCGCTGGCGATCGAGTTCATGGTCGAAGCCGATCCGTTCGTTTGCGGGAATCATGACGTTTTTGTCGACGATGCACTTGTTGAGTCGAGCACCAGCGCCCACTCGCACACCTTCGTTCAAAATCGAGTCGGTGACATGAGCGTCGTGGTCGATAAACACACTTGGCGACACGATTGACCGTTCAACATGGGCTCCTGAGATGACAGATCCCTGACACAAAAGACTGCCATCAACAAATGACGGCTCTCCCCCGCTGCCACGGGACACCTTCGCGGGAGGTAGCGCTTTTCTGTAGGTGTACACCGGCCAGCGCTCGTTATACAGGTTGAACACCGGCACTGGCGCGATGAGATCCATGTTTGCGTCGTAAAACGCGTCAAGGGTTCCGACGTCTCGCCAGTAGCCGCGTTCGCGTTCGTCCTGACCTGGCACAACGTTGGTACTGAAGTCGTAGACGTGTGCTTGCCCTTGGGCGGTGAGGGCTGGAATGACATCTCCGCCCATGTCGATGAGCGGCGACTCTTCGTTTGGTGTGACGATGTCGATCAAGGTTTGGGTGTTGAACACGTAGTTGCCCATGCTGGCGAGGCATCGGGTGTCGTCGCCAGGCATTCCCGGCGGATTGTCTGACTTCTCGTGGAACGCCTTGATGAGGCCACTCTCGTCGGCTTCTATGACACCGAATTGGTGGGCTTCATCACGATCGACAGGAATCGCCGCAACGGTGACACCTGCTCCAGAGGTGATGTGTTGCTCGACCATTTGGCGCGGATCCATGCGGTAGATGTGATCTGCTCCAAATACTGCGACGTAGTCGGGTCGTTCGTCGTAGATGAGGTTGAGGTTTTGGTAGATCGCGTCGGCTGAGCCTTGAAACCATTGTGGGCCTCGTCGCATCTGTGCCGGCACGGGGGTCACATAGTTGTCGAGCAAGGTGGAGAAACGCCAGGTCTGAGAGATGTGACGGTCGAGACTGTGGCTCTTGTATTGGGTGAGTACAACGATCTTCAGATAGCGCGCATTCGCGAAGTTTGACAGAGCGAAATCGATGATTCGGTAGGTTCCTCCGAACGGCACGGCTGGCTTCGCTCGGTCGTTGGTGAGTGGCAATAGTCGTTTGCCTTCGCCGCCCGCCAGCACCATGACGAGGACTTTTGGTTCGTATGCCATTAATTACGAGCGTAACGGTCAGCGGAAAGGTCACCGAGAAATTTCGCGGTAAATCTTGATGAACTCTTTCGCTGGGGCGTCCCATGACCAATCGAGGCTCATGATGCGTGTACGAATGTTTTCGAGCTGTTTTCCCTTGCATTTCCGCACAGCTCGATGCACGGCTGATATCAGCGCTGTTGAACTGACGTCGTTCATAACGAAACCTCGTCCTACTCGAGGGTGAGCATCGAGGTCAACGACGGTGTCAACGAGTCCGCCTACGGGTGTCACGATCGGGATCGTTCCGTAGCGCATTGCTTGTATCTGGGTGAGTCCGCATGGTTCGAATCGGCTTGGCATCAAAAACAGGTCGCCTGCGGCGATGAGGCGGTGTGACAGCACCTCGTCATACCCGTCGATGAAGATGAAACGATCAGACGTGTCGGCTGCTGTGGCGAGTTGTTCGCTGAGGATGCGGTCGCCCGAGCCGAGCACCGCAAGTCGAAGTGGTATCTCGTCGAGGAGGCTAATGAGGGGAAGCAGCAGGTCGATACCTTTTTGGTCGGTAAGTCGCGTGACCGCAACTGCGAGGAGCGAATCGTCATCGGTGAGACCTAACTCGCTGACGAGATGGTTTCGGTTCGAGGCTTTTCCGATGTGATCTGCTGCTGAAAATGCTTCGGGCAAATACTTGTCTTGTTCGGGATTCCACACTGTGGTGTCGA
>CBFHYI010000067.1:0-6976 GCA_965660025.1 uncultured Ilumatobacteraceae bacterium | reverse complement strand
ATTTACCGTCAGCGTCCACTGTTGCCGGGTAGCGAGTGCCAGCAGGTACCGCGACAACACCTTGCAGAGTTGTCCAGTCTGTTTCCGAGATCACTGTTGCGGTGTAACCAGTGATGACTGCTTCATCACCAAACATTCCATCGGTTGGTTCAACAGCAGTACGTGAACCGTCACCGTCGATATCTGCCCACATCCAGCCGTGCAGACCACCGAGTGGGTCAGGGAGCTGCAAACCACAGCCCACCATAGAGGCGCCGTCGTTTGCTCCAGCAGGACAAGATCGTCTGAAGTGATGCCGTCGAGTGCATCAGCGACAGCGATCTTCACTGGACGTCGTCCCGCGGAATTCTCGGGGTCCCATCCAGCGTTCGGAGTGAAATAGATGGAGGCACCTGAATAGTCGAGAGTGCCGCCATTAGAAGTGACACCGTCAACAAACACTGCGCCGTAGTCACCTGGGCTTGCGGTGCCAGTAGCCACTGACGCGTTCGCGCCGGAGGTCCATGTATCTGTGGTCGAATCCCACGTACCCCAGTACAAATTGTTCCAAACGAAGCCAGCGACCAGATAGCCGTCGGTTACTGGGACGACAGCGATGTCGGAGACGGAACCAAAGTTCTCGGAGCCGATGGCGTCGAACACCATTGGGTCGGTAACGTCGGTGTGGTTAGCGAAACCAGCGTATGACGACAGCGGCTGCTGCGACCGGTACAGAGGCCCTGAACTGTCCTTGATCCAATAGTGGCCTTCAGCGTCCACGAAACCGTTAGCGGTATTCGAAATAGATACGTCGCTTGCATCGACGCGGCCTTGAGCGTAAAACACAGGGTTTGCACCTGGAGCGAATGACGCAACGTAGGCAACGCCATCTACGTTGGCGGTGCCGTACATGATGTTTGAGGTCGGATCGACACCTGTGGCGTTGATCGAAAGGTCATACCCGAGGGCCGCGTCTTCGTACACCCATGTCGAAGCGTCATCGAGACCATCAGCGTCAAGGTCGCCGGATCCAGCGTCAAACATGAAGAACTGTGACGTGTTGGCTGCCTGATAGTCGTTCGTTGACGTCCCGTACTGGTTCTGCACCCAGATCAAACCCGCCCAAGCCGAGCAGCTGAGAGGCGAAGAAGAAGCTGCTTGCGCCCATTGGGCATACACCGTGTCAGTCACACCTGCCGTTGAGGGCAGCGTGTAGTTACTGCCAGCCGCATAGTCGGTTCCTAAGCCATCATCAGCAGTGTTCCAGTTCACAAAGTTATAGCCGTCATAGGTCGGGGTTGTCGACGAAACCGTCGTTGTCGCAGCAGTCTCGCCGGTCTGCAAATCAGGTGCAGCTGATGAACCGCCGTTGACGTCATAGTCAAGGTGGGAAACCGCCGGCGGAGCATCAGGTAGTGTCACTAACTCGGTTGAAGCCGGAGCCTGAATGCCAACAGACTCTTTGGCCACGTAAGCCGTGTTCGATGCCCGTGTCGAGAGCGACGCTGTCATCGCGCTTACGTCAACATCAGCCGGGTTGAGTACTGCAAGCGAGCCGTAGGCTCCGGTCCTTGCAAGGGGGTAGTCATAGGCGTATTGGACGATGTTCTGGTTTCCGACAGTCGCTGCAGACTCCACGACAGACACACTGCCCCACCAGTCGGTTGCGCCTTGCATGTCAACTGATGATGACATGTCGAGTTCGCCAACATAGTTCAGCGTTGTTGCGTTATACAGATAGACGTTGTTGCCTCCACCGCGCTTCCATACGAGCACGTACTCGGTTCCGTCGACCGTCAACGTAGAAACACTGACATCGGTTGAGAACGATGGTCCCGCAATGGAGGACTCCGTTGGGAGCATCAGCGGAACCCCGTCAGAGTTGCCACTTGGGTCGAACGGGTATCCCTGTGTGAATCCATCTAAAGGCCCATAGTTGCGAAGAATCCCGGTGTTGCCATGGAACTGAACCAAGGCACCATCGGCGAGCATCGTAAAGTTTCGATCGTTGTCAGACTCGTAGAGGTCGTCGATTTTGGATACAACTTCCCAATTGCCGTTGTGATCAAAACGGACAACGTTCCAATAGTTGGTTTCTACATCACGACCAATGACCATGTAGGCGTAACGAGACCCAGCATTTGCACCTGCGTCATACAGGAGCCCCTGCTGGAAGCGGCTTTCAAGGCCGTACGAGAAGACAAACTCTTCAGTGTCATTAATGAAGTCTTGATAGTCGTTTGTGACGTACCCGCTGTTGGGATCTTCGGTTTCGTACGCGCCGTGATGCTGCACCTTGTAGTTGGTCGTGCCGGCTGCGAACCCACCATAGAAAGTACTGGTGGTGCCATCGTTGAGGTAGAGCGGGCCGTCGATTGAAGGGCTCCACACGAACTCGTCCGGTGTCGCTTGAAGAGCACCAACAACGTGCGGCGAGGCGACGGCAACTCCGGCGAAAGCTACTGCCGCTGCGGATGTCAGTACCGCAACCTTTCTGCTGGGGAAAAGTGACTTCCGATTATTCATTAGTTGAGACTCTAATCAAAATCTATTCTTATGTCACAATTTTGATTGACAAATATCTAACCCAACACCTTTCAAGGGCCCAAACACCCATTGAAAAGGAGCCGCGAACGCGGGGCTCTCGATGCAACGTCGACGGTTCCAGAAGACTCAACGACGACGACAGCAGTAGCTGAGACCACAACAACAGTTGCGCCTACTCCGACCTCAACAGCGATTTCGGAGGTCACCTCAACTCTCAGTGCCACCGAGGCTGATGTCGAAGCCCCAATTCAGTTGCCCTCGACAGGCGCGTCACAGTTCAGCGGCAGCCTCGGAATTGCGATTTCGATCGGTGCATCCGGCCTACTTATGCAAGTGGCTGCGCGCCGGAGAGTTGACTAACTCAAGCTGGGAAATCCAAGCTCAGAACCGCCGCAAGATTTCTGGGTCAACAAATAGACAATCAGTGCAGTACTCGGTGCCAGCAGGGTGCGCGCATTCTTCTTCGTCGAAACCCCAGTGATCCCCCATAAGTGAACGCGGAGCGTCCGAGGTAAACGATTCGAGGAATTGAGGTGGCATGAATGTGAAGTTCGGCTATCTCAGACGACGGGAGATCATTCAAATGTCACTTCCTGCGCTGCCGCAGCATCACTGAGCGGCGCAATCACTAACTCGAAAACCCAAAAATCTGTCAATTCCGTTCGGACCTCTTCCCTACGAACTTGACCGAACGCTGATCGCCTGCCCACGCGCAGGCAAGTAGCGTCACACAACAGTTCTTAACCAACGAGAGGAACACATCTCCCATGTACAGCGAGTTCAACCATCTCAACATCGCGGTCGATGACGACGGAATCGCCACCGTGCTCATTCCCTCGCCAGGGTCAGTCGGCAGGCAACAAGCCGAAATCCATAAAGAGGTCGCAGCAATTTGGCGACATCTCGATGAAGACAATCACGTTCGCGTCGTCATCGTGACCGGAGCCGATGACGAGTTTTATCGAAGCGCCAACATCCAAGGGCTCAAATCAATTCCAAATCTCAGCAAAGACGACACCTTCGAACTCGCGCAACGCCTAGGAAAAGAAGGGAACGACATCGTTTACGGCATCATCAACATCGACAAGCCAGTCATTGCAGCGATCAACGGTGCCGCTGAAGGCGGAGGGCTGGCAGTGGCGCTGCTCGCCGACATTTCAATTGCCGCAGACGACGCCCAACTCGTCGACCCGCACATCGCAATGGGACTCGCTGCAGGCGATCACGCCGCCATGGTTTGGCCCCTGCTGTGCGGCATGGCCAAATCGAAACTGTACTTGTTGACATCAGACCCGCTGAGTGGCACCGAGGCCGAACGCATCGGCCTCGTCAGCCTCGCCGTACCCCGTGACGATCTCATGGATGTTGCCCGTGACTACGCAGAACGACTCGCCCACGGCCCGAAATATGCGATCCGCTACACGAAACGGGCACTCAACCAGTGGCTGCGTCTCGGCGGGATCACCTCTCACGACTACTCAAGCGCCCTTGAACTCTTGAACTTCCTCGGCCCTGAGTTAGGCGACGCAGTCGAGAATGCAGAAAAGACTGGCGATCACTAACACCGTTTCTTTGCTCTCAGACCAGCGCGAACGATGTTTCATCTCGGCCACCCGTTACTCTCACAACCATTAGTGGGCAGTTTCACTATTCCCTTAGAAAGCAGGGTTCGACATGGCATTCACCGCCGACACAGCACAGTTTGATTTCGGTGGAGTTCACGCCGACGCCTTCGCAGGCAAACGAGTTCTCATCACCGGCTCAGGCAAGGACGGCGGACTCGGTCAAGGCGTCGCACTCGCCGCCGCAATGAACGGAGCTGAAGCCGTTGGAGTGCATTTCAACAGCAGCTACCGCGACGGCTTCGACCTTGTCGACGCAATTCGTGACCAAGGCGTTCACGCGTTTGCGCTGCAAGCCGACGTGACAAGCCACACCGACCTGTGGGCATCACGCTCGTACACCATCGAGCAGATGGGCGGCCATATTCCTGACATCATCATCTGCAACTCGGGTCTCACTGAAAGCGGCTATCGCTTTGGGCGTTCACTTCCAGAAATTGAAGATGAGAACATGGCCGAGCGCCGCGCCCGAGTGCGCTCTGCGTTCATGGAAAACCTCACCGAATCTCGGCTCGTCATGAACACGAAAATTGACGGCTTCCTGTCATGGACACACCTGTGGGCAAGTGAGGCGATCTACCACAACAGCCCCCTGCAACTCGTCTACGTTTCGTCGTCTCAAGCGATCGACCCCGGAGTTGCGGTGCCTGGCTATGTCATTGCGAACTGGGCTGTTCTGCGCCTACCTGAAGTGCTTCGCGTTAATCTCGGCAAATCGGCTGAAATGGTGAGCGCCTGCTCGGTGATGTTCCCATTCATCCGAACATCAATGACCGAGGAATACGCCGAAAACGAAAAAGTATTCGGCAGATGGCAGTCCCGCATGCTCGAAACACATGAAGCTGCTCTCTCTGTCGCCCAGTTGCTGTCACGCCCAGCATCTGAACTCGATCTCGGGTGTTTCCGCCTTAACGTGAGCGGCGACGCCGACAATCTGAGCACCGAATGGTCAAAAGTTCTCATCACCACCGATGAAGAACCTGTCAACTGGGGGCCGTGAGCAGGTCGATCGCTTCAGAGCGGTCTCCACACAGCTGAGCTCCATTGCGGGCCAAGCACTTCCTTGGCGGCAACAATGTCAAACGCCTAGACGAGTGAACAACGCTTTAGTTCATCGCCATCACTTTCTCTGAAGTTCTTCTCGACACCGACATATTTATATATGATTGTACTCGTGTCTAATGGTTCAAAATCCTTCGCCATTCTTGCTTCGATAGCCCTCGCCGCATCTGCATGCGGTTCTGGCGACGATTCCGAACGGACTCGTGGCGCCGCCACGGTTGAAACTTGCATCGACCCACCAGCTCTCGCACACGCCTTGGTGCTCTTCGGCGGCAACACCGAGCCCACATATTCGTCTGTTAACCACACATTTGGAAACAGCGGATCCCAATACCGACGCGGCGTATCGATTGACGGCAACGCCAAATTTCCAAATTTCTCAACCTCATTCGATGCGGGTGGCTCCACTTCCTACCTCACGGGTAGCCACACAGGAAACCGACCCAATGCCAACAACGGCAATTGGTCAAGCGCTAATCCCCCGTACAGCCAGGCACAATGGTCGGCATACGCAAGCGCTCTCGCGGATGCCGCTGAAGCAGACCCGAGCGGATACCCAAATGTTCGGGTCTATCGACCCGAAGGGGGAAGAGTCGCCGCTGTGCGCGACGGAGGCGACTACCCATCGACGGCTCGACAGACTCTCCATGTTGTCGTAGGGCCAGGCGAAATACGGCAACCAGCAGGCCAGAATGATAAGTGGGACGGGATGGTGCTCGCCCCTAATGCAACGGTCAGTGTGACGAAGCAAAATCTTGGCTACATCCACGGTGTCGTCATCGCCGAGCGTTTCATTGAAACGATCGGCGGTCGGACGCCTCCGCAGAACAACACTGGTTTGCAGGTTCACGGTCAAGTGCCTGATGCTCTCGTCGGTGTTTGCACTGTAGAAATTGCCTCTGCAACGACCACAACAACGGTTGCTGCGACGACAACCACCGAAGCAACAACAACCACCACCGTCGCGCCGACAACCACTTCGGAAGCCACGACAACAACCACCACCGAAGCAACAACAACCACCGTTGCTACGACAACCACAACATTGCCATCGACTCCTCAAACCACCGAAGCAACAACAACCACCGTTGCTACGACAACCACAACAACCACCGAAGCAACAACAACCACCACCGTCGCGCCGACAACCACTTCGGAAGCCACGACAACAACCACCGTTGCTGCGACCACAACGGCTCCGACTCTGCCCGCCACCCCAGCAGAAGAAGACTCAACAACCACCACCGTTGCCGCCACGACAACGACTCCAACTCTTCCTGCAACACCTGCAGAAGAGGAAGCATCTACGACTACGGAAGCCAAAGTAGAAACAACAGCGACACTCCCGGCCACTGGCAGTCAACGAACTGCATCTACCTCACACAGTGCCGCAATATTGATTGTGATTGGTACTGCCCTGCTTGGCATCGCAGCACGACGGCGAACGTAAGAGCAGTTCGTCTCCTGCATCTACTTAGGTTGACTGCAGGAACTGGACAATATTGCTGACAAGAGCCTCTGGCGCATCTTCTTGGCAGAAATGACCGACACCAGGAAGTTCAACAACTGGTCCATCGGGCCACACCCCGCGAAAGTCCGCAATCGCTCGGTCTGGTGGAATTGCTTGGTCTGCCATTCCTTCCAGGAGAATCGCTGGTTTTGCGGCCAATTCGTTCACACCTGCTGCACCCGCAATGACGTACTCTGCGATGCGCCCGGTGTACACATCCATTGGAAACTCATATGCACCGATCGAGCTTTCCCAG
>CBFHYI010000066.1:0-7075 GCA_965660025.1 uncultured Ilumatobacteraceae bacterium | reverse complement strand
TTGCTCTACGACCAAATTCGGCGTCGGGGTGATGCCGAAAGTGTCCCCCGCGCCCGAGATCAAAAATGACAGCACTTGGAATGACAGGAACCACCTGGTGGACTTCTGGTCCGACGCGAAAGCCTCGCTCTCGGTCGGCCAATTCGTCAACAACTCCATCTGCTGCTCTTAGTCCATACGCACTCCCGCCTGAAAGACAGATGGCATCGATCTTGTCGACAAGATTCATTGGCGAGAGAGCGTCGGTTTCACGCGTGCCCGGACCTCCGCCACGAACATCAACCCCGGCGGTAACGGGGTGGTCGGCGAGAACGACGGTGGTGCCGGTTCTCCAATTGCGATTTGACCGGTCGTAATGGCCGACGCGGATGCCAGCGACGTCGGTAAGCGACCCAAGATCAGCGGGCATCGAGGGCTTCCCATAGTTGTCGAATGCGAGGTTCGCTATCGCTCACTACATCGACACCAATTGTCGTGTGGGCGTCGAGTAGCTGAGTGTTTCGTTCGGTTCCCCACTGCGGCCAACCCGCGTCGCGGGTGTGCATGAATGTTGTCATCGAATCTGAGAACGACGCAGCGAGGTTACGTCGAGCGGGGGCGTCGCCGGTGAAAAGTTCAACGCCCTTGCGGTCGAGGTTGTTGAGAGCAAACGGAATATCAAGCGCATGACAGCTGCCGAGAACGCCGCCGAACACCGGTGTTTCGAAGGTGAACCAGTAGGAGTGGGTGCTGTGTTGCTGTTGCTGCCGTGCTTCGGCGATGCGGTGGGCAGGCCAACGGAAGACTCCGTCGGTCTCAAGCGCTGACACCAACTGTGGAGGCGTTGAGCCAGGACGATGGTCTCGGTAGATGTCGTACGCCTCTGACGACGCGAAATGACGTTCGAATGTTGTGCGTGCTGCTTCCTCGTCGATCTCGGTGTAGCTGGGATCGAAGGCGGTGAAGAGGTGCATTTCGTCTCGCGTCGTTCCGATGACGAGCGGCACCGGGTTGGAGGCCGCAAGGTCTGAAGGATCTCCCGGTAGCCAGTTGCCGTCGGTTGTCGGAGCGAATGCAGTGAGGGATTCATCTGTCGAAGACAGCATGTCTCCCTGGGCTTTCAGCAACGCGTCAACTGGTAGGGAAATGAGATCGTCGGGGTGATCTACACCTGCTGCGGCAAGGAGTTCTGAAAGTGCCTCATCACCCCTTTGAGACGACCGAAGTTGGGGAATCGACGGGCTCATTGCGATCGCTCCCGAATACAACCCGTCAGCGTGCGGGCAGGCCATAAGCGAAATAACACTCGCGCCTCCGGCAGACTCGCCCATGATCGTCACCTGCGATGGATCGCCACCGAATGATGCGATGTTGTTGCGGACCCATTGCAATGCATTGACCTGATCGCTGAGACCTGCGTTATCTCGACCCCTAAATCCGAGTGCTCCCAGGCGATAGTTGATCGTTACGACGACGATGTCGCCAGAGCGCACGAGATTGCTTCCGTCGTACCACGGTACCGAACCTGCCCCATTGGTGAAGGCGCCTCCGTGAATCCAGACGAGGACCGGTTTACGGGCCGAGGTATCTGCGGTGAACACGTTGAGGGTCAGACACTCTTCGGCCATTGGCTGTGTGCTCTCGCCAAGAAGTTGTTCCATGATTCCGGGAACTTGGAGGCATTGCGGCCCGTACACGGTCGCATCTCGGAGATCGCTCCAGGTAGAGGTTTCGAGCTCTGATGGTTGGAAGCGATCAGCAAGTGCGTAGTTGATGCCTTTAAAGACGAACACTCCGTCACGGTTGAGGCCGGAGTAATCGCCCAGAGGGGTTGCGGCGTGAGCATGTGTCATTGCGACGAAGGTAGCGTGCGGAGGTGGTCCGAAGTCAGATGGGCGCAGTTTCTCATTCGATACGCGGTCGGATGATGGCGAGAGTGGGCGATGCAGTCGCGTGGTGCTGGGACCGGCTATCTGTCATCGCATCTGTCGGGCCGACGAGTCGCCGTGGTCGGCGCTTCGGAGGGTTCGGTGAGGGAAGCATTATTTGTTTCCCGGCAACTTCTCTGATGAACGAGCGATTCATCGAGATCGGTGAGGACACGATGATTGGCCCCCACGTCGCATTGTCGGCTGGAATGGCTCCGGGCCAAGAGTGCCTCTCGCAGCCGGTGGTTCGCATCGGCGATCGTTGTTTGATCGGTCGTGGTTCTGGAATTGTCGGACACTTTTCGATCGACATTGGTGACGATGTGTGGACAGGTCATCACGTGTACATCACCGATCAGAATCATGGCTACGACAACGTCGACATCCCTATTTCCCAGCAATCAATGCCAGAGAAACCAGTGCGTATCGGTTCAGGGTCGTGGCTTGGTCACGGCACTGTCGTGTTACCTGGCGCCGACATTGGTGAACATGTGGTAATCGGCGCAAACAGTGTGGTGACGGGAAGCATTCCTTCGTTCAGCGTTGCCGTTGGGGCTCCGGCTCGCGTGGTGAAATCGATGTCAGAGGCTGATGGTGCGACGTCGCAAGAACACCGATGATGCTCGAGTTCGACGGGGTTCAGATGTCGAGATCGAGGGGTGGTTTGCACGCAGGCATCTCGTTATCTGCGGCAAATGTTGCCAGTCGCTCTGAAATTGGAATTTGATTTGCGGTTTCGTAGAAGGGGAGGTTCTCGCCGCTTTCCCGAAGTTGTGCGGTGTAGTTCCGTCGGTCGCCGAGATATGTGCGGTACTCGTCAATCCACAGCGGAATAATCGCCTGACCCTTTTCGCCGGTGAGCGGTAACGCCTCGAGCGAATTCAGCATGCGTTCGAGGGTGTCGGTTGCTTCATCGACGATCTCGGCACGCTCGCGGATGAGTTCGGCGCCGCCTTCGTCAAGCCGGGTGTAGTTCGCAAGAGCAGTTCGTTCGTCGGCAGCCGTTTCGCAGATGGATTGCGCTGATTCAACCCAGGCGCGGTCTTCGATGCGGTTGACACCCTCTTTCGAGGCGAAGAACAGAGCCCAAATCCAGAACGTTGCGAAAACACCGAATCCGATGAGAGCAACTGCGCGCGTGAGGACGGAGCGGGTTTCCCGGGTGGGGGTTGGCGACGAGGGGGGTGTCTCCATTCCTCCTACGTTAGGGGGCATTCATTCGGATTGGCTCGACGGGCCCAAGGTCAATTCCAAATGGCAGTTCCCCGCCGACAGCGACAATGACGCATTCAACGTTCTGCTGGGTAGACGGCACGCGAGCTGTCACTCGAGTCGAACGCTCGGGGCGAACGCTATCGGTCGTCAGCGTGGCGCTTCTCACGACTTGGCGAAGTGGTCCACCGACGATCTCCACGAAAATTGAGAACTGTGATGTGTCGTCCCCGAGGTTGGTGATGTCGATGGCGATACTGATATTGGTGCCATCTGGCGAGCACTGGGCGACAACAACTTCATGCGGGCTTGGGCTGATGAATCGTTGCACTGCTCGCCCGAGGGTCACCGCCGGAATGGTGAGCATGAGGGCTACCGCCAACACAAGCCAGGGCCATCTGCGGCGTTTCGCCTGTGGTGGTGAGGTGATGCCGAGCGGGTCGACGTAGCGCGCACCGTCGGTCGAGACGTCGGCAGTCCATGACGTGCCGTTGAACCAACGATGGTCGTAGCGTCCCAGCGGGTCTGGGTACCAGCCTTGAGGGCTATCCACACTCGCACGGTACCGTCTATTGCGATGGAGATAGTGCTCGTTCGTCATGGACAACCCGAGTGGGTGAAGGGTGGCTTGAATGTTGTCGACCCTCCGCTTACCGATCTCGGTCACCGGCAGGCTGAACGGCTCGCTGATGCTCTTGAGGGCGAGTCATTCGATGAGATTCTTGTGTCGCCGCTCACTCGGGCTCGGCAAACTGCGGCGCCGCTTCTCTCGCGTCTTGGTCGCCAAGAGGTGATTGCACCGTGGCTTGAAGAGATTCGAGACCCGGGCTGGGCTGGAACTCCGGTGGAAAAAGCTGAGCAGGCGTATGCAGAACTCAGGCGGCGCCCACCTGCCGAGCGTTGGCATGGATTGCAAGACGGCGAGTCGGTTCGATCGTTTGTCGATCGCATTCATCTTGGTGTGGAGATGTTTCTTGCCGAACGAGGCATCCATCGAGGTGATGATGAACTTCCGGTGTGGCAGATGGATTCCCCCGGGAAGCGCATTCTTCTCGTCGCTCATGCAGGCACGAACACGGTGTCAATCGGGCACATGTTGGGCCTGATGCCCACCCCATGGGAATTTGACCGGTTCGTGTTGATGCATACCTCTATCTCGCGACTTGAGTCGATGAAGGTCGGTGACGTGCATTCGTTCAGTTTGGTCAAACTCTCAGATGTCGAGCATTTGTCATCGAGTGAACGCACCCGCTGACCAGGCGACAGAGCCAGAGGAGTAGCCGGAAGTAATTTCGGTGACCCTTTGGCGCGCTGAAGGTTCTCAGTCGTAGCATCGAACTATGCGGTTGCAGCCTTCGGCGTATCAGCGCTCAACGTATTTTGCGTTGATTGCGTTGATCGGCATCATTATCACCGGGGCTGCGGTTCGGCTCACCAACAGCGGTTTGGGTTGTGATGATTGGCCGAATTGCAACAGCGAGAAGCTCATCGATGTCTCCTCTGCTCATGCGGCAATCGAGCAAGTGAATCGGCTGTTGACTGGCATCGTCGTGGTGGCTGTGGCGGCTGCGGTGTTGGGCTCGTATGTGCGGTCTCCACGTCGGCGAGACCTGGTGTGGTGGTCATGGTCGTTGGTGGTGGGTGTCTTTGCGAATGCATTTCTTGGTGCGATTACGGTCTGGGTTGACCTGCACCCCTATGCAGTGCAGGGGCACCTGTTGCTGTCGATGGCGTTGATCTCGGCAGGCGCCGTGCTCGTGCGTCGTGCGAGCGAACCTGATGGTGTCGAGCGTGAGCAGGTGTCATCGGAGCCTTCGACGATGCTCGTGCGAGTTATTGCACTTGGTGTCACAGTTGCGGTGGTGACGGGAACGGTGGTGACCGGAGCAGGACCTCACGCGGGTGATGAGAACGCCGTTCGTTTGAATGTTGATATTTCAACCGTTGCCCGGATTCACGGAGCGAGCGTGATTGCGACGCTCATAGCGGCGGTTGTCTTGGTGATTCGTCTCCGAGCGTCAGCCCAAGATCAGCGACATCTGCAAGCGGGGTTCACGAAGTGGTTGACGGTCGCCATGATGCAGGCGGTCATCGGATACGTCCAATACTTCACGGGCGTCCCTGAGTTACTCGTGCTTGCTCACGTTGCGGGCGCGTCGTTGCTCTATGTGGTCACAACTCAACTCCTGCTTGATACCTCGCGGCCATCGATGAGCCTGGTTCGCTAGTCATGTCAACGAAACACGAGGTCGACACTGCGTTTGCTCGATTGGGTCTTCAAAAAGGCCGAGCCACACGCGCAGAGGTCATCGCCGCTCGTCGTCGGCTCGCCCGCGAACTCCACCCCGATCGCCAAGGCGGCAACCCAGAATTGATGGCTGAAGTCAACCGGTCAGGCGACATTGCCCTCGCCTACGTTGACGAGCACATCGTCGTTGACTCAAGAGCCAACTCGGCTCGGGTCACACCGCCACCCCAACAACCGGTGCAGCGAGACCATCCGTCGTTCACCATCGATGTGCTGCCGGTCGAGGCTTGTGAAGCGCTCCGAATTGTTGCGTCTTGGGTTGGTGAGATCATCGATGAAGATCCGCCGTATCTGCTCGAGGTTGATATGCATGATCCGTACTCGGTCTGGTGTCGCCTTGAGTTGGTTCCCGATGCCGGAGCGACGACAGTGACTGTGTCAGCGACTGGAGAGTCTCTGCGAGGAGTCAATATTGAGGCGATTCGTGATGTCTGGATCGATCAACTCAACCAACTTGACTGGCAGACCCTCGACCCTGATCAGCGGCGGCCTTGGTGAGCCGGTCCCGCAGAGCAGTTCCAAGCCCTTCCTTTGGGGGCATCAGGGCGACGATCAGCGAGACCTTCGCAGCATCAGCGGCCCTCAGTTCTGAGTAGAGGTCTTGGGCCGCCTTCACAAGATCTTGCGCGCAGTCGATGATGTAGACCTCATCAGATGATGTGTCGGGAAGCGGATCACCCGGTTCAACAAGCATCATCTTGGTTCGCGGGGCGTAGTGCGAGACCATCATGCCCGCTGCTCGTGAGGGGCCGGAGGCCTCATCGACATCGCCGATGAGTTCTGCGATGGTCTCGGCAGAGATGCCGCCCGGTCGGAGGAGCTGCGCAGGGTTGGTCGTGATGTCGATGATGGTGCTTTCAACGCCAACCCCGCACGGGCCGCCGTCAAGGATGAGGTCGCGGTCTGGGTCAAGGTGATCGCCAATGTCATCGATGACATGTTGGGTGGTGGTGGGACTGACTTTCCCAAATCTGTTCGCAGATGGGGCGGCGATCGCCCCTCCGTGTTCGGCGAGGAGTTGTTGGGTGAGCGGGTGAGCTGGCACGCGAATGCCGACAGTTGGCCGGCCGCCCGTCACGATGTCAGGAACTTGTGGGCGTCGCTCGGCGAGCAGGGTAAGCGGCCCTGGCCAGCACGTTGTGGCGAGGATCTGGGCGCTGGGTGAGCTGAGATCAGCCCACCGTTTTGCAATCTCAAGATGAGCGACATGGATGATGAGGGGATGCCCCGTGGGCCGATCTTTGGTCGAGAAAATTCGCTCAACTGCCTCGGGCATCGTTACATCGGCGGCCAGTCCGTACACGGTTTCGGTGGGGATCGCAACGAGACCTCCATTGCGGAGCACCTCGACCGCCCGAGATGGGTCTGATGAGATACCGATTGGTCGAGTGGTCACGTTGGAATTGCGTCAAGAAATTCGAGGACAGCATCAACGAAATCGAATGACTCAGGAGTTGCAAAGTGGTCGACGTTCTTCAGCACTGTCCCCTGAGCGTTTGGTAGAGCGTCGACCAGTTGGTCGGCCGGGTATACGAAATCCTTGTCGCCAACGATGACGAGGATCTCGCAGTTGACGCCGGCCAGCGATTCGTCGGTGAGACGAATTCGTTGGGGCTGCTTCAGCACTGCAGACAGCGCGGCCGAGTCA
>CBFHYI010000065.1:0-7197 GCA_965660025.1 uncultured Ilumatobacteraceae bacterium | reverse complement strand
AATGGGAATCCTTGTTGCGAGTTATCGCATGGCATCGCTTTCTGCACTCGGCATGATCGAGAATCTTGAACCACTTGAAGACGGCGAACGGGGGGTCATCACGTTGACCGCATCGGTTGCTGCTCAAGACGCACAAGTTGGACAAGTCGCGTACGGGTCATGCAAGGCGGGCGTGAATGGACTCGTCCTCCCGATCGCCCGTGATCTGATGGATCAGGGCGTGCGATGTAATTCGATCATGCCGGGCATCATGTCAACACCACCAATGCTCGGTGTTCCACCGAAGGTGCTGGAGAACCTCAGCGCCTCGGTGCCATTTCCTAAACGTCTTGGCAAGCCCGAAGAATTCGGGTCACTCGTGCTTGAGTTTGTGCGGAACACCTATTTCAACGGCCAGAACATCCGTCTTGACGGTGCGATCAGGATGCCGCCTCGCTGAGAATCAGAGTTAGTCAAGCGGGGTGAGTTCACCATCTGCAGACATCTTCTGCAGTTTGAACTTCTGTATCTTGCCGCTTCCCGTAAGAGGAAATTCGTTGACGACAAACCAGTCGCGAGGCGTTTTATGAGGAGCGATCGATGCCCTCACGTAGTCGAACAGTTCTTGGCGACGCAGCTCTGCACCCGGAGCCGGACGCAACACTGCAGCAACGGTCTCTCCCCACTTCTCATCGGGAAGCCCGATCACTGCGACCTCCGCGATGCTGTCGTGCTCGAACAGCACATCTTCGATTTCACGGGGATAGATGTTCTCACCGCCGCGAATGATCATGTCTTTCAGGCGACCTTCAATTCGGGTGTAGCCCCGCTCATCCATAATGCAGAGGTCACCGGTGTGCAGCCAGCCTTCGTCATCGATTGCGGCAGCAGTCGCGTCGTGATTATCGAAGTACTCCATCATCACGTGGTAACCGCGGGTGAGGTATTCACCGGGCTCACCACAGGGGACAATGTCTCCGGTCTCAGGATCAATGATTTTTACTTCGGTGTGCGGCATTGGGCTGCCAAGCGTCAAAGTTTTATCAACCGTCGTGTCCTGCGGTGACGTCATCGAGGCCACCGGCGAACATTCGGTCTGGCCGAAAACAATGGTGAATGCCGCACCGGTTTCTTTCTCAATTCGCTCGACCAATGGAGCCGGCACAGTCGACCCTCCAGAGCACACCGCCTCAAGTGACGTGATGTCGCGATGTGGATACTCAGGATGTTCGAGCATTGAGATCAACATCGTCGGCACCGCAAGCATTGCCGAGCCCTTGAACTCCTCAATGAGTTCCAACACCAGCGAGGGGTCAAATGCCTCAAGTAACACGAAGGTGCACTTCTTTGACACCGCAGAAAGCACGCCGAGAACACATCCGCCGGTGTGGAAGAGCGGCATCGGGCACACCCAGGTGCCCCGGTCGGGCACCCCCATGCGGTCTGCGGTGTGCGTTCCGTTGTTCACAAGGGCGCGGTTGCGAAGCAGTGCACCCTTCGGGAATCCGGTTGTTCCCGAGGTGTACTGAATCATGACTGCATCATCTGGCCCAACCTCAGGGAGTTCGATCTCAGGGTCTGCGGTCTGACCCAGTTCGAGCACATCCTCCATGGCAATGATGTCTCGAAGTTCCGTGCAGTTTGGCGCAATCTCATCGGCAATCTTTCGCATCGGATTGCCACGGTGGTTTGTTGCAACGATGAGCCCTGCCGAACGCGACTGGTTGAGAATATATTCGACTTCGCTCGCTTGCAGCGCCGGATTGACGGTGACGAGGATGACGCCGGCCATTGCGCAAGCAAATTCGAGCACCATCCACTCTGGGAGGTTCGGCGCCCACAGCGCAACGCGTTCACCTGGCTCAAATCGAGTAGTAAGAGCACGGGCAACCGCTTCCGCCTCGAGCAAAAGTTCACGATACGTCCATTGGCGGCGATCGTCGGGGTTTGGCAGACCGGCGACAAGCGCAACCTGCTCGGGCACTTCCCTCACCGCCTCGCGAAGCAAATCTCCGATGGTGAGATCACGTAGATCGATTTCGGTTGGACCAAATGCATGCGACGGCACTGACATGTCTCGACACTACCCATTATCTGCACTCCAATTTCGCGTCAGCCAATCACGACGTATTTTCGAGTGAGTACTGTGGTCGTTATGACGAATACTCCTGCGAACTGGTACGACGACCCCACGGGACGACATCAACACCGATACTGGGATGGAAATGAGTGGACATCGCATGTGTCAGATAACGGCGTTCAGGGCACCGATGACATCGCAGCCGCCAGCGCTGCGCCAACCGAAGGGTCGACGCCAAGTGGCCTTGACCGACTCGACGCCGGCCTCACGATCGGCGACGAGGGTTCGAAAGTCGATGAGCAGTTGTATGGAGGTGGCCGGCGAGGAGTTGGCATCGAAGGAACTGTCGAGGGCGGAGGTGGGGGCATCCTCACCGAGCCGATCCTCGTTGTAAATCAGAAGGCGAAACTCATTGAGCTCTCGAACCAGTACACCGTGTTTGACCAGCATGGAACCGCAATCGCAGTTGTCAATCAGGTCGGTCAGTCGACCGTTCGAAAAGTGCTTCGTCTCGTGTCGAGTCTTGACCAGTTTCTTACGACCCGTCTCGACATCACCGATTCGGATGGGCGCGTCATCCTTCGGCTGACCCGACCAGGAAAAATTGTGAAGTCGACGGTGATTGTGAGCGATGGAAACGATGTCGAACTTGGTCGCATCGTTCAGCAGAACGCCATCGGAAAAATCAATTTTGCTCTCGAAGCTGGCGGTGAGCGTCTCGGTTCAATCAAGGCAGAGAACTGGAGGGCCTGGAATTTCTCGATTACCGATGCGAACGATCGCGAAATTGCCCGGGTGACGAAGACGTGGGAGGGTCTTGCAAAAACCATGTTCACGACGGCTGATAACTACGTCTTGCAGATTTCAGAACGCGCACCTGAACCGCTGAACTCGTTGGTGGTTGCCAGCGCGCTGAGTATTGATACTGCACTCAAGCAAGACAACCGCGGACTCGGCTGACGAGCGCCGAGCACGGGTGTGCCGTGGTCACTCGAGGTGGCCGGCGACCATGTAGAACCAGAACGGGAACGGAGCCTCTTGTGTTTTGAGGGAACGCCGTGCCTCAAGGATGGTCTTTCCCGCCTCGGTGACCTCGTAGAACCATGCATCGAACGAGCGGCTTCCGGGAGCAAGATCGCCAACGAGTTCGAGCGCTGCTTCGAGATAGTACGCACGAATGTCATGGCACACCGCCACTGTGTTCTTGCCAGGAAGTTCGACATCTTTCCAGGCGGCACCCTGTGCCCACTGGTGAAGAGTGTCGAGGGCCGCGGAGATCTGCTCGGGTTCGATAGCCCTACCGACCGCGGTGACACCTTTGCGCTCAACGGCACGTCGATAGGCCGAGATAAGACCCCTGGCTTCGTCGACTGCTGGTGGGGCGTTCGGGTCATCGCGTGGAGGAAGTGAACATGCCATCGGCATCTCGTCTGATTCGACGACCTCAGGGACGTGCTCAAAGATGGGCTCGTCTGCCTCAAGAAGGTTGAATGCCTGTCGCAACACCTGATGCTGAAACGCTGCGTCTCCGGGTTTGCCGAGCGGACGGCCTAACGGGAATTCGCAGGCGAGCACACGTGGAGGGCCGACCTTCTTCGCAACGTCAGCCATTGAGGCGAGCACAATCGTTGAGATTCCTGCGTCTTCAAAAACGTGGGCGAGCGTACTCACGGTACGCGTGCAGAGAGGTCAAACCGGGGTCAGCAACACAACGTCGACTGCGTCAGCATTGAGCTGCACCGCGCATTGAGGACCCGTATCGAGCCTGATCTCACTCACTGTGTCGGGTTGATTGCCTGCGAATGCAAAATGGCGTGGTGCGACTTCTCCGATCACCCCGTCTGCGGCGAGCTCCTCGAGGCGATCGATCGGGTAGACGACGTTGAGGTCGAGGTGGAAACCCGAATGATCGAAATTTGGGCTCCAGTGGCCCATGATGAGGTTGCGGTCATCACGATCAAATGCGCGGAAACCAGTGTCGCCCTGCGTAAAACGATCTTGGTCGGGTCGATGGAGTGACGCGCTCGTCACAATTGCGACGCGACATTCTGAAAGCGGCTTACCGAGTTTGTTAAAACTCGTCGACATGAACTCTGGTGCATCCATTGTCGAAGCGAGGGCGCGCATTGCGTCATCGCCTCGGGTTGCTGCTCGATCTTCTGTCATCACGACCTCCTAAAGGTTCAACTTACTTGGCTGAAGAAGTGTGATTCGAGGTCGGGTCACGGCTCCATCACAATCCAACCTCGACGCTGCAGTTCATCGGCCAACACACCGCTAGGTATCGACTGCACGGCACGCTCGTCGTTCGTCAGACGTACCGATGGTTGAGACTGCGAGGGAGCAGTTGGGTCATGCTCATCACCTTCGAGATTGGCGATGAGAGCATCGGCCTCAGCTCGAGTGAACTTGCCATTACCTTGGCGCTGGGTGAACCCCATCGGGCCGCGTGCGGATCGAAAATCGTCGTGACCCGCTTTCTGTAGCAATTCGAGGAGTCGCGCAAGCTGACGAGCATTTGCCGGAGGGCCGGTTGACTGGTTGAACGCCATGTATGAAGTGTGGCAGATCGGTGTCGCAACGATTGAGGCACCGATCACTCCTGGTGAGCCGCAGAGCGGGCAGTATTTACCTGTGAACTGGTCAGTGAACCTCATGGCAAAGGCACCCGTCAGCGAGATTGTCAAACTTGCGGTGCTCGCAGAGCAAATGGGGTACGACCGTTGCTGGCTGTTTGACGAGGGCGTCATGACGCGTGATGTGTTTGTGACTCTTGCGGCAATCGCGGAACGCACGTCAACGATCAAGATCGGTCCGGGAATCACCAACCCTTACGTGCGACATCCCGGTGCGACCGCTGCCGCTATCGCATCGATTGACGAGTTGAGCGATGGGCGGGCCTTCATCGGCATCGGTGCCGGTGGCGGTCTTGCACTCGGACCGCTCGCAGTCGAACGTACCCGACCGCTTCAAGTCGTGGCCGACGCAGTGACCGCCATGCGAGGGCTTTTTGCGGGCGACTCGGTCACCATGACAAGCGAGACCTTCGCCCTCGAAAATGCTCGCTTGGGGTACGCCCGTCCAGATATCGAGATCATCATGGCTGGTCGGGGGCCACGCATGACCAGCCTCGGCGGTCGAATCTCCGACGGGTTCTATTTGAGCTATCCATACCTCCCTGGTCTCGCCGACCAGGTGGGAATGATTCGTGATGCAGCTGCTGGCGAGGAGCGACATATCGCATGGTCAACAGGAATTGCCCGTGACGAACATGAACTGCAGCAGATGCGCGCTCAGTTGACCTTTCGCCTAGTTGATTCTCCGCCAGCTGTACGCGAGGCGTTGGGTATCGACGATGATCAGCGGGACGCCCTCCGCTCAGCTCTCGCTGATGGAGGCCCCCCATCAGCAGCACATCTCGTACAAGAAGAGTGGCTTGACAGCTTTGGAGTTGTCGGCGATACCGAAACGTGCCGTCGCGCCATTAGTGAGACTGCCTCGCAATGTGGCGTCACCGATTTCATCGTGCCGGTGCACGACCTCGAGCGGGCCGAGGAATTCATCACTGCTTTCGCTCCAGGTTGCAACTCGGTGGGTTGACCTCGGCGAACGAGGTCAACCCACAGTGAGCTAGATGAGACGGTTCATGAGAACACGGCCGATGACATTCCAACCTTGTTCGCCCATGCGCTTCGCCATTTCAGGGTCGGCAAAGTTTTTGGCTGACGCGGCCATTAGTTCATCTAAGGAGTCGGTTGAGGTCACGACCGTACCTTGGAAGGGCGAAGCGCCAGCAGCAACCGCCTGAAGGCCGATCATGCCGTTCGCACCCTCACTAATCGTTCTCCAACTGAGTTCCAAGTTTGATGCTGCAGATGCGTCATCGAGTGGTCGTCCGGCGATGTAGAGGACAGAGCCATAGCGGCCTTGGCGCTCTCCAATCTCCGACTGGATGCGGAACAAAATCCGACGGGACACGTTTACTTGAGTGTCTCGCATCATTTCGAGCATCTGTGCATCTTGATAAAGGCCTGCTTGGCCTGCCATAGCGGCGTCGATTGTTTCAAATTCGAAACCGACGATGCACATCCCGGCCATTTCGCCTCCCATAATGATCTGGTTAGCGTTGAAGTCGGTGGCACCGAGTTCTTTCATTCGATCACCCGCCCAGCCTGAACCCGCAGCTGCGAATTCTTGAACGTTACCGATGGAAGCAAGCACTGAATACATGTACGACATGAGTTCTCCCTTAGAGAAGTGAAGTTGATAACACCTTTAATTCTGCGTTGAACAATGTGTACATGGTGTTTCTAGAAAATGAACAAGAGGACAACACTGCCCTCGGCAACATCTCATGTCAACAGAAAGGACCCTTGCTTTCGCAAGGGCCCCTCAGATGGTGGCGGGGGCAGGATTTGAACCTGCGACCTTCGGGTTATGAGCCCGACGAGCTACCGGACTGCTCCACCCCGCGGCGATCAGTCGTCCACGATGCTACGGACATCATTGACAGATACCAACCGAATGAGAGTCAGTTCGCACCATCGAGCACCCCTGTCAATCCGCTTGGCACATGAGGACCAAGCACTAATTGCTCTAACACGCCCCAGCCCAAGCGATCGCCCGCCGTTACCCGACATAACTGCTGAACATGCAGCATGGTTGGGTCGAGCGGATTTACCTCAGCGAGCACGATCGAGTCGCGGGTCTCATCGAGCTCACCGCGCCAATCGCCATGCCCCCACTCGGGGTGGAGGTAACCAAGTCCGCTCATCTGAAACCGCTGCACTGGCTCGTAGTTCGCAACAAGATGCTCTCCCGTGGCGGTCTCGATCGTTGCTGTCATCGACTGCGCCCATCGAGTCCCTCGTTGCCAAGAAATATCTGTTGACATCGATTCAGGGCGATCGATCTCCGTCGCGTTAGTGACGTCGTCAATCGTGTGAGAGCCGACACTAAACCGTTTCGTCACCGCCGTGCTCTTATGCCAGGAGCGACCCTCTGCATCGTCGTTCACCGCAAGATGGGTGCACATTTCGTCAAACAGCGTTGGGGCCCAGGTCCAAAAAAATTGGGGAGGTATCGCCGGCCCGGAGAGGCCACGTGAACCTCCTCGAATGCCCCACGAACGATCTCGG
>CBFHYI010000064.1:0-7410 GCA_965660025.1 uncultured Ilumatobacteraceae bacterium | reverse complement strand
TGACTCATCGATTGTTGCTAGGTCACTCATCGTTGGCACTGCATCAAGTGACGCACGCGCCGAACCCATCTGAATGACGTGCGACATGATCTCGACACCAATGTGTGACAGTAACTTCTTTGCGACCGCCCCAGCAGCGACTCGAGCAGCGGTCTCCCGAGCCGACGCACGTTCAAGAACGTCACGTGCGTCACCGAACCCGTACTTTTGCATACCTGCAAGGTCGGCGTGACCAGGCCGGACCTTCGTTAATGCATCTTTGGTCGCACCCGGTGCCGGCGACATTTCCTCATGCCATTTGTCGCTTCGGAACCACTCGGTGTTCTTGATTTCGATGGCGAGCGGCGAACCCAACGTCCGTCCGTGACGAACACCCCCGATGAGAGTGAGTTCGTCAACTTCAAAACGCTGGCGTGGTCCTCGGCCATAACCCAGCCGGCGACGTCCCATTTCCTCTTGGATTTCCTCAACGGTGAGTTCAAGGCCCGCGGGCAGCCCCTCGAGCACGACAACGAGAGCTTGTCCATGAGATTCACCGGCGGTCAACAAGCGGAGCACGGCTTGAGGCTACCCGGAGCGCCGACCGAGTTCTGCTTCTGCCGCTGATCGCATCGCCACAGGATCTGGGGTAAAGCCTGTCCACGCCTCACATTGGAGGACCGCCTGGTGCACCAGCATTCCGAGCCCGTCAACCGTCTGCGCCCCTCGAATCGCCGCCGAAGAAAGCAGCGCTGTGGTGAGCGGATGGTAGACGATGTCGGCGACGACATGGTGCGAGGCGATGAGTTCGACCGGCAACGGAACAAGCCCCGCATCGACATCTGAGCCCATGCCAACCGATGTCGTGTTCACGATGATGTCAGCCGAAGCAACGGCATCGGGAAGGTTGTCAGCAACAACTGCTAGAGCACTACCCGAAAGTTCGGCCGCTGCTTCTGCCGCTGAATGCGTTCGATTCGAAATCGTGACCTCACACCCGTCGATTGCGCCGAGCGCAGCGACAATCGACCGGGCAGCACCTCCCGCTCCGAGCAGATGCACGCGAGCGCCGGTGAGAGCAATGTCCTGCGCGGACAAGGAACTGATGAAGCCAGCACCGTCGGTGCTAAGCCCACGAGCGTGGCCAGAACCGATTCCAACCACTGTGTTCACCGACCGCAGACGCGTTGATGCCGCATCGAGATCGTCTACCGAGCGTGCCGCCTCTTCCTTCAACGGCATGGTGACCGCAAGGCCGGCGAACTCCCCCGCCCGCACACGGTTGATGACATCTGCTCCCCCACCAGCCGGGACTCGAACTCGAATCATCTCCCACTTGAGGCCCCCGGACGCGAACGCAGCGTTCTGCATTACCGGCGACAGTGAATGCTCAACGGGATCACCGACAATGGCCACTCTCATTACATCGTCACTCAATCGAGTAGCCCTTTCGCTCGAGAAATCTCGATGTTCGCCAAGTGCTGGTCGAAGGTCACCGCAAACGCATGAGAGCCATCATCATCAGCGAGCACATAGTAGAGATAGTTACAACCAACGGTCGGGTCGTCTAAGACCGCACAGAGCGCATTTCCCGATGAGGGGTCGGGGGACGGATTAAGCGCGGCACGAATCGATGCTCGACCAGGGTTCGCTATCGGCGTCGGAGGCAACCCGCCGTACAGATAGGTGTTGTAAGGAGAGTCTTTCGCCCTCAGTACCGCAAATGGAGTGTCGGGAGGCGAGTCGTAATAGAGCGTTGCATCGATCTCAAGATTCATACCAAGTTCAAGTCGGTTGTAGATGACACGGGCGATCAATGCGCGGTCGCCGTCAACTTTGGCTTCTCGCTCAATCATTGACGCCACGATGAGCGCTTCGTACGGGCTGACCCCGAGAGCGCTCGACCGAAGCTCAAGTTCTTCTTGAAACGCAACCCGCTCCATCAATTCGATCATCCTCTCAATGACCTGACCCTCATTGTCTGCGTTAGATACCTGGTAAGTGTCAGGGAATAACAACCCCTCCAGGCTCGAGGTGTCGGCAGGCCTCCACGGCACTCTGCGGGTCGGGTCTCCGGCAATCTCAAGAAACGAATCGGCCGACAGATTGTCGATCTCTTCTTCGAGGCGAGCTGCAATCTGTTGGACGGTGAATCCCTCTGGGAACGTCACCCGACGATAGGTCTCGCTCGGCGATGTACGAAGCACCCCGAGAACGTCGCCTAGATGAGATCCAGGGACAAGCCGATACAAACCAGGTTCGGGCTCCAGGCCGCCTTTCTGTCCGACGTACCACGAGAACACCCCAGCATCGGAGATAACCCCTGATGCTTCAAGCCGAGCCCCGATCGCTTCGACATCATCTTCTTCACTGACAGTAAATGTCACCGGTTCGCCAACTATTTCTTGTTCGGTGACCCGTTGCATCAGCCACCAACCAGCCGAGCCAACCGCGAGAACTCCGGCGACTACAAGCCAAAGCACTCCCCACACCAACCAGCGAACGCGGTCTCCTCGCCCCGGTGCCCGATCGACATGTGGAACCTCGTCAGAGAGATCCCACTCGTCGTCATCCCAACGATTTCTCGCCCGCTGATCGTCGGAGAGCAGATCAGATCGCATCGCCAGTCGCTCCGGCATCAATCCAGGATTGCAACATGATCGCTGCTGCGATCTTGTCGACATGCCGGCGACGTTCTTCGGCGCGTAGACCCGCGTCGAGCATTGCCCGATCGGCGGTCACCGTTGTCAGGCGCTCGTCATGCAACATCACTGGCACAGCTACGAAATTAGCCAGTGTGCGAGCGAACTTACGGGCAGCCTTTGACGATGACCCTTCTGAGCCGTCGAGGTGAAGAGGAAGACCAACAACAACAGCTGTGGCTTCCTCTTCAGAAATAAGTGTTGCAAGACGTTCAACGGTGAGCTCAAGGCTCTTCTCACGTTGCACGACAGTGAGCGGTGAGGCCACACCCGAAACGCCAACTGCGACGCCGAATCGACGCGAGCCGGGGTCAATCCCGATGACGCGTCTGCCGAGATGAGCAGAGGTCACAGGCTTGTCGCAGCCGCCCGGGCGATTTCGAGAGCTTCATCGATTGCGGCAACGTTTTTTCCACCGGCCGTTGCGACGTCGCCTTTACCGCCACCGCCGCCACCGGCAGCCTTCGCAGCATCTTTGAGAAGAGCAGATGCCTCGACACCTTCATCGGACATCACAGCAGACGCGAGCCCGACCCCACCGGTATTTGTCTCACCGATGAGAACACACCGACGTACACCCTCACCTTGACGGACGGCAATCGCTAACTCGCGAAGGTCTCCAGATGCAAGACCGTCAACTCGCGCAACGACAATGCCGTCAGCCGCAGTGGCGATGAGTTCTGACGCGCGCCCAACAGCGATTTGTAGCCGCATTGCTTTCAATTCGTCTTGTAGCGACTTGATCTCGTCAAGGCGGCGCTGCACGCCCTCAACCACGTCACTTGTCGTTGAGCCAACGAGTCCAGCGACGGCGGAGAGCGTCGCCTCGTCACGCTGCAACAACGCAACACTTGACGCCCCGGTGATTGCCTCAATGCGACGCAAGTTCGACCCGATCGATGACTCGCCAACAATTTTGATGGTGCCGATATCACCGGTCGCTCGGACGTGTGTGCCTCCGCAAAGTTCGGTCGACTTTCCGGCTTCAAGCACTCGCACGATGTCGCCATACTTGTCGCCAAAAAATGCGATCGCTCCGAGAGACTCCGCTTCATCTTTCGTTGTTTCAAACGCTCGGACAGGCGAATTCTCAAGCGTCTCAATGTTGGCAAGTCGTTCGATCTCAGCGATTTCTTCATCGGAGACTGCCGAGTAGTGCGAGAAGTCAAATCTCAGACGATCTGGGCCAACGTGTGAGCCCGCCTGCTTCACGTGATCACCGAGTACATGTCGAAGAGCCCAGTGGAGCACATGGGTTCCGGTGTGATTTCGTCGTATTGCTGAGCGGCGCTCAACATCGATCGTCGCTGTGACCTTGGCTCCCACTTCGAATGATCCGGAGGTGACCTTGGCGAGATGTCGTCGCAGATTCGGCAAGGCAAACGTCGTATCAAGAACTTCAGCGCTACCGGCCAAACCAGTAATCGTTCCAGTGTCGCCGATCTGGCCACCCGCCTCGGCATAGAACGGGGTCCGGTCGAGGAACAGTTCAACAGCCTCCTCGCCATTTTCGTCAACGGTTGGAATTACCGCGACGACACGAGACTCACTGACATCGTCGGTGTAGCCAACGAACTCGGTGACCCCGAACTGATCGAGCACTTCGCGATACAGGTCGACACGGCTCTCATCAGCACTTCCGTTGCGACGAGCCGCCTTTGCCCGCTCGCGCTGTGCCTTCATCTCAACTTCGAACCCTTCGAGATCAACGTCAATCGACCGTTCAGCAGCGATTTCTTCGGTGAGTTCGAGCGGGAAGCCGTAGGTGTCATGCAGCAGGAACGCAGTCGAACCCGACAGTTGCTCACCACGGTCGAGTTCACCGTCGAGGATGCCAAGACCGGTCTTGAGGGTGTGCCGGAATCGCTCTTCCTCTTTCTCCATCACACCTTCAATAAAGTCACGGTTCTTCACTACGTCTGGGTATGCGGTGCCCATCACATCCACCGCCGATGACACGAGGGTCGGCATCACAAGCCGATCAGTACCGAGCATGAACGCATAGCGAACCGCTCGCCGAAGAATTCGGCGAAGAACGTAACCACGTCCCTCATTCGACGGGAACACTCCGTCGCTCACCAGCATCGTCGCTGACCGGGCATGCTCAGCGAGCACACGCATCGCAAACGAGTCACGATCGTCGTAATCGCCCGGCCGGTACGTCTTTCCTGTCAACGAACATGCCGTGTCGAGCAGCGGCTGCATGAGATCGGTCTCCCACACCGAGTCAACACCTTGCAACAACGCAAGAATTCTCTCGAGACCTGCACCGGTGTCAACCGATGGCTTCGGCAACAAAACTCGTGACCCGTCGGCCGACTGATCAAACTGCATGAAGACGAGGTTCCAAAACTCCATGAAGCGGTCACCAGCAGGGTCATGCAACGGGCCACCATCGGGACCAAATGCCGGACCTCGGTCGATGTGAATCTCGCTACATGGTCCGCACGGCCCGGTATCACCCATCTGCCAAAAGTTGTCTTTGTCACCAAGACGCTGGATGCGATCCATCGGCACACCGACGCCCTCATGCCACAGGGCTTCGGCTTCGTCATCTGATTCGTGAACGGTGATCCACAGGCGGTCCCCGTCAAAACCCCAGCGTTCGGTGACGAGTTCCCAACTCCACGGAATGATTTCTTCTTTGAAGTAGTCACCAAACGAGAAGTTGCCGAGCATTTCAAAGAACACGAGGTGGCGCTTTGTTCGACCAACATCGTCGAGGTCGTTGTGCTTACCGCCTGCTCGTGCACATTTCTGAGAACTCGCCGCCCGAAGGTACGGAGGAGCTTCGTCACCAACGAAGTAGGGCTTAAACGGCACCATTCCTGCAACGGTGAACATCACTGAAGGATCGTGCGGAATGAGACTCGCTGAAGGCACCACCGTGTGATCTTTTTCTGCGAAGAAGTCAAGAAATGATTGCCGCAGGGCATCAGCCGACATAGATGAACCCGAGGACAAGCCGGACTGATGATGTGCACTACTCATACGGCTGTAGATCCTACCGAGGCCGGTACGGTGGTGCCTGTGGCAAAGAAAGGTTCATCTGCAAAGTCAACAAGCTCCGTTGCGAAAAAGCGGAAGCCCGCTAGCGATGTGCACGAGTGGATTTCGTTCGCAGACCCAACCGAAGACCGAACCTGGACATTCGATGCGACCTATTTGATGTCAAACCACCGCTGCATTTTCGGTGAAGGCTGTCAAGGCGTCCTTGACGTTGATGCAACCGACATGATGCAAGGCTGTTGCAGTTACGGTGCACACTTTGTCGATGACGATGACGTCCAAACTGTGGTGAAGGCGTTCATCAACGTCAAGCCCCGACATATGCAGTACTACGACACTGCAGTGGCGAAGGGCTTTCTTGATGCGGGCGAACCTGACAGCGACGGAAACCCGGTCACGACCACCCGACTTGTCGATGACGCCTGCATCTTTTTGAACCGCCCGGGCTTCGAAGGCGGCCCTGGCTGCGCCCTTCACATTGCGGCTCTCGAGGCAGGTGCTCGACCGCTCGACTGGAAGCCAAATGTCTGCTGGCAAGTTCCCATGCGTCTCGAGCATGCAACCGACGAAACCGGTCACGTCGTGTCACAACTTCGCGAGTGGAAACGCCGAGACTGGGGCGACGGAGGAGCTGACTTTCACTGGTGGTGCACCGAGGCACCAGAGGCGTTCTCGGATGCGCAGCCGGTCTATCAATCGCTGCGCGATGAAATCGTCGAACTCATCGGCGAGGACATCTACAAACTCTTAGTCGATGAACTCGAGCGACCGAAGTGGACTCCACTTCCTCACCCTGTGATGCGTGCAAAGCGGCGCTAACAGCCAACGTCAGTTTTCTTCGTCGTCATCGTCGTCAAACGTGACGCCATACTTCTCAGCGAGCGCTGCATATTCGTCGTCCTCATCAGAGTCAGAACGGGTGCGCTCACCAAAACCCAGATCAAAGGCTCCGGGGCCAGCCTGCTTCAATTTTCGCGCTTCTTCAAAGCGACGATGTCGACCCTTCTTCACAGTAGGGCTCCCAAGTCAGTCGTGATACGGATATGAGCAGGGCGAACCTCTGCGACAAACTACTGTACCTGATCGGAGCGCAAGAGACGCAGACCAGCTGGCCGAGATTGCTCCGACGGAACAAACGTCAGAGAGGCCATTCCAGTCACAAGTGCACGAATGTCGTCGCCGAGCAATTCGGCTCTCCACCCAGACGCCAACCTCGCGCTTGGATCGCCCGACAACAGCGAAATGAGATCGGCACGGGTTGCGAGCATCGCCGTGTCAACACCCTCTGTTTTCGCGACCTGCGACACCCACGCCGAAATCAGCGTTACAGCAGGTCTGAGATCACGCTCGATGTCATCGCCACCGGTCGGCACCTCCGGTGGCGGACCCGATAGACCATGTTGAACCGCTGCCAAAATTTCTGATGCAACAGCTCCTCGCTGCACGCGACCATCAACGCCACGGGCCTGCAACAACTCGGCATCGTTCTTCGGTTGCCGTTGGGCGATCCCAAGAATTGCGAGATCAGGAAGCACCTGACGCACCGGCAGATCAAGTTTCATCGCTCGACGTTCGCGCCACTCAGCAACCGCCTGAGCAACGCCGCGCCCCTTACCTTTCAACCCACGAGCGTCTTTGAGGCGCAACCACGCATCCTGCGGCTGCACTGGAGATTGACCTTTTTGGCGAAGCTCATCACAGGCCTCGAGCACCCACTCGG
>CBFHYI010000063.1:0-7531 GCA_965660025.1 uncultured Ilumatobacteraceae bacterium | reverse complement strand
TAAGCCCCCAGAACCGCTGCTGATGTTCGGCGACTGCATGCCGAAGTTCTGGCACTCCAATGCCCGGTGGATACTGATTCTGACCCGACCTGATTGCGTTCACGGCAGAGTCGAGAACTTCCGAAGGTCCATCGGTGTCGGGGAACCCTTGACCGAGATTGATCGCTCCCGTCTCAACCGCCAACGCCGACATCGTGGCGAAAATGGTGGTTCCAAACGGGGCGAGGCGGCTGTTTAACGGATCACGCACACCATGATCGTAGTAAGTCGGCCGCAGTGATGATCATGGCAAGCTCGTTCCGGTGGTTGAACTGTGAAGCGCAGCGGCAATCGACTTCACAGGTGATCACGTGCTGACACCACTACCCAGACTCTGACGGTGTCCGAATCACCATCGCAACTGCGCCCAACACCACAACTCCACCCAACATCTGCAACGCGGTGAGGGACTCACCGTGAATTGGCCACGCAGCACCAACCGCAACAACATGCATACCGAGCAAATAGAGCGACGACCGGGCGGCTTCGACATATGCATGGGCCCAGCTCATCAACACGTGCCCCACCGCTCCGGTAAAGACTGCGATCAGCAAAATCCAGATCCAGTCCTTGCCCCCAAACTCGTTGAAATCGGACATTGATCCGGTGACGAGAATGGGGAGGATCGCCGCAATCAACGCCCAGATATTGACGCTGAACATCCATTCGATCGGATCGACATTGGTGCTCGAGCGGGCAATCCGAGTGAGCACCCAGTATGCGCTGAACGTCACGAGTGCCAGCACCGCCCACAACACTCCAAGTGCGCTTGCTCGCACCTCCGACTGGGCGCTGAGAATCACCATCGCGGTTCCTGACACTCCGACAAGAGTCCACAACACTTGACGTAACCGCGGCTTCTCACCAAAGATCGGGCCTGCCAACAGCAGTAACAACGCAGGTTGGGTAGCGACAGTCGTCGACAGCACGGACACAGTTGCTTCTTGAACCGCGGCAAAAACAAACAACAGGTTGGTTCCGAACGCTAAGCCCGGCCACATCGTCGTTCGAAGGAGAGTGAACGACATTCGCCCGCCTCGAGCCTTCAACAACAAGAAGAGCAGAGGGGTCGACAGCAGGAATCTCATCGCCCCACCCACCAACGGCGGCGCCGTGACGAGTTTGGTCAGAGGCGGGCCAAGCCCGAACAGAACGACAACAATTCCGACGACAACCACCGGCAGATATGCCGGAACCTGACGATGGTCAGGCTGTTGAGTTGTTGTCACAGGGTCAGTCTGACGACTCGTTGATCGTTCGGACGTATTGGAGATGCGGTGCGTCGATTATTGATCGGGATCGCTACATAGCCCTGCTGTCGTCCCGTCGGCAGTGCCACCACATGTTCGGCCAAACTCTTCGTCGTCTGATCCAACATCTGAGAGAAAGAACAAAAAGTCGCAGGCTTCCATATCGCCCGCTGCACAGTCGCTGCGATAGTCGGTATTGAGATTCACACAATTCCCGCCGAACTCGGTGTCAGCAGTATTTCCACACGTCTTCGCAAACGCTTCCTCTTCCGAATCAAAAGGAGCGTTGAAATACAGATCGTCACAGGCCTGCATATCGCCGTCTGCACAACGGCGATACTGCTCATCAAGAGTCTCCTGGTCAACGGTGACAACGTCATCGTCGGTTTCTAGTTCTGGAGAAAGCTCGTCGAGGCCGAAGACATCTTCAAGACCGCATTCAGCAGAGATCTTGACAATTACTTCAAGAAACTCCATCGCTTCTTCTTCAGTTGAGGGTTCACCCGAGGTCAACAACTCAACAATGCCGCTATCGCTCGTCATCAAACACGACGCCTGCTCAGGCGTGATATCGAGCTCGGCTGCAAGGTCAGCGACAGCGGCTTCAGGAGCGCAGTCAAGCAGCGCCTGAGCGATGAGCATTCCCGACCCAGACACGGCATCAACCAGCACCTCCTCGTCGGCAAGCATTGCATCAACCAGACAGGTGAACTCTTCTTCAGAGAAATTGTCAAGTCCGCTGTCACCGCCAGAGATGAGTTCAACCGCGGCTTTTCCATCGCAACCGAGCAGCACACGCATCAATGCGAGTTGTACTGGTGGTGACTCATCGCCGGCGATCAGTGCGTCACCGAGACTGTCGTCGTTCGAAATCTCATTCAACATGCAGATCTGGTTGTCGCTCGAAAGACCTTGAAATGCCCCCTCAGAAAGAGTGGCAGATGAACGAAGATCGGCAATCCGATCGGTTGAAACCTCGGCACTTGCATCTGATTCGGCGGTCTCGCCCGACTCTTCGGTTGATGAACCTCCACATGCGCCTGCAGTGAGGGCAAGTACGGCGGTTATTCCCGCAACTTTCGACCATGAAAACATTCGCACTGTCACGAACCCAGATTACGAAACGTGGGCACTTTGAACTCTGATGGTCAAACCGGCGGCACATTCGCCACGGATTGCACAAAGTTCAGCGAGTTCAGCGCGCCAGTAGGGATTCGAACCCCAAACCTTCTGATCCGCAGAAAGAGCACCTGCGTCTCCTATCGCTAAAAGGTGTGGTTGACAATCGACTGCAGACCCTGTTCTGTTGCACGGTGTTTCACCATGTTCCACGCCTATCGCCGACTTCGTCGCTGACTAGGGGTGATCGACTCTGTCATCGATCAGCGACACGCCGTCGAGCAAGCATCGCCAGAAGTCCACCAAACCCAAGGGCAAGTAACACCGGGTTGATTGATCCGTCGGACGAGCCCGTGACTGGCAGCGATGCAACCGTCGTCGTGGTCGTCGTATCAACAACCGTCGTCGTGGTCGTCGTATCAACAACCGTCGTCGTGGTCGTCGTATCAACAACCGTCGTCGTGGTCGTCGATGTCTCAGGAGTCGTCGGGGTCGCTGACACAACTTCAGACCAGTCAGAGCTAACCGATGCGGCAGCGTTCTCCGCACGCACCCGAACGTAATATTCAGTTCCAGGGGTCAACTCAGTGATTACTGCTGAAGTGTCCGTCGTCGTTGCTGTAACGGCACTCGACCACGAGGGATCCTCGGACCATGCAACGGTGTAGGACTCGGCGCTCGTTCCTGCCCCAGTTGGAGTTGGTGATGTCCACGAGACCGCCAACTGTCCGCTTCCGGCGGTGAGCGTTACTGCAGATGGAGCGTTCAGTCGGTCAAGATACGTATTCCCAGAAGCTGAATACTCCGTCCCAGCCCGGTCGAGCTCGACTTCGCTAAAGACAATATTTGAGGAGCCATCGTTAGTCTCCCAATAGACCCACGTTCCAGTCTCGTCCCATTGATTACCTGTCACAGTCGCCCAGCCCTGGTACCGGGCGCCATCATTCTTGCTATCGGTAAGTCTGATCGCAGTGGTGTTACCGACAAAAGTGTTGTCGTGTATGAACCGGTTGTCAGTACCCATATTGAATGTCGTCGGAATCCATGCAAAGTGCGACACTGCAACAGTGTTATCTCGGAATGTAGACCCCGTAATCTGTGAACGGTTTAAGCCACGAATGTTCGCTGCGTTCCCATTTCCAGAAAATGTTGAGTCCACGATCTTCGTATAACGCTCGGTTGAAATCGCCGTCGTGTTATTCAGGAACGTCGATTCGATGAACGTTGAAGTGTTGGTAAATGCGCTGTCATCGTCGTACGCCACCCAAGATGACTGGCCATCCGGCAGCACCGGAGTAGGGCCGTGATTAGCCGAGTAAGCATGAGCCAACTCAGAAAATGTGCATCGGGTGCAGGTGACATAACTACCTGCCTCATTGCTAACGATCGCCTTTCCAGAGGACTGGTCGCGAAATGTGACATCGGTGATCAATACGGTATTTCTCATGTTGTACAACAGCCCTCCATCCACCCCCTGACCGTTGCGAAGAGTCATGCCGGACAGAACCAGCATCTTGCCGTTCGTAGTTGTCGTATCAAAGACCCGAAATTGAGCATCACCGTCAATAGTGAGATCACTCTCTCCGGGGCCTGTAACCGTGAGGTTGTCACTGATTGTCGGAAGCGCACTTGTGAGCGTGATAGTCCCGCTCAAGCCGGATGCGAACGTAATCACGTCATCACCAGCGGTCAAATTTGCTGTGGTAATCGCTTCTCGAAGAGTTCCAACTGCCCCGTCGTCAGCCAGCGATGTCACCTCGATCGTTGCTGCAGCGACAGGACCTTGAGAACCAACCGACATAACTGCAACAATGCCTGCAGCCATTGATCCCAGAAGAGCTTTCACTTGTCCGCCTTATTGTTATTGGATTTCGAAGGAGCGCCGATTCGTAAATCCTCGCCACAAAAGAACTTCCCCGCCAGATCATAGTGTTGGATCAAGAAAGGGTTTGGGAATAGCTGCCGTCCCTCACCGTTCGAGATTCGAACTGGTCGAGATGAGGTGCACACGGCTTGTGACCGCTGTGTTTCCTCAGCGCGCCAGTAGGGATTCGAACCCCAAACCTTCTGATCCGTAGTCAGATGCTCTATCCGTTGAGCTACTGGCGCTGGTGTGGGAAGAGTCTATGCGCAACGTTGATGGATACCACGATGATCCGCCTGCACAAATTCACAAACCACTACGCTTTTGGTTATGCAGATCATCACCTATTGGAAACGCGGATTTCTCGAAAACTACGCAAATTTCAAAGGGCGTGACACACGGCCCGAGTTTTGGTGGTTTTATCTCGCCAACGTGATTCTGGGCTACGGCCTCATCCTCATTGGTAGTGCAGCGAACATTGGAATTCTCAGCCTGATCGGAAGCCTCTACGGACTCGGTGCAATCGTCCCTGGCATTGCCGCTGGCGTGCGACGACTACACGACACCGGAAAGTCGGGCTGGTTCTTGCTGATCTCGCTCATTCCACTCGTCGGCGCAATCGTGGTCATTGTGCTACTTGCTCAGGCCGGTACTCCAGAGGCCAACGACTACGGTCCCCCCACCGGTGCTGACGCCTCGGGTGGCAGTGCAAGCATGACACCGCCACCACCACCGCCACCACCATCGGCCTGAGGCGTTACGTCAAAGACCAGCGCAGGCGTCAGTTTGCAGGTACGAGCCGTAGCACCAGGGATCCCAGCCGTCACCTCGTTGCGTAAGCGACCGTTCATACAAAGTGAGCGCAGCCCGAGTGTTGACCTCTGCAGCAAACAGTTGGTCGCGAGATGTTACGCCGATTGACCGCAGCCATGTTTGATGAACCGTCCAATAGATCTGAAATAGTCCGACACAACACCAGCCGTTATCGGCGTCCGCCTGATAATTGCTCTCCCTCCACGCAATTTTGAGCGCACGTTCCTCGAGATCGTCTGGCCAGATTGCGCGAATAATGCGTTCAATTTCAGAGTTACTCGGTGATGGTGGAATCGCCACAGTTGTTGTCGGCGCAGCGGTGATAGGGGGAGCCGAGGTTGTAGACGGCGCGACCGTAGTTGCCGGGATCACAACACGAACTCCCTGAGGTAGGCACAATTCATCGGCGGGGTACAGCGTGTCTCGAGCTGCGGCTTCATTGTGCTCAAGCAACGTACGAGTTGGAATTGAGGCCCGGTCTGCGATCAATGTCCACGAGTCACCCGCTCGCACGACATACGACGACCCACATGTGAGAGTCGACGGCGCCGCAGAGGTATTGGTGACCGGTGCCGAAGTAAGTGTCTCACTCTTAACCGTGGTCGCAACCTTGGTGCTCACTCTCTCAGTCGGCTCTTCCGTTGACACCTCGGGGTTAGAGCTCTCCGGCAAAGATGAGGGCGCCACCGAAGGCAATTGGCTAGTTGCAGTTGACGCCAACTCATTGAGTTCGTTGGGGGCGATGTCACCTGATACAGAGGTCACTAAGGCCGCCTGGCTGCGTGAAATAGCCGAGGTGTCGTCTGATGTCCGACGGTTCGACCACGCAACGGGCACCACAAGAGCAAACGCAACCAAAATGAGCACCACACGACTGACAAAAGGGTCGATGCGAAATGACGACCCGCGTGAACGCATCGATGCAACCGTTTCATTCTGAGCGACGCGATGTATTCCGCTTGGACGAGTCGGAGCATCAGGGTCTATCTCGTGTGATTTAGGCTCCCAGGGAGCAGTTTCGCTCCAAAAATCAGCAGCCTTATCTCCACGCGATCTCCGCGTCTTGCGGTGATTGCGGGAACTGTCGTTTGGTCGACGAGGAGAGGAACTCCTGCTCCACATGACGAAAGTCTGACTGGTTTGTCATCATTTCGCAACATTCCGCAGCTGCGCTACCGGCGCAACTCCCTCTGTCCTACGCTGAGGACATGCCGCCAACTTTAAAACGAGCGCACCAGCGGTGGAACCAGCGGAAGACGAGACTGCCCCAGCCGAAGAAGTAACTGCTGCGACAAGCGCTGACACAACAGCGGTCACCGAGACGCCAGCTCTGGCTACATCTAATGGAGGGTCATCGTCGACCACCGTGGTCGTCGCCATCATCGCTGTGGTTCTCATCGCAGCAGGCGCTGCGGTGGTGGTCACAAAACGCCGGCCAACAACTTGACCACATAAAGAACACGTGCCGAGCCCGAAGGCCCGGCACGTTCCTTGCGGAGAGGGTGGGATTTGAACCCACGGACCACTCGCGTGATCAACGCCTTAGCAGGGCGCCCCATTCGGCCGCTCTGGCACCTCTCCGTACAGGACAAAGTCTACAGAGCGACGGTCGTTGGGCTACCGCCGACACGATAGGTTGGTAGACGGAACGGTGGCAGAGCGGCCTAATGCACTTGTCTTGAAAACAAGAGACCTTACGGGGTCCGGGGGTTCAAATCCCTCCCGTTCCGCTCTTTCGCTCAGCGAACGACGCGCTGAGCGAGCGCTCGATCAGCAGCATTTGCTCCGCACATTCCGTGAGCGCCCGCGCCAGGCGGTGTCGATGATGAACACAAGTACACGCCAGGAATGCCGGTCGCATACGGGTTCGAGCTCACACGTGGTCGGAAGACGGTTTGCAACGGCGATCCGGCCCCTCCGATGATGTCGCCGCCGACATAGTTCTCGTTGTACTTCGACATCTCTGTCGTCGAGCGAACCGCCATGCCAACGACACGGTCTCGGAAGCCGGGGGCGAAGCGTTCGATCTGTTCAATAATTGCCTCGGTTGCGTCACCGGTGTAGCCGTGAGGCACGTGAGCGTACGCCCAGATCGGGTGAATATTTCCGGCAGACCTGCTCGGGTCCGCCAAGTATTGCTGACCAACCAATACAAACGGTGCGGTCGGCATCTTGCCATCAACGACCGAGCGTTCATTTGCGGCAATCTCATCAAACGACCCACCAACATGAACCGTGCCCGCTCGTCGTGCATCTTGAGCCGTCCACGGGATACCACCCTCAACCGCAAAGTCAACTTTGAATGCCCCTGGCCCATGAGAGAACGAACGGTATGCGCGCGCAATGCGCGATGGCAGACGATCACCAAGAATCTCAAGGGCGATCGACGGCACCACGTCGAGCATCAGCACGTCATGAGACGGAAGGTCGTTCACAGATGACACCC
>CBFHYI010000062.1:0-7596 GCA_965660025.1 uncultured Ilumatobacteraceae bacterium | reverse complement strand
CGGCCCGTTGCTGTGGGTGCCGATGTTCGCGTGGAACCCGTCATGGACGTTCATGATCGCGTCAGGCCTGGGGCTCATTACTCTCGCTTCGTTTGTGTCATCGGCACAGTTGATGCAACAACAACCGGCAGCTGAGTAATTACACGGTGGCGAGGTCGTAGGTTGCGACCGTGCAACTCACGGCGAAGATGGGGATTGGCTCGCAGAAATGCACAACTCCCTGTGCCCCTCCGGCTGCTGCTGAAACGGTGAGGTAGGTACGAATCTCAAAACCGCCCTGGCCCGCATCGGCGTAGACCTTTAAGTCGTTGTACGCCTCATCGTCAAGCAATGCGGCTTTATCGTTGCGGCACCAGCGATCCATGAAGTCGAGATCCCACTCTTCGTTGATCTTCCCTGAGTCAGGAGTTGCGGGCCAGTGAGAGATACCACCGGTGCCGATGATGGCGATGCGTTCAGGCATTGCCTCACACGCCTGGCGCATCGACTCACCGAACGCCCACGCCCGTTCGAGCGGCGCAAGGGGCGGCCCCTGACAGTTGATGTTCACAGGAATCACCGGAATGTCATAGTCGGGTGTCAGGAAGTTGAGCGGCACCATGATGCCGTGGTCAAACTTCCACTCTTCGGCGTAGGCAATGTCGGAACCCTTCATCACTTCGGTGATGAACCGTTGTGAGATATCGCGGTTGCCGGGCACCTGACGTCGTTCGATGCCGAGCCACCCCGGGTCTTCGATTGGGCCCTCATACGAATCAGCCATACCGATTGCGAACGACGGCATGTTGTTCATGAAGAAGTTCGCAAAGTGCTCGGCCGCAATGATGACAACCGCATCTGGCTTCGCAGCCCGAAGATCATCACCCATTTGGCGAAAGGCATCATAAAAACGGTCGCGAACATCAGGATCAGCCATGTGCGCACGACCGGTGATTCCCGGTGCGTGTGAGCACACACCAGCAAAAACGAGACTCACGAAGCTCTCCCTTCAGACGACTGGTGAACCGGTGCAACAACGTCATTGAGGCCGGTGGTCATTGCATACACACCCTCTCGCACAGGGCCGTAATCCGCAATTCCGTCGCGCATACGCTGTAGGTAGTCCTGCCATTCGATCTGGTGAAACGCAGCAAAGTGCATAAGGATCTGACCATTGACACCGAGGTGAAACAACTTGCCGATATCGGGCTCAACGAGCGCAGATGTCTCCTCGTCGGTCAGGTCAAATGGTTCGAGCACTGCGTGACGATCTTCTTCGTAGGCGGTTTGTAACGCCGGGGTCCGATTCAGTTCGTAGAGGAACTTCTGCACTGCGTACAGCGTCATGACCACTCCAAGTGCAACGAGTTGGGGCCCCTAAACGTGATGTTCGGGAAATAGTCAAACGTTTGGCCTTCGCTGAGACGCAATGTTGGCAGGCGTTCAGCAAGGAGTTCAAGGGCGATGCGTGCTTCCATTCGCGAGAGACCGGCGCCAAGGCAAAAGTGGATGCCTTTTCCAAAACTGATGTGCTTATTTGCTCCGGCCCGAGTGATGTCGAATTCGTCAGGGTTCTCAAAATGGTCGGGCGAGTGGTTCGCCGACGCGAAGTTGAGCATCAACCTCGTTCCTGCAGGCACGTCAACATTGCCGAGTGTGGTGTCTTGGGTGGTGACGCGTCGCCACGAAATCTGGCTCGACTCATAGCGAAGCGTTTCTTCAACTGCGTTCGCAGCAAGCGACGGGTCGTCGACAAGTGCCTGCCACTGATCACGACGCGGCAGCAAACACAGCAACGTGTTGCACATCAAGGCGGTCACCGGGTCGTGGCCGGCGAAACTGATGCCGTAGACCACCGACTCAACTTCGCTGTAGGAAATGCCGGTCGCGGCATCGGGGTCACGGTCAGGGCCCGAATCGGCCTCCCAGGCGTTAAGAAGTTCTGAGGTGAAATCGTCCTCACGCTGTTCGCGACGAGAGGCAACGAACTCCCGGCAATAGCGCCAGTAGTCGAGCATGCCTTCCGCGATCGCGACCTGTTCGGTGTCGGTTGGGTGACCCCACGAGAACGCTTTTCGGTTGACGCACCATGACTTGATCATGCGGTCGTCTTCAGGTGGGAAACCGATGAGCCTGAACACGATTTCAGCGGGAAGAGGAAATGCGAACTGCTGCACGAACTCAGCCGGCGACCCATTTCCGATCATTTCATCGAGCAGCTTGGTTGCCCGGCTCCGCATGTAGTCCTCGAGGGCTTTCAATCGTCGATTGCTGAACCCCTGACGAGTGAAGACCCTGATTCGAGCGTGATCGGGTTCTTGACGGTTCGACATCACCGCGACCGGGTTGAAGTCGGGGGCACCGAGCACATTCTGCGCAGCCGGGCAGAGCGGTGCAATCGGGTCTTGCACGTTGCTCGATGCATACACATCGGGGGTCATAAAGACTTCTTCGATGAGATCCATGTCGGTGACAACGAGGTGACCGAGTTGTTCCGACCAGAACACTGAGTGTTCATCTCGCAGTTCGTTAGCGATCGGATACGGGTCGGTGAGATAGTCGGTTGACAATGGCGACCATGTCGCATGCGCCGGACATCCGGGCGGCGCAGTGCCAAGTGCTTCTGGTGCTTCGTGATAACTGCCTGCCATGTTGGTCACCCCCTGAGAGCAACGTAGTCAGCGAATTATGTTCAGGCAAGAGCCGAACGCAATGACCTCTCACCTGCCGATGCCCTCTCGGTCGTTGGGCCCTTGCCCAATCGTCAATAATTGAACCGATGCCGCATATCACGATCGAGTTTTCCGCGAACACCTGCTCAACGATGGGAGGACCCACCGACATCGACGGGTTGGTCGATGCAGTTCATGATGCAGCGATCGATTCAGGTCTCGCACCGGTCGATGCGCTTCGCACCAGAGCGGTCGGTAGAAACCATGTGGCGATCGCCGACCGCCATGTTGACAACCGCTTTATCGCTGTCATTGCACGCATTGGGCCCGGTCGAAGTGATGCACAAAAGAAGCAACTTGCCGATGTGCTCATCGACGCAGTCGAGGACTTCATCGGGGCCGAGGCCGCGAGCACCACGATGCTGAGCTCAGAGGTCCAAGAAATCAACGCCGAGTTCCGAGTCAATCGAAACGGTGTTCGTGATCGAATGATCGAACGAAACGGAGGCTGACGATGGCCGCAGACAAAACCTTTGAGGCCTATGAATCCATTGCGGAAGAATCACTTGCTCGGGTTACCACGCAGCCGGTTCAACATCTCATCGGAGGGGAGCGTCGCTCAAGCCTCGACGGGTCGACGTTCGAGAATACGTCTCCGGTCGATGGTCGACCGTTAGGAACGGTTGCGTCGGCATCGGCGGTGGACATTGATGCTGCAGCCCAAGCGGCCGCTGACGCATTCGAAGAGTGGTCGCGCACCCCGGGTAAAGAGCGCAAACGCATCTTGCATCGCGTCGCAGATCTCATCGTTGAGCATCGTGACGAGATCGCAACCGTGGAGTGCATCGACACTGGCCAAGCCATCAGATTTATGTCTGAGGCCGCACTACGAGGCGCCGAGAACTTCCGGTTTTTTGCTGACCACGCACCTTCAGCATCAGATGGTCGGTCGATGCCCGATCAACATCATGTGAACTATTCGATGCGACAACCAATCGGACCGGTCGGTGTCATCACCCCATGGAACACACCGTTCATGTTGTCGACATGGAAGATCGCCCCGGCACTGGCAGCTGGCTGCACGGTCGTGCACAAGCCGGCGGAGTGGAGCCCGTTGACTGCGTCACTGTTGAGTGAGCTGGCCCTCGAAGCCGGTCTGCCCGCAGGTGTGCTCAACACAGTTCACGGTCTCGGTGAGTCTGCAGGCAAGGCGCTGACCGAGCATCCGCTCATTCGTGCGATTGCCTTTGTTGGCGAGTCAGCAACTGGTTCGCTCATTCAGGCACAGGGAGCACCAACCCTCAAGCGAGTGCATTTCGAACTTGGCGGAAAGAACCCGGTGATCGTCTTCGACGATGCCGATCTTGAACGGGCCCTCGACGCAGTTGCGTTCATGATTTGGTCGCTTAACGGTGAACGCTGCACGTCGTCGAGCCGAGTACTCATCCAGTCATCGATTCACGACGAGTTCGTGGCGAAGCTCAAAGAGCGTGTCGCCACTCTTCCGGTCGGTCACCCACTTGACCCGTCAACGGTGATTGGGCCGTTGATTCACCCGGTGCATTGCGAGAAGGTTCGCTCATATGAAGCGATCGCTCGTTCAGCGGGTGCTGATGTGACCGTCGGAGGTCTTGTATCTGATCGCATCACGCTCGACGACGAGTCATGTTTTGTGAGACCGATGTTGTTCAGTGGTGCCGAGAACGACATGACAATCTCACAAGAAGAGATCTTTGGGCCAGTACTCACCGCAATTTCGTTCGAAGACGAAGCCGACGCCGTTCGTATCGCGAACGATGTCGACTACGGCCTCGCCGGCTACCTGTGGACTGGTGACACCGGTCGCGCTCATCGCGTTGCCCGTGATCTCGATGCGGGAATGATCTGGGTGAACAGTCAGAACGTTCGCCACCTTCCGACGCCGTTTGGGGGAGTGAAGGCGAGTGGAATTGGTCGAGACGGTGGCCCGGAGTTTTCATTCGATTTCTATATGGAAACGAAGAACGTTGCGATCGCATATGACACGCATCCAGTGCCGCGACTCGGAGGGTGATGATGGGTCGATCGCTGAGCGATGAACAGATTTCCGAACTTGCTGACGAGCATGAAGCGGCTCGTCAGTCGGCATCTTCGATCGACCCGGTCTCACGGCGTTACCCCGATGTCACCTTAGAAGACGCCTATGCGATTCAGGCAGCTTGGGTCGCGCTGCAGGTGGCGGGCGGCTCGGTCGTTCGCGGTAAGAAGATTGGCCTCACCAGCCGAGCGATGCAGCAGGCAATGAAGATCGACGAGCCTGATTACGGCATCTTGTTTGACTACATGTTCATTGCGAACGGTGGGTCACTCGTGCGGGCCGATCATGTCGACCCGAAGATTGAAGTTGAGTTGGCGTTTGTGTTGAGCGACGACCTCAGCGGCGCCGATGTCACTGCCCAGGATGTGTACGACGCAACAGACCACGTCGTTGCGGCTCTCGAACTCATCGACGCTCGTTCCTACCGGGTGCACCCTGATGACGGTGTGAGCAGAACGGTTCGCGACACCATCGCTGACAACGCGGCTAACGCGGGCATTGTCGTTGGCGATGTGAAGATGCCAGTCGATGAAGTTCGACATGGTGATCTGAGATGGGCGGGAGCGATCTGTTCACGAAACGGCATCGTCGAAGAAACTGGTGTGGCGGCCGGCGTTCTGGGTGACCCGGTGGAAGGCATCGTGTGGCTCGCTCGACGACTGCACGGCCTCGGAATTCCGCTACAAGCAGGCGAGACCGTGTTGGCGGGCTCATTCACCCGGCCACTTGATTGCCGGGTTGGCGACGAGTTCCACGTCGATTTTGCGTCCCCTGCTCTTGACCTCGGTGTGATCGCGCTGTCAGTTGAGTGAGGTTGCGGTGCCGGCGAGTGTGGCGGCGCACCCTAAGGTCATGTCATGAAGTTTCATGATCCACGAGGTGAACGCTCCGGGCCAACTGTTCCGTATGAATTGTCGGCTCACCTTGCACCGGGCCAGCAAATCGGGTTGTTTGCGAACGGCTTCCCAGGGTCGGTTGAGTTTCTTCAACTCATCGGCGAAGCGGTTGAGCGGGCGATACCCGGCATCACCGTGAAGTTGTGGAATAAAGGAAACGCAAGCGCCCTCGCCTCCACCGAAGATCTCGCTGAAATTTCTGACACATGTTCCGCAGTCATCGCTGCATACGGCCATTGAGGCAGTTGCACTTCCGGCACCGTGCGTGACGGCATCCAACTCGCCCTTCGAAACATTCCAACCGTTGCTCTCGTGACCGAACCGTTCTGGCAGCAAGGTGATCTCATTGCGCTGTCGAGTGGAATGCCTGACATTCCGCGAGTTCGCCTGCCGCATCCGATCGCAGGTTCAAGCGCGAGTGAGATGGCGGCACTCGCCGATGAGATCGCTCCGCGCCTTGTCGCAGTGTTGAACGGTCAGGCGTCGGGCGACAACGAGCCCGTCGCCGCAGCGAGTGGGTCGTGATGGAGCTACTTGACGCGGCCGACCAGGCCGCAGCGCTCGAAATGCTGCACGAGATGGGTTGCACTGATGGACTGCCAGTGATCATCCCGACGACAGAACTTGTCGATCGAATGGTGCTCGCCTCTGGTCTTGACAGTGACGTGGTGCTCGGCGAGGTTGGCCCGCTTGGAGGAGTCGCCACCGTTGAGAAACTCGCAACGAATGCGGTGATGGCAGGCTGCTCACCCGACTACATGCCGTTCGTACTTGCGGCGATGCAAGCGGTGTTGCAACCTGAGTTCGATCTCAGCGAGGTGCAGTCGACCACACATTCAATTGCGCCCTTACTTGTTGTGAACGGCCCGCTTGGCGCGATCACAGGCATTGCGTCGGGGTTTGGTGCGTTGGGGCCCGGGCATCGGGCAAACGTATGCATCGGACGTGCGTTGCGTCTCGCCATGATGAACATTGGCGGAGCAAAGCCCGGTGTATCAGACATGGCGTTGCTTGGTCACCCAGGGAAGTTCTCGATGTGTCTCGCCGAAGCAGAACATGCATCGCCCTTCCCGCCGATGTCGGAAATGTGGGGCTACCCAACAGGCAGCGATGTTGTCACCGTCCTCGGTACAGAAGCTCCGCACTCGGTGATGTTTGTGAACGATGCTGACGACCCTGAGTCGCCTGATCGGCTTCTGCGGATACTTGCCGAAGTCTTGACAAATGCTGGGTCAAACAACTTGTACCTTCACACTGGGTCGGCGGCGATCGCTCTGAACCCAGAACATGCGAATGTGCTCGCGAAGGCCGGTTGGACTCGCTCGTCAATTCAAGATCGTCTGTTCGAGTTGTGTCACGTGCGGCGGTCACGCATTCGATCGTTGAACGCTGCGTTAACGCCGAAAGGGTCAGACGACGACCTCATTCCCGTGTTTGAGTCTCCTGATCGTTTCCTTGTGTTCGTCGCCGGCGCTGACGGCTTGTATTCGGTGGTGTTCCCGTCGTGGTCAGCCGGTGCGCACGGCAACAACCCTGTGCACATGGTGGTGGTTAGTGATCAGGCGTGCGAGGTTCCGTTCGTAACGAATTGAGTGTCGGCTGTTTAGAACGCTTCGAGTTCTTCACCGAGTACGAAGCGGCCAATTTGATGATGTGCCCGATCTCGGTGCGCATTGATATGGAGTGGCATCGCTTGAAAGTCACGCCAACGTCGCTCGAAGTGTCCGCTCTCACGCAGGCCGTTACCGCCCTGGGTTGACAGCAGTTCTGTCATTGCATCGCGAAGCTGATCGAGCGCCGATGTTGCGAGCCCAACCTGTCGCAAATAGTCGGCATCGGTGGGAACAATTTCAGCTGCGATTCGCTCATCGATTTCTCGACATGCAGTGTCCATGGTTGCGGCCGCGGCTGCGACGAGTGATGACGCCCGACCGAGGTTCACCTGCACGGTGGGTCGAGACACCATCGCCTT
>CBFHYI010000061.1:0-8123 GCA_965660025.1 uncultured Ilumatobacteraceae bacterium | reverse complement strand
AAAATGGTCGATTGACGGAGAAAAGTGTTTCTCGTACTGGACCAAAATCAATAATGACTGCTCGATCTGCGTGCGGGTGTGCCCATTCACGCGGGATTACACATCAGCCAAGAACCGTTTATGGCTTCGCCTCGCCGGATCACCTCTTCGTCGCCTTGCGCTATGGCTCGATCGCCGCAAAGGACGAGGCGCTCGGCGTCAAGCTGCAACGTGGTGGCCCTCACCATCAGAATGAACGCGATGATGCAAAATCGCGATCGTCGTCAGATGACCGAATGCTGAGGTTGAGTTCTCTTTTGAGTGACCTATTCCGATTACGCGAAGAGTGATTCACAGCCTGTGCCGTTCAGCATCGAATCGACGCGCCCGCGATCGTCCGCACTGAGGGCGAAATATGACTCTCGGATCCATGTGAGGCACTTGCCCTGATATTTGAACGGCCCTTGACGGTAACTGTCGCCGCGAATCTCACAGACAACGTCCTCGGCCCCCGACCTCAGCGCCTCGTCGTTTGCCAACATGAATGGAACGTAGGTCTGACCTGCTTCAGCCAAAAGGTGCCCCACGGTTTCCTCAAGATCGTCCAGTGGTGACCAGCCGTCGTCGTCAACGATTGGCAGCCACGAGAGGTCGTCTATGCGTTCGGTCCAGTTCACCGCGCGGGGCGCGCGTTCCACTGCGAGCGCGGCGGGTGTTGGATCCCACCACAGCATCGGCTTGAGCTGCCCGTACATGGCGAAGTCGGTGCGGCCAGGACGATCGCCAAAAAAGAAGTCGCGCTGAGCGAGATGGGCCTGCATGATGTTGAGCACGTTTCGATACGAGGTCTCGAGAATCGGTGTGTTGGCGTCTGTCGATCCAACTAATGCTCGGCGGCTGATCTGGCGCTGAATAATGAAGTCGTGAGCCGAAACGTGGTCGTCATCTGAGAGTTGAAGGTTCTGATCGAGAGGCAGCAGCAATCCTGCTTTCTCAATGTCAGGGTCGTAGGTCCAGCGGTAGTGATACATCGCTTTGGTGACCCATTCATCGGCAAAGTCCTCTAACAAAAAGTCAATGAATGCGAGTGCCGGGTCGGTGGGCACCACGCTGCGACCCTGGTATTCGTCTTCGAGTCGAGTGATCTGTGGAGAGGAATCGACCATGACATCTCGGTAACCGCCCGCTCCATCAGGCCATGCAAGCACTGGAATCACCGGCACGGGAGGTGTCGGGAGATCATCCCACCGGGAGTTGCGCAACACCCAGCGATGTGGAATGTGGCGATACCTCAAGACTGCTCTCATTTTCATGCTGTACGGCGATGCAAAGCCGCCGCCAATGACCAAGCGGTCGTCAGTCAAGTCGTTGCTCATATTGATTACCCCTAGTGGTCTGCGCAGAAGTGCCAGTCGGCAACTGCCGCGAATTGTTGAGTGTCGCCCAGCTGCGAACTTTATCGATCAGGTCAACACCGCTTTGGGCTCTACCGACTTCGAGACCGATGAGGATCGCGCTAGTTTTGACGAGCGCTGGGACCCAATCGTCGGTGACCGTCAGACCGAGATTGTGTTTATCGGGGTCGATATGGACGAGGCCGCAATTCGAGAGCGTCTTGATTCCTGCGTCGTAACCGGTCGGGAATTTGAGAAGGGTCCGAAGAAGTGGGCGCATTTTCGAGATCCATTACCTGAGTGGGATCTATCTTGCGACCTTGACTACTGACTCCGCGGTACCAGACACTCTCCAACTGGCTGAGACCAGTGTTGCACCAGCGAATTCTTCTAGGGCCTCGTCCGAGACTGGTGGGCGTCTCAAAGAGCTGGTTCTGCCTCAGCTTTGTTCAGCGCTTCTCGCGCCAGCGCTCCCGGTTTGAAGCGGTAGCGAGGCCGCAGCCGAAAGGAGTCCTCCGACGACAATCAGCCACCAAATTCGGTCGAATCGAGCAATAACTTCTGCAGCGTCGACTAAATCCCCACTGAGGAACGCCACAGTGAGAGCAACCCCAAAGGTGGCGCCAAACTGTCGGACTGCTTGATTGAGCCCCGAGCCCACACCAACCCGGTTTTGCGGAAGCGCTTGAGCGATGGTGCTTGACAGCTGTGGAATCAATAATGCGACGCCGAGAGCTGTGAGCAACATGGAGGGCAAGTAATCAACGAGATAATTCGGTTCAGGACCAAGCATCACGATTCGGAGTAGACCCGACAACGCAAAGAGCAGGCCACCAGCAACCAACAGCGGGCGCTGCCCCACAACCACCGCAAGTTTTCCTGCCCTCGGTGCGAGTAGCGCTACCAAGGTCGGGCCTGGAGCGACACCGAATCCAGCCGCAGTTATCGACCACCCCCACACATCGGTGAGGAACAGCACCGAGCCAAAGAACATCGCCGCGAAGGCGCCCCCATAGACGAACATCGCAGCATTCGCCCACGCAACATTTCTGATCCCAAAAAGATCGAGGTCAAGGGCAGGCCTCTCGCTACGACGCTGATGAAACCAAAACACCGTCAATAACACACCACCAGCTATGAGCGACATAACGGTGCGATTATCTGCCCAACCCCAGTCTTCGCTCTGCACAACGCCGAGCGACAGCAGTGCCGCAGACCCTGCAAATAAGACCACTCCACTCAATGAAGGGATCTTCATGGTCTCATCACGAGATTCACGGAGAATTATCCGACCACCCCAGATGGTGATCAAGCCAACAGGCAAGTTCACGAGGAATACCCACCGCCAATTTGCAGCATCAACAAGAACGGCTCCCAGTGAGGGCCCGAGGGCTCCGGCCACACCGCCGATTCCTCCCCAGATCGCAACAGCCACCGGAAGCTTTTCTCGTGGAAACGCGCGGATGACGAGGGCAAGCGAACTTGGAATCAGGACAGCAGCCCCGACACCTTGCATAACTCGGAACAAGATCAAGACGAATGGAGATTGAGCTGCAGCGCACAGAAGCGAGGCACACGTAAAAAGGAGTGACCCAAAGAGAAACGATCGCTTGTGACCAACGCGATCCGCAATTTTGCCGGAGGGCACGACAAGAGCCGCAAATGCAATCGTGTACGCGTTAATGACCCATGACAGTTGAGTCGATTCTGCTGAAGGGAATGAGCGCACGATGTCTGGAAACGCAACGAACAGGATCGACGTGTCGAGAAACGTGGCAAATACCGCAAGACCGCTCAGCAGCAACGTCCGCCAAGCCATCTTCTCGTCGACTAATTCGGTCTCAGCTGAATCCACAACTTGCCAACTGTCTATGGTCACCAAATTCGAAAAAACGATTTGAGGAAACCATTGCAACACCCTAGGCCGTGACCCTTCTTTCTCAGGAGCCGGACCCGTCGAGGCAAAACGAACCCCGGTTTGTTGGCGCGCACCGCGAATCGTCATTCGAAATTTAAAGAAAAGGCGAAAGTTGAGCGAGAGGTTGTGAACTGCCGATAGATCGTCAGCGGTTGACGATTGCGATCGTCAGGGCAGTTGCTGCAACCATCGATGTCGCCGCTCTGAGGTGATTTCCTCTTGTCCATTCAACGAGGTATCGGTGCCAAACATGGGGGGCATCTAGATCATCGATAGCGGTATCGGCAAGAGCGTTGTTTCGTGGAACGTGGTAGAACGCGGTCAGAGCAAAGGTGCCAAAAACAAAACTCAACGACCCAACCAACAGCCAGGAAGAGACGCTGTTTTCCCAATTACTGATTGCCGTAAGAGCCACCCCGATGTGGGCCAACGTGGTCCCAAAAAAGGGCACCATGAGGCCGGGCTGAACAGCAGTGATGTTGATCGCCTGCATTGTGGTCATCCCGTCCTCGGGCTCGAGACGCTGTAGAGCTGCCATCACAAACGAGGAGAAGGCGTAGAACACACCGCCGACCAATGCGCTTGCGATCGCCGCTCCTGAGACGAGGTACAACTGAATTCCTTGCATGAATGTGGGGTCCATACTGCATTCTCAGTCAAATAGTGGGCACTCTCAGAGATTCGTCAATGGGATATCTGAAAGACCCACAGCGGCATTCTGCTCGGTCTTTCATCAGCGGAGAGAATAAACACTCGTGTTCCCACGGCAAACTGCCAGAAGATGCCTCAATTTGCTCTTCGATCTTCTTCTAACTCAAGGTCCCAGTAGTAGCGAGGATTCTCCTCGCTACTCAGAGTGCCGTCGCGGCAGATGATTTCATTCCACACCATCACTGATCTCGGCTGAGGACCCGCACGCTGCGACAGAAACCGCCAGGAGTGCGGAATTCGCCACACGAACCGATTTGTGTCTCATAATCTGAACCTTGCTGTTGTCGATCTCTTCAATAAATGTGCACGGAGAGGCTCGAACCTCTGCCGTCTTTCTTGTACTTCTCCAGATTCCTGCTACCCGCCCGTAACCTCGGTCGCAGACCGCCTCGGCTAACGTTCGCCCATATGAACGGATCTTCGCCGACCTCATCTGCGAATGACTCTGCTGTCGTGCGTTCCTTGGTGGTCGAAGCGGTCGAGGCTGCCGCAGAGTTGATGAGTCGACCTTCGGTTGGTGTTGCGTGGGATACACCATCGGCGCTCGAGGGCATGACCGTCGGCAGTTTGGCAGCTCACCTCGTGCGAGCAGCTGGTGCCACCATCGCCTACCTCGACCGCACGCCGGTCGATGCTCAACCAGAAGGCGACCTGCTCACCCCGGTCACGTATTTTCATGCCGCAGTGGACTCACCGATACACGACCAGATCAAGCAGGTTTCAGCGGATGAGTCAGCAATCGGCCATGAAGCGATAGCCGCGAGGTGCGCCGACCTTGCGACCGAGCTCAGTCGTCGATTGGCTGATGAACCCGCTGACCGCCTGGTTGGCGCTCTCGGTGGCCGCATGCTCACCCTCGACGACTTTTGCCGAACACGACTGATCGAGGTCTTGCTGCATCTTGATGATCTCTCGGTCAGCGTGGGCGAGCCACGGCCCGAGACCGACCCGATGGGGGTGTCGATCGTGATCGACATCATCGGCAGTATCGCCCGCCATGTTCATGGCGACTGGAAGGTCGTCTACGCGCTCGCCCGGTCTGAACGAGTTGGCGAGCAGGCCGTATTCCCCGTCTTCTAAAACTGGCCTAATCGTTTCAGGGTTAATTGTTCAGGCTGTCTGCGATCACCACTGCACACCCTTCTGCATGAGAGATGAGACGTCCATCGTCGCTGCTACGACAATGTGAACGATCACTCCCAACCAAATGCTCTTCGAGCGGAGGGCAAGTATTCCCATAACGAGTGCTCCAACTATCGATGCGACTGCCTCTAACGGTGGTTTCGAGAAGTGAATAGCGAGGTATGGAAGCATTGCAATAAGAACTGAGTTCGAACCAAAAACAGGCGCTAAACCGATTACAAGAAAACCACGAAAGAACGACTCAATTGCCACGAACTGGGCTGCGTAGAAGGCCCACCAGATCATCATTGCTGCCAGATCAATCTGATCACCAGTGCGTACTGTCAGCAGCGGGTATTGAGCCTGGAATTCGGCTGAGAAGCTGACGGCGACAACCGCAGGTAGGGCAAGAATTAGAAGACCGGCGTACGGCCGCCAGTGCGCCTTCAAACCCTTGATAGACCATCCGACCTCAGAAAGTTTGATTCCGAAGATCAGGCAGACGATCGTCGGGAGAATCAAATACGCAACCACCTGAATGCCTGCCCAGGAAATCATCCACTGCAGCGGCTGCATGTCGAGTGGTCGTAGCCGTCCCCCGAACCTGCCGACCAACATCGAGCACGCTGCTGTGATGAGGATCACTGCGACCCGACGGTCGGCATGTCGAGGACTCCAACTTTGCCGGTTGTCGGGTCTGTCCCGTTCAGCCGAAGGGGTGCCCTCACTATCAAGCGATTGCGAGCGCAGATCTTTCATCAGTATTTACCGTACCTTGGAGCCGTAGCTGGTTGTCGCCACACATCACCGCCAACGCCCTTGTTGATGGCACTGGAGGCGTGCCGCGCAACGACCGCTGTGCCAAAACCCACAACCAGTTTTCGCTCCGATCCTCCACACAGCGAGAAAACGAGCGCCAAGTTACGAGAAATAGCCCGTCGATCGAATAACCCGTGCGGGCAGGCGATGCTTCAACTCGGTACGAAACCTCGATCGACAGGGTTCATTCCAGTGGCCTTAGGAGTTGCACGCGTAGGTCACCGTCGCACTTCCAGAGCGAGAGTACGTCTCGTCGGTCACCGTGTATGAAATGGTGTGCTCACCGTCTGAGAGCGCTGGCCATTGGTCGAGCGCAAAACTGTTCCAGTCTCCATCCCAACCTGAGTACGACGTCACAGATTGACCACCTGCGCTCGCGATGAACGACGGAGTCGCAGTGTGTCCTGAGATATTTAGATAGGCGTAGAGGTCGGAGTTTGCAGGGCAGCCTGTGCTCGACCCGCTCCAAGCGAATGAGACTTGAAGCGGGTTGCTGACGGTCGTCGTCGGAGCCACAGTCGTCGTCGGAGCCACAGTCGTCGTCGGAGCCACAGTCGAAGATGTCTCAGAAGTCCCGGAGGCCGATGAATTAGCCGAAGTTGGGACAGTCGTAGATGCAGTGGAGGTTGAAGTCGTTGAAGTTGAGGTTGTCGATGTCGTCGAAGTCATAACGGTCGCACCCGTCTCTTCAACAGTGGTTGTTGAACTAGGCGTTGTGCTCGATGTTTGTTCTAACTTGACTTGGCCAGCGGGATTTTTGCAGTCGACAAGTGTGCGGCTAGCGATGATGCCGAAGCACACTCTGAACATCTGATCTCCAATTTCCGACATCTCTGGGAACACCACTTGAACAACCTGCCGCTCGTCGCGGTCAAGCAGCGGTGGATCAATTTGCTCTGCGACGAATCTCTCTACGTCTGAGCCGGAAGAAATTTCTTCAAGCTCAATCCAAAAAGTGATTTTGTTGAATTCTGCATTACTCCAGGAGCCGATAATTTGTACGTTTGCGTTTACAACCGAATCGCTCTCGATCTCCATAGAGTTCGCAACTATCCTTCGATCATTACGGTCAGCACATGAAATCCCAAAGGTAAACGCAAGAGCGCAAATGAGCAGCCAAGTGACGCCTTTGTGCTTCTGCGTTAGGCCTTCCCATTTCTTCGACATGCGACGACTCTACGGGTTCTAGCTGTCAGCATTCGAAGTCTGGGTTACAACGAAACCTGCCTACCGACTGTTAAAAGTGATTTTTCAACATCTCCCTCGCGGTAACGGGTTCGGGTCGCGATACAACGTTTGTGAGGGTGCCGGTATGAGCAGCCACAACGATGTCGCCCACCGGCTCCTGTCAACCACGGCTGATTGAGGTTTTGCTCCATCTTGATGATCTCTCAGTCAGCGTGGATGAGCCACGGCCTCAGGCCAAACCGTTGAGGGGTGACGATCGTGGTCGACACCGTCGGCAGCGTCGCCCGCCGTGTTCATGATGCCTGGAAAGTCGTTTACGCCGTCGACCGGTCGGAACGAGTCGCTGAGCCGTCCGTGTTCCCGGTCTTCTATGCTCGAATCAATCGCTAAGGACACCTTTATATGAATCGTTTTGAAAATCGAGTAGCGCTTGTGACTGGTGGAGCTTCAGGAATCGGCGCGGCATCCGTGCGTCGTTTTGTTGCTGAGGGAGCTCAGGTAATGGTTGCTGATTTGGATGGTGAGGGCGCCGAGCAGCTAGCCATCGAACTAGGAGCAATGACTGACACTTTCCAAGTCGATGTCGCTGATTCGTCGGCTGTAGACGACATGGTCAAAACGACTGTTGAACGTTTTGGTCGACTAGACGTCCTTTTCAACAATGCTGGGATCGTTTCCACTGGCACTGTCGACTCGCTAAGCGACGAGCATTGGAAGCGAATTATTGACGTTGATCTGAGTTCTGTGATGTACGGATGTCGCGCTGCTATTCCTGTGATGAGAGCTCAGGGTGGTGGAGCTATCGTCAATACGGCTTCAATTTCAGGACTGTTCGGGGACTGGGGAATTCCTGCCTACAACGCCGCTAAAGGGGCAGTGGTGAATTTGACCAGAGCTTTGGCGATTGACCACGCACGGGAGGACATTCGGGTGAATGCAGTGTGCCCCGGAGGAGTTGACACTCCGTTAGTCGCTGACATTGTTGCAAGCCG
>CBFHYI010000060.1:0-8497 GCA_965660025.1 uncultured Ilumatobacteraceae bacterium | reverse complement strand
GGGAACCGTCCCGGGCAACACCATCGGCCAATTCGCTCTCAACGAACACGGAGACGAACTACGCATCGCCACCACTCGCACCGTCGACGGAATCAGCGAATCTGCAGTCACCATCCTCACAGCAGGGGACGACAACACCTACGACGTGCTCGGGGAAGTCGGCGGCCTTGGTTTAACGGAGCGCATTTACGCCGTTCGCTACATAGGTGACCTTGCGTACGTCGTCACCTTCAGGGAAACCGACCCGCTCTACGTCGTCGATCTAACTGACCCGACTCAGCCCTACGCCGCCGGAGAACTCAAGATTCCGGGATATTCCAGTTATTTACATCCAATCGGTGATGGCAAATTGCTCGGCATCGGCCAAGACGCCGACAACAGTGGGCGCACACGTGGAACACAAATCAGCCTGTTTGATGTCAGCGACTCATCAAATCCGATGCGGCTCGACAAGGTTGATATCGGTCGAGCGTCTGCAGCCGAGTATGACCACAAGGCGTTCCTATGGTGGCCAGCCGGTCAATTCACGGCTACCGCCGACTACGACGGAACGGTGACCGTTACACGGGTGAGCGAGCTTGCGACATTCGCTGAACCGGTTGAACTCGAATACCCAGCGTCAGAAGACTGCCGTTGGTGGAACAGCACAACACGGGCACTCGTGATCGGTGATCACATCGTCACCATCGGGGCAACTCACATTGCAAAATACGACTCGGAAACTCTTCGAATGATCGCTACAAGTTCGTATGTGGCGAGCGGTGAAACGGCTTCAGCAACCGATGACGATGCCGACATCGCAACCGACATCTCTGAGCCAACGATGGAACCAATGTGCTGAACATCGACAGCTGGTTACCTCGCAGGAGTGCATAACAACGCCGTCGATCCAGCAAGAACGGCGCGAGGCGGTTACTCGACAAGCGTTAACTGCAACTATTGCCGAGTGCGGGAGTTCTCACTCAGGTGCTGACACCCAAAATGATCTTGCGAGCGCAATGACATCGCCATCTTCGCCAAACGCTGCTGACGCAGCGCCACGCTTGCGCCCATCCCACACGGGCTCATAATCACCGTTCCAACCGACAATGGCCACCCGCTCACCAGGAGCAATTGCGCGCCGCTGGTCGACGGCGTACTGCACAGTGAACGCCATGCGTTCACCGTCACTACCGCACACGTAAAACGCAGCCGTGCAGTCGAGTGCAGCCCACAGCGCAGCAGAGGACGTGAGAGAAGATGTCGCCCAATCAGGCACCGTCCAATCTGTTGCGTAACGGCCATCACCGAGATGGGCGCCATGAACCTGCATGGAAGTTGCATGAATTCCGCAGGAGAAACACGTCATCGAAATGTCGTCGTCAAGAAATGGCACGAACCTCGAACGCGCCGCCGCAGCATCTTCAATCGACACTGCCTCGGTTGTCACCGCATCTGGCGTCCACGGAGTTGCTTCCATGATGAGCACGTCACCATGAAGTAACTGCACCGTGTCGCCATGAACAACAGCGAGTTCATCACCAAGTGGAACATGGTGGCGCAACGCAAAGGTGTGAGGACCGTCAAGGTGCTCTGAGAACTGACGGGCTGTCCAACCACCCTGACCGCTACCAGCAGGACCTTCAAAAAACGGCTCAATGGTGAGTGTCGACACATTGATCACCGTAATCAGCATGCAGCCGCATTTCGTGCGTCGGGCTGACGATCAAGTCGCTATCGCTGAAGTCGACATCGATGGTCGACGAATCATCGTCGCCAACATGCCCGCTGCGATCGCAATGCCTCCACCTGCCGAAAATGCCCACGTGTAATCTCCGGCCGCTTCCCGAATGACTGCCGCTCCCCATGCAGAAAGAGCCGCACCAATCTGATGAGCTGCGAACACCCAGCCGTACACAGTGCCGGCGTTATGCCGACCGAACGCCTCCGCGCACAACATGATTGTGGGAGGAACCGTGGCGATGTAGTCAAGGCCAAACAGCACTGCAAACACGCCGATCGAGACGTTGTCGTGAATGACCGGCAAGAAGAACAAACTGACCCCACGAAATGAGTAGTACGCGAACAGCAATCGGCGGGGGTCGTATCGATCGGTGAGCCAGCCGCTGATCAATGTGCCAACAAAATTGAACAACCCCATGACCGCAAGCCAATTCGCCGCGGTCACTTCGGCAAATCCGTGCTCGGTTGCGTGAGCAATGAAATGCTGGCCAACAAGCCCATTGCTCGTCACCCCACACACCATGAATGTGACTGCAAGCAACCAAAACTCCGGTCGACGCACCGCCCGGCGAAAGAGCCCGCGATCGGGAGCTCTCGTTGGCTCTGGGGTTCCGCCATACGGTGCGAGTCCAACATCGGCTGGCGCATCACGCATCAACCACGCAGCTGGAATTGCCGTCACCACGAGCAACACTGCACCAATCTCAAGCGACCGGCGCCACCCCGAGTTCGCAGCCAACGCGGTGAAGAAGGGAAAGAACACCAGCAGCCCAGCACTCGTTGAGGCGCCGAAAATGCCGGTGACAAACCCTCGACGATCAACGAACCAACGATTTGCAATCGTTGCGCCAAGCACGCTTGCAATAAGGCCACTCGCAAGACCCGCTCCAAAGCCAAACCACAGGTAAAACGACCACAGTGATTCGCTTCGGGCGCTGAACAAAAACGACACTGCAGCGAGCAACAAGCTCATCACAGTTGTTGACCTGAGACCGATTCTCGACATCACGAACGCGGCGAGCGGTCCGCCCACTCCGTACATCACGAGACTGATCGACGCAGCAATCGACAACGTTGACGTGCTCCAACCGGTTGAGCGTTCCATGTCGACGAGAAGCGCTCCCGGCGCAGCGCGGCTTCCAGCTGTCATCAACACCGCAATGACCGCAACCCCGACAACAACCCAGCCGTAGAACATGTTCTTCGGCGCAAATTTGGGAATCCGTTGCCGAGGGGCAACAGGAACGGGGGTGTTCACATCTCGAATCCTAAGGGAGGCCACCCAAACTGGCCCAGTCAGATCAAGAGCGACGTAGCCTGCCGTTATGGGAGTTCTCACACCCGATGACTTCACTGCTAGCGAACTCGACACGTGGATGTCGCACGCACTTGAAGAAGCGCGCTCAGCGGAGGCTCATGGCGACGTTCCTGTCGGTGCCGTTGTCGTCCATCGCCACAGTGTGATCGCAACTCGCCATAACGAACGTGAGCTAACCGGCGACCCGACTTCCCACGCTGAGGTACTTGCATTGCGCGACGCCGCAAACCTTATTGGCAACTGGCACCTCGAGGAGTGCCTACTGGTCGTCACCCTTGAGCCTTGTGTGATGTGCGCTGGCGCGATGGTCAACAGCCGGCTTGGCATGCTCGTCTTCGGCACACATGACCCGAAAGCTGGTGCCTCGGGGAGTTGCTTTGATCTCACCAACTCCGACGTGTTAAATCATCGAATACCTCAGATTGCCGGGGTTCGCAGTGAGGAAAGCTCGCAGCTTTTAAAACGCTTCTTCGCTGATCGGCGACGCTGAGTTCACAACGGCAGTCGCCCTGACCCACGTTGGCCGATAGCCTCCATCGACGGAAGGATGCCAGAGCGGACGAATGGGACGGCCTCGAAAGCCGTTGAGGTCTTCGGGCCTCCGTGGGTTCGAATCCCACTCCTTCCGCCAGAGAACCGGCGACTGCGAGTCGCTTTTACGCCGTCGCCTAGCGACAGATCGTGTCGACGGCTGGTGCAGTCAGTTCGATGAGGTAGTCGTTGACGAGTTCATTGATGCACTGGTTAACCCCGTACCCGGTGTGCTGATCGGCCTCAACTACGACGAGTCGGCCATCATCTAATGCATCGGCCATCAACTCAGTTGATGACAGCGGAGTCGCAGGATCACCGGTGGTGCCAATGACAACGATTGGCCCGGCGCCAACACCTGTGATGTCAATGCGTGGGTCCCGCGCCGCCGGAAAGAACGTGCAGAAATACTGACCAGACGCGCCTTCGGGCACAAGTCGAGGAGCCACTGCCCGATACTCATCAATAAGGGCATCCTCTTCGGCGACACTGAGGCGTTCCGCGGTATCAGCACAACTAATGGTCTGAAATGCCTCAAGCTCATTTCCATAGGTTCCATCTGGCTGACGCTGGTAATAGGCGTCATGTAACGCAAGAAGACCTGAACCATCACCCAGTGCCGCCGCCGCAAGGGCTGCCTCAAGAGTCGGCCAATATGAATCTGAATACATCGCTTCGATCACACCATTAATGGCGACCGCAAGATTGGCGGGCGGGCGACCGCTCGATGTTGGTGCCGGGTTTGCATCAAGCGTTTTCATCAGCGCTTCAAATGCAGCCTCTGCGTTTCCATCGTTATGGAACTTGCATGAGGCATCACTGCTGCATCGCTGCAGAAACGTCGTGAGGGAGGCTTCGAACCCCTCAAGTTGTTGCAATGAAGACTCGAGACTGTCGGCGTTCGGATCAGCTGCCCCGTCAAGCACCGCTGCTCGAACCGTGTCGGGAAACAGCGTCGCCCACGTAGCACCAAGTTCGCTGCCATACGAAAACCCGAAGTAACTGATCGTCTCTTCACCAAGAGCACGACGCAACACATCCATGTCTCGGGCCGAATTGTTCGTGCCCGCGTGCTCTGTCACACCCTCGTTTGTACCCGCGCATCGATCGGCAAACTCTTGTGCAATCGCAACCAATGCTCGCCGTTCTTCATCGGTTTCAGGGGTGATATCTATCTCGGCGAAAAACGGGTCGTAATCGTCGATGCAATCGATAGTCGGAGTGCTGAGGCCGGTGCCGCGTGGATCCCATCCGACAATGTCAAACCGGTCGAGCAATGCATCGTCATAAATCTGGGGTGCAAGGGCCGCAAGCACTGAACCACCGAACCCTGGGCCACCCGGGTTCACCAATAGAGAGCCGATGCGGCCGCCTTCATCACGAGCCGAATGCCGAACGACATACAGCGTGACGGTTTCACCGTCGGGATCGCTGTAGTCGAGAGGAACGTCGAGCTGAGCGGAGCCGGTGCCTGCACCGAGAGGTGTCCATTCAAGATCTGGCACCACCACATCTTCGAGTTGTGGTTGAGGAGCGGCTGTTTCACCCGAAGTTTGATTTGAGTCATTAGCCGCCGACTGCGATGAACTCACCGTTGTCTCCGATGACATCAACCGCACAGGTTGTGGTGCACCGCACGATGCTGCGACTACGGCTGTTATCGCCATGTAGAGCACCGGGCGCCGCGTCATAAGTTCAGGGTAGGCCAGTGATGCACTCCCGCCACAGGTACTTAACATAAGGGCATGCGCATGGGCCCTCACCACATGATGCCGAGAGATACAGATGCGGTTCGCGATGTACATCTTCAAGACGGAACAGCAAAGCGAGTTTGGGCATTCGCTCGTCCATACCGATCAACCATCATCCTGTTTCTTATTGCGATTCTCGTTGCCGCCCTGCTCGCTCTCGTGCCGCCCCTCGTCGTACGAGAAATTCTCGACAACGCAATTCCTCAGGGCGACCGTCGCCTCATCGTGTGGCTCGCAACCGCCGCCGTCGTCTCGGCCCTCGCCGATGCCGCACTCCAAATCTTGCAGCGCTGGTGTTCGGCTCAAGTCGGCGAAGGACTTATCGCCGACCTCCGCATTGCGCTCTACGCAAAGGTTCAGCGTCTCCCAATTGGCTTCTTCACACGCACGCCCACCGGTGCAATTACCTCGCGACTCAGCAACGATGTCGTTGGCGCACAGAGTGCGCTAACGAGCACATTGGGTTCAGTCGTTAGCAACGTAATCGTGCTTGTCACCACCCTGGCCACGATGGCAGCCCTCGAGTGGCGTCTCACCCTGCTGTCACTCATCGTGCTCCCAACATTCATCGTGCCGGCACGTCGCGTTGGTCGTCGCCTGCAAGATATTTCTCGTCGTCAAATGCAACACAACGCCACGATGAACACCCAGATGACCGAACGATTCAACGTTGCTGGCGCCATGTTGGTGAAGTTGTTCGGTGACGAACGGCGCGAACTCAACACATTCAGCACACAAGCCAACGCAGTTCGAGATGCGGGTATCTCATCGGCAATGTTGGGACGGGTCTTCTTCGTCGCACTAGGCCTCGTTGGCGCAATCGGCACCGCGGCCATCTACGGCATCGGCGCGTGGATGGTAGTGAATGGTTCGATCACCGCCGGCACACTCGTCGCGCTCGCTGCGTTAGTGACGAGGGTCTACCAACCACTCACCGGGCTCACGAACGCACGTGTCGATCTGATGACGTCGATGGTGTCGTTTGAGCGAGTCTTCGAAGTGCTTGATGCCCCCGAACCAATTACCGAGCGTCCGGGTGCGGTCGATCTCACGAACAGCGCTGGTGAGATTGCGTTCAATTCGGTGACATTCCGATACCCGGCTGCTGAGGAGCACGCAGTCTCTTCAATGGAACAACGCTCCATCCCGGGAGCAGATCCCGATCGCAACATCCTCGGCGACGTCTCATTCTCAATCTCGCCTGGTGAGACGGTCGCAGTTGTTGGTGCATCGGGGGCAGGTAAGTCAACGCTCGTTTCACTGATTCCACGGCTCTACGACGTCACCGCTGGCTCGGTCACCATCGACGGGCACGACATTCGCAATCTCACCCTGCCGTCGCTTCGTGGTGCAATCGGAGTCGTCGCTCAAGACCCGCACCTGTTTCACGTCTCGATTGCTGACAACCTTCGCTTCGCCGATCCTGACGCAACAGATAGCGACCTCGTAACGGCATGCGAGGCCGCGCGAATTCACGACACCATCGCTCGGCTTCCCGACGGATACGACACCGTTGTCGGCGAACGTGGCTATCGACTGAGCGGTGGAGAAAAACAACGGCTCGCGATTGCTCGGCTGCTACTCAAAGACCCTCGCATCATGATCTTGGATGAAGCGACCAGTCACCTCGATATGGAAAATGAGGCGCTCGTCCACGATGCACTGACAGCCGCTCTCACCGGTCGAACTGCGATCGTGATTGCACACCGACTATCGACAGTTCGGTCAGCAGATCGGATCATCGTTCTCGATGACGCAGGCATCGCCGAGCAAGGAACCCACGACGAACTCGTCGCAGCTGACGGGTTGTATGCAAGCCAGCTCCGCGCCGGCGAATTGCTCAGCCCAACCGAGTAGCGGACAACGGCTACGAGGTTGCGTACGCGACCTGGCAAAAGCCGTGATTGCAATACCCGGCAGGGTATTTGTGGAGGTAGCCCTGGTGGTAGTCCTCGGCGTAATAGAACACCCCGTCGCCCGCTGCTGCTGCATCACAAATTTGGGTCGTGATCGTTCCGAAGCCCGATTGCGACAGCGATGCTTGGTACTGGTCGCGAGATGCTTCCACCGCTGCTAGCTGACCAGGGGTCGTCGTATACATCGCTGACCGGTACTGAGTGCCGATGTCGTTACCTTGACGGTTCGCTGTGGTCGGGTCGTGGTTTTCCCAAAACGCCTCGAGCAATGTCTCGATATTTGCGACGTTCGGGTCAAACACCACCATCACGATTTCGGTGTGCCCAGTTTGCGATGTGCAGGTCTCTTCATATGTCGGGTTCGGCGTCCACCCGCCCATGTAGCCACACGCAGTTGAATGCACGCCCGGAATCTGCCACATGAAGCGATCGGCACCCCAGAAACATCCCATTGCAAAGTAAATGACTTCGTGACCATCTGGCCACGGCCCAACCAGGGGTGTGCCGAGTACAGGGTGCACCTCAGCCACAGCCATCGGTTCGGCGCGACCTGGCAACGCTTCTTCGGGTCGGATCATGTCGGTTCGTCGTTGAAAGAGCACCTCAAGAGATTAGAACGATGTTCGAACCCGATGCACCGCGGGCGCGCAACATTCGTTGACGCAAGATTGAAACTGCGCATACTTACGTCATGGCAATTGACGTTCGTTCGATGACCCCCGATGATTTCCCGTGGGTCATCGCCCTCAACCAACAGCACGTGCCTGCTGTGAGCGATGCCGAAGGTGAGCGGTTCGCCTACCTCTTCGAACGTTCGGCAATCGCGTTGGCCGCCTGGGTCGATGGTGCTCCAGCCGGGTTCTCACTCACGATGACGCATGGTCTCGACTATGACAGTTCGAATTACCAATGGTTCTCCGACAACTACGACCAGTTCATTTACCTTGATCGAGTCGTTGTTGATGAGTCATTTCATCGGCATGGGGTAGGCGGCGCCTTGTACGCCGAGACCGAACGACTTGGGTTACTCGAGGTGCCTGACGCCGAGGTGTTCGGTCTCGAAGTCAACGTCGAGCCACGCAACGACGTGTCGCTTTCATTCCATGAACGGCTCGGCTTTACCGAACTCGTGCAACGCCCCACGCCCTACGGAATTGTTGTTGCGATGATGGGCAAGCCGCTTACGCCGCAAGCGTGACGAGCCGCTCAACTGCCTCGTCGATCACTTCTGGTCGTTTGCAACACGCGAACCTCACCAA
>CBFHYI010000059.1:0-8890 GCA_965660025.1 uncultured Ilumatobacteraceae bacterium | reverse complement strand
CAACCCGAGAAACCCGCACCGGAACCCGAAACCGAGCGCTCCCGACGAGTCAGGGGTGTAGGTGATTGACGCATCGTTTAACTTCAGTTTGCCGAGAGCATCTCGAAGGTCTTCAAAGTCGTCGCCATCGATTGGGAACAATCCGGAGAACACCATCGGCTTGGGATCTCGGTATCCGGCAAGCGGCGCTTCGGCACCCTTTGACGCAGTCGTCACTGTCTCTCCTGAACGAGCGTCGCCAACATCTTTGATGCCCGCGATGAGGTAGCCGACCTCTCCCGGACCGAGTTGTTTCACCGGCACCGTTACCGGCTGACGCACCCCAATCTCAAGCGCCTCGTGTTGGGCGCCTGCCTGCATAAACGACAACTTCGCTCCACTTTGCAGATGCCCATTCATCACGCGCACCGACGACACCACACCGCGATATTGGTCGAATTGTGAATCGAAAATAAGAGCCTGAAGCGGCTCGTCGGCCGAGCCTGTCGGAGCGGGAATTCGCTCAGCAATTGCATCGAGAAGTTCGGGTACCCCCTCGCCCGATTTTGCGGAAATCCGCAGAATTTCCTCGGCAGGAATGCCGAGCACCGTCTCGATTTCCATTGCGTAACGATCAGGGTCTGCGGCAGGAAGATCAATTTTGTTTAAGCACGCCACAATTTCAAGGTCGTTCTCAAGCGCCAAGTAGCAGTTCGCCAGAGTTTGGGCCTCGATTCCCTGCGCAGCATCAACGACAAGCACCACACCTTCACATGCGGCCAGCGAACGAGAAACCTCGTAGCCAAAATCAACATGGCCAGGGGTGTCGATGAGATGAAAGACGTAATCATTCCACTCGACACGAACGTTTTGGGCCTTGATGGTGATGCCCCGCTCACGCTCAAGATCCATCGAATCAAGATATTGGGCTTTCATATCTCGCGTTTGCACCGCACCCGTGATCTCAAGAATTCGATCGGACAGCGTCGATTTCCCATGATCAATGTGGGCGATAATCGAGAAATTTCGGATGCGGGAAAGACCAGATGCGGAGTCCATGGCTATCCCCTACGCTACCGCCCGGCGTTGGGAGTGTTCCTTTTGCACCGGTAGTCTCACTTCGCTGATGAAAACAGTTTGCGCTCCGCACGCTGCATCATCTAGAGACACGATTGGTGCCTGCACCACACACATACACCTTGAGGTAACCGTGGCGAACATTAAAAGCCAGAAAAAGCGAATTCTCACCAACGCAAAAGCGGCAGAACGCAATCGCGCCGTCCGCAGCGAGCTGAAGACTCGAGTGAAGACCGCAACCGCCAGCGCTGGGTCAGATGACGACTCATCCGTGCGACTCGCAATGAGCAAGATTGACCGGGCCGTTGCAAAGGGCGTTTTGCACAAGAACACTGCGGCCCGCAAGAAGAGCCGCTTGATGCAAAAGATAAACGCCGGCTCGTAAGCCGTCGCTAACTAACGTTCGACCCGAGCCTCAGTGCTCGGGTTGTTTCGCGTCTGGGCCCATTTCGGTCTATCTCTCAGGGTGCATCATCAGCGTCGTCGGCTTGGGGAAAGGCGGGCGAGGCGGGCGACCAAGACCTCGGTCACCGCCACATCGTCGAGACCCGTCCGGCCGCGCACATCAAGATCGGCATCGGCAAGCAAACCCATTGCTCGGCGCAGCCCATCGGTTCCCAGACGTTGCGAACCCTCGAGAGCCTTTTTTGCTGGAAACCCGCTTTTCATTCCCAGTACCTCAGCAGCGGAATCTTGCGAATTCGCTCCGCTGCCATCAAGCATCGACATTTTGGCGTAGTGCCCATGCAAGATCGCCATGACCTGCAACGGATGCCGTCCTCCGCCGTGAACCATTCGGTGAAGGAGACTGATTGCCTTGGCCGCGTCGCCTCGATCGATTGCATCGGTGAGATCCCAGGGAGGGACTCCTCCTGCCTCTCCGAGAAGCGGCTCAACTTCTTCAACTCGAACCCGTGTCTTGGCAGTGTGCGAGCTCGCAATCGTGTCGAGAATGCCATCGAGAGCACCGCTATTTTCGCCCAGCCAATCAACGAGCCGGGCAACTACTCGATCATCAAGATCAACGCCTTTCGCCGCCGCTCTCGATCGAACCCACAACGCACGATCCTTCCCTCTCGGGGCAACCGAGGTGCTTCGCACCTCTCCCCCTCCGGCCTTCACGGCGTCGAGCAGTTTCTTCGGGATCGCCCCGCCTCCACCGACCAACACGACATCGGTTGAGTCAAGAGGGTTTTCGAGAAATGAGAGCAGTGGCGAAAGGTCGCCGAGATTGAACCGGCCAACATTCCGGGCAACTACCACCCTGCGATCGGTGAGGAAAGGCGGTGTATGGGCAGCGTCGGCAACCGATTGCATTGAGAACTCGGCGTCGTCAAATTCATCAACCATCATTGATGAGTCGTTATCACCGACAAGTTCGTTCAGTAGTTCGCGCACCGCAGTGCGAAGTACCGACTCGTCGTCACCGCTCAATACATACGTCGTCATGTCAGACCTCGTGTTTAGCACGAACATGACCGTGATGCCGATAGCCCCAGGTGATCGCAACAACACCGGCAAGACACAGCGAGGCAATCATGCCCGGCAGGGGTGAATCTGGCTCGAGATGGGCTGCAACCCGGGCGACACTGTCGACCCACCACACCGCAAGATGAAGCGGTGGCAACACGACATGGGAGAGTGCAGGAAGTAACGCAACACCGATCGCCACCGGCATTCCGACCATCATGACGACCCCCGCTACGGGCACGGCCAAGAGGTTTGCAGGAAGCGCGACGAGGGGTGCACGCCCAAACACGAGTAACGCTGGTACCAGCACACCTAACTGTGCCCCAAGGGTGATGCTCACCGGCAGCATGAGCCGCGCCGGGAGGGGCATGATCGATGCCAACATTGGACCAATCACAATCACACCGAACGTTGCCCCGACTGAGAGATGGAATCCCACCGATGATGCGAGCAACGGGTCCACAACGATCAGCACCATCACTGCGAGGGCGAGAGACCGCAGTGGTGCAAGTTGTCGCCCGCGCGATGCCGCGAACACCGCTATCGAGGCCATCACGCCAGCCCGCAGAATGGAAGGTTCAGATCGCGTAATGAGCACGAACCAGCCAATAAGAGCCAACGTCGTGACGAGTTGCAGGCGGGGCGCCATCTTTCGGATCAACGGTGCGGCGACCGTCAAGATCAACGCGACATTTTGTCCCGATACTGCAGTGAGGTGACTGAGGCCCCCTGAACGAAACCGTTGCAACATGTCAGACGGCTGATCGCGATCATCGCCGATCACCAAGCCCCGGAATAATGCTCCGTGTTCTCCTCCGATTGCGTCACCTGTTCGAGTGACGAGCGCCCGTACCCGGTTAGATGCCTGAGCGAGTGGTGAGCCAACCGACATGTCACCTAACCATTCGGCTTGAATTTCACAGACCACGTGTTGCCAGCGAACCCGTTCGTAACGGTCGGGTGATAACGGAACGAGTTCACCACTGAGGGCAAGGTAATCACCACCGTTGACGACCGATAACCGGGAGCGCATCGAAAAACGGCGTGCCCATAGTTCACAGCGCCGCCCGTCGACTTCGACAATGACACGCGTCGATCGGTCAAAGGGTTGCGGGTCATCGACGACCCGGGCGTTTCCCGTGTAGGTGGTTGTTGAGATGGCGAGCGCTGCCGAATCAGCACTTTCGCTACGAACACTGGTGAAAACAACAAGGCACGCGAAGCCCGTCATCAGCATCACCGCTCGGCGGGTGAATGCACCACCGAATGAAGTTGCGATCGTCACGACCACGATCGTGATGACGAGATGAATGACCTTTGGGTGAAGTGCACACCACCACAACCCTGCTGCGGCGGTAACCAGCCAACGTGTGGGCAACAACAACTCATCGCGCTCATCGCTCGTGGAGGTGCCGTCGGGGTGCACCGTCTCGGCGCCTGGCTCACCATAGGATTTGCTCATGACGACACGCTCAGAGAGCGAACCCGTTTCGACAGCAGCACCGGTTGCGGGCGGACCCCGCTGGTACCGGGGACGCATTCTTGTTGCCGGACCATTTGCTGCGCTGGCACCGCCTTCGGTTATCGGTGTTCTCTCTCTTTTTGTCTTGCTGCTCGGCGGAGGTCGACAAAGTGCCGTGGCGGGCCTCATTGGAACGGTCATCTCGGCTCCGGGGTTGCTGCTCGTTGGGGCTCCGATCGCTGATTCGAGCGCGTACCCCATGGCCATACTGTTGAGCGCGGTGTTTTGGGTAGTCATGGGGTTTATCGCTGCATGGCGCGCAACTCGACGACCCATCGCTGGGTGGCCTGATTTCTGGCGTGAATATGTCTTCCTGTGGCTCGCCACCGCAATTGGGGCCGGCATTGGAATTGTGATTGCGGCTGCTCGAATCGGCGGTGCCCTCCTGTAAACCGTTGCGTCTCGGGCCGAACCACCTACACCGACACCACATCGCGAAGTTTCTCTACGGTCGCCGGACCCACCCCAGAGACTCGCACTAAGTCGTCAACCGATGAAAAGGGCCCGTTTGCTGATCGATCGTTCACAATCTCAGCAGCTGTTGCCGGCCCGATACCCGGCAATGTTTCGAGTTCGATCGCGGATGCTCGGTTGAGGTTGACCAACGTTCCGACGCCCTGAGCGATGTCGATCATTGACCCGGCGATAATTTCGTCTTCTGCTGGCACGTATATGCGCTCGCCGTCAGCAACGAATGCTGCGAGGTTGAGCGCGTCGAGTTCGGCTCTTTCGGTAGGGCCCTCTGCTGCGGAGATCGCATCAATGACACGGCTACCCGCCTGCAACTCGTGCACTCCAGGACGATGTACTTCACCGGCCACGTGAATCGAAACCGAGACGTGCTGTACGAAGCCGACCGCGCCATCTTCCCCGGGGGGCTCCCCAGCGGATAGGTCTGTCTCAGTTGCAGCAAAGGTGAGGCCAGCATCAACCGACGACTCCGGAGGAGAGAACAGCCACAACCCGGTAACGATGACCAGTGACGCAAGCACAGCCGTCCCAGCAAGTTGAACAGTACGCCGGGTACATATTCGTTCACGCAACGCGGTGGAGATACTCACCCACCTTGGTGCAGGTTCCATCAGTCAGCCTCTTTCTGCCGGGGCGTACCGGGAAGATCGGAGCACGGACCCTATCTCAACCCGCCGGGCTGAGGCGCCGGACGGCCCGTTAAAACAGGCGTGCGGTCAACTGTTTGCGATACGCCGCGGTTCGAGGGTCATCGGGGCCCATCAGTTCGAGGATGTCAACGAACCGCTGACGGGCTTCATCGTCGACTTTGACCTGATCAAGTAGCGAGGTCAACTCTTCATCGAAATCATCGTCTGGGGCAACCGACCCGACCCGTGCTGCGGCCTTGATGCGCCGAGCATCATCGGTTTCAGGAATTCGCTCAAGAAGCGCAAGAGCTTCATCAGCCGCGTCACGCTGCACGAGGATGTCGGCAAGAGCGATAATGACAGCCTCATTGGACGGATCGCTCTCAAGGACTGCTCGCAAACCCAACTCGTCACGCCGCTCAACGAGACCTTGGATCATTTCTGCCATCGGGTCTGCGCCCAACCGCCCGATGAATTCATCGATCTCAGGACGGCCCTGGGCTCCAACGAATCCGTCGACCACCTGACCATCCCGGATGGCGTACACCGCAGGAATCGACTGCACCTGAAACATTTGCGAAATAGCGGGGTTTTCATCGACGTTGACTTTGGCAAGAACGACTTCGCCCCCGGTCGCCGTTACTGCTTCTTCGAGCATTGGGCCAAGCGTCTTACATGGGCCACACCACGGCGCCCACAGGTCGACAACTACCGCCTGGCGTCGGGAACGTTCGAGCACCTGCGACTCGAAGTCCGCGTCGCCGACGTCGAACACTGCACCTTGAAAACCCGGAATTTCACTCACGATCTTCACCCTACCGACGCACCGAGAGCATGGCTGAACCCCGCTGTCACTACCATCAAAGTTATGAGTGCACCCGAGGGCATCTTCGAGTCGTCAGTTACGAACTGGCTGGACACATCAGTTGACGGTGCAGTCGGCCCTTACAGCTGGGAGATCATCGCTGGAGGCCACTCGAACCTCACCTTTCTCGTTACCGATGCGAACGGCCGCCGACTTGTGCTTCGCCGGCCCCCACTCGCCCACGGGCTTGCAAGCGCTCATGACATGGCTCGGGAACACCGAATCATCTCCGCATTGAACCGCTCATCGGTACCAGTGCCGACGACAGTTGGTCTCTGCGAGGATGACAGCATCAACGGTGCGCCGTTTTATGTCATGGAGTACGTCGAAGGCCATGTCGTGCGCGATGTTGACTCTGCTGAGAGGCTCCTCAGCGAACCGGCTCGTGCCCAAGCAAGCGAGTCATTGGCCGACACGCTCGCCGCAATACACGAGGTCGACCTTGTCTCTGTTGGCCTCAACGACCTTGGTCGGCATGAGGATTACCTCGCGCGCCAACTCCGTCGCTGGCACGGGCAATGGGAGCAGCAACGAACTCGTGATCTCAGCCTCATCGATGACGTTCATGCTGTGCTCGTCGCCAACCTGCCGGTCCAGCAGGGCGCGACCATCGTTCACGGCGACTACCGTCTCGACAACACCATGGTTAATGATGATGGCGATGTGTGTGCAGTTCTCGACTGGGAAATTTGCACTCTCGGTGACCCACTCGCGGACGTTGCGATGCTCGCCGTGTATTGGACAGGCCCCACCGATACACAAAGTGCATGGGAATCGGGGGCAACGACGGCGCCGGGGTTCTGGGATCGAAACCAACTCGTTGAGCGCTATGCACAATCATCTGGCAGGGACCTCGGCAATTTCGATCTCTACATGGCATTCGCAAACTGGAAGCTCGCCTGCATTCTCGAGGGTGTCTACGCGCGTTACCTCGGTGGTGCACTCGGCGAACGCGATGCCTCAGAACTTGAGCCTTTCAAACGTCAGGTCGACTCCGCAGCACGAGCCGCTGCCGATCTCCTCAATGTGAACTGAGCCATGACGATCACCTGGAACGAACACCCTGTCTCGCTCGACGAGCCGGTGCTCGTCGTGTATCTCAGCGGGTGGATCGATTCAGGCGGAGCGGCCCAGCTCGCAACCGATGCCCTGCTCGAGGAGTGTCAAGCTGAGCCCCTTGCGGTCTTCGACGACGACACATACCTTGATTTCAGAGCTCGACGCCCAACGATGAAGCTCGTCGAAGGTCGCAACACCGTGCTCGACTGGCAACACATCACACTCTCTCGCGGCCGAGACCGAATTGGCAGAGACATCATCATTGCCCATGGGCCTGAACCCGATCTGGCCTGGCACCGCTTCGTGAAGGAATTGACCGACGCCGCAGTCACTCTCGGCGTGTCCAACTGCGCTCACCTTGGGGCCTACCCGTTCTCGTGCCCGCATACACGACCTTCTCGACTGTCGATGACGACAGCATCTGAGGACCTACTCGCAACCCTTCCGTTCCTGCGGAGCACGCTCGATGTCCCGGGCGGTATCGGCTCTGCACTCGAGCACTCTTTGCATGACGCTGACATCCCAACCCTTGGCATTTGGGCGCAGGTCCCTCATTACGCAGCGACAATGCCCTACCCGGCCGCCGCTGTCGCTTTGTTAGACGGGCTGAGAGACGCTCTCGATCTTGTTATTGACGGAACCGACTTACGCTCAACAATGGTCGAGCATCGCGAACGCCTCGACAACCTTGTCCGCGACAACTCTGAGCACGAACAAATGCTGAAACAGCTTGAGGTGGCCCACGACGCCCAGCTCGCAGATGAGCCCGAGATCAATGCAATGCCACCAACCATCGGTGAGATCTCGGCAGATGAACTCAGCGAACAGGTCGAACGTTTTCTTCGCGGACACGACTGAGTCGGTGCGACAGACCGCACCCAATTAAGGTCGTGGTATGAGAATTGATGCAACGTTGATGGGCGGTCTTGCTGAAGCAGCTGCCTCCGCAAAAGACCTTGAGGCCGCCGGTTACGACGGAGCGTGGACGGCCGAAACAGCACACGATCCGTTTTTACCACTTGTTCAAGCTGCGGCTGACACCAGTTCGATCGAGCTTGGCACCTCAATCGCCGTTGCATTCGCTCGTAATCCGATGCTGCTCGCAAACCTCGGCTGGGACCTTCAAGCATTTTCAAAGGGCCGTTTCGTCCTCGGCTTGGGTTCGCAGATCAAACCGCATATCACGAAGCGATTCTCAATGGAATGGAGTTCCCCTGCGGCTCGCATGCGCGAGATGATCAACGCCGTCCGTGCTATCTGGGACACCTGGGAGAACGGAACGAAACTCGACTTCCGGGGAGATTTTTATCAGCACACATTGATGACCCCGTTCTTCACACCGAACGCATCGGATCTTGCGGGGTTCGGCGTACCAAAGATTTTCATTGCAGCTGTCGGCAACCTCATGACCGAAGTCGCCGGTGAAACCTGCGATGGCGTCATCGTGCACGGCTTCACCACCGAGCGCTACATCCGTGAAGTCACCATTCCCGCCCTCGAGAAAGGTCGCGAAAAGGCTGGCAAGACAATGGATGGCTTCCAGATCTCGGGGCCGCTCTTTGTCGTCACCGGCAATAACGAAGATGAAATGAAGCAGGCGGCGCAAGCCACGAAGCAACAGATTGCGTTTTATGGTTCGACACCTGCCTATCGACCGGTGCTCGAACTGCACGGTTGGGGCGAAATGCAAGAAGAACTCAACCACCTCTCGAAAGCAGGCGACTGGGTGAAGATGGGCGAAGCTATCGACGACGAAATTCTCAATACCTTTGCCGTCGTTGGTGAGCCCGAGCAGATTGCCCCAGAACTCAAACGTCG
>CBFHYI010000058.1:0-9520 GCA_965660025.1 uncultured Ilumatobacteraceae bacterium | reverse complement strand
CATTCGCGTTGATGAACACGGCCACCTTGTTGCGAACTCTGGAGGGTGGTCGCCACCCCTCGGCATCGCTCTCGTCGTCGACCGCTTTGCTGCAATTATGCTTGTGGTCTCGACCGTCGTGTTGCTCATCGTTGCGATCTACGCGATCGGTCAAGCGGGAGAAGAACGGGAACGAGTGTCGTTTCACCCGCTTTATCTCGTACTCGCAGCTGGAGTGTCCGCCAGTTTTGTGACTGGCGACCTCTTCAACCTCTTCGTTGCGTTCGAGATGATGCTTGCCGCCTCCTATGTTCTGATCACCCTCGGCGGACGACCCGATCAAGTACACGCAGGAATGACCTACGTCGTCATTTCTTTGGTTGCTTCAACCCTGTTCATCACATCGCTAGCCCTGCTGTACGCAGCGACAGGAACGGTCAACATGGCCGATCTTGCAGTTCGGCTAGCTGATATCGACCCCGCTCTTCGACACGGGTTCTCCATTATGCTGCTTATCGTATTCGGCATTAAGGCGGGGCTCTTTCCTCTCTTCTTCTGGCTTCCAGACAGTTACCCCACAGCCCCCGGACCAGTCACGGCGATCTTTGCGGGCCTTCTCACCAAAGTCGGTGTGTACGCAATTATCCGCACCCAAACGTTGATGTTCCCTCCTGGCGACGGCGGGGCGAACTGGGGCGACGATCTTCTTCTATGGGTCGCTGCGGCAACGATGATCGTCGGCGTCATTGGGGCGATTGCCCAGGACGACATGAAGCGAATTCTTGCGTTCCACATCATCTCGCAGATCGGTTACATGATTATGGGGCTCGGACTATTCACTGTGGTCGGTGTCGCCGCAGCGGTGTTCTACGTGATCCACCACATCGTCGTAAAGACTGCCCTCTTCCTCGTCGCCGGTCTCGTCGATCACCGAGCGGGATCGTCACGCCTCAGTTCTGTGGGCGGATTGGTTCGCACCGCTCCGGTAATTGCAGCGCTGTTCGCAGTTCCCGCTCTCAGCCTGGCCGGGTTGCCGCCGTTCTCAGGTTTCCTTGCCAAATTTGCCCTTGTCGATGCGGGCCTCAGCCAAGGCTCTTCCGCCATCGTCGCCGTCGCTTTGGCCGTCGGGCTCTTCACGCTGTTCTCGATGACGAAGATTTGGACTGGGGCATTCTGGGGAAGCGCCGAGACCGAACCCGAACGTGCTCCTCAGACCACTGACCGATTCGGTGGACCGCCGCTGATGGTGCTCGCAACACTTTCTCTTGTCGCAATATCGATCAGTTTTTCGGTCTGGGCCGGGCCGATTCACGAATTGTCACAGCGTGCAGCAGAAGATCTACTCAACCCAGCTGGTTACATCAGCGCCGTGCTCGGGGAGGCTGCGCCATGAGACGTGTCACCCTCAGTGCTGTCGTCTGGCTAACCGCCTTGTGGGTCATGTTGTGGAATGACCTTTCGATAGCGAACGTTGCCTCTGGCGTCGTTCTTTCGGTCGTGCTCTTGGCAGCCAACCGCCTTCCCTTTGCTGCCGGTGCCACCTCCGGGAACGACCACCGGTTGCGAATTTCACCGCTCCATTTTGCGTACTTCATCGTCTACGTTGTGGTGCAACTCGTTCGGTCAAATCTTTCGCTGGCTCGCAAGATCCTCACCCGAACCAACACGGTGAATGCCGGAGTTATCGCTGTTCCGATGCGCACCTCTGGTGAGATGACAATGCTCGTGATGTCGAACGTCATCACCCTCACTCCTGGAACGATCACGATCGAGGCAAAGGGGTCACCTGCAGTGCTGTACGTCAACGTTCTTCACCTCGATGACGTCGAACGAGTTCGCAGCGAACTGCACCAACTTGAGTCTGTATGCGTTCGGGCCTTCGGTTCGCGCTCGGCACGCTCTCAACTTCAGGGGGCACTTCTGCCATGACCGCCTTCGCTGCTATCGCATTCGTCCTCCTAGCCGGAGGGTCGGTGTGCTTTCTCAATCGACTCTTTCGCGGGCCATCAATCGCCGATCGTGTCATTGCTCTCGACGGTCTCTTGGTCGCCGTCATCTGCGGCATCATGATCGAAGTCACCCGCGAGCAGTCGATCACCTCACTCGACACGGTGTTGATCGTTGCGTTGGCCGCATTTATCGGAACGAGCGTGCTTGCCCGGTACGCAGAACGCCGCTCTGAGGAAGGTGACGAGAACTGATGGACGTTGTTGCTGGACTCTTCATGGTCTTAGGAGCGGCGCTCGTATTGATCGCTGGCATTGGTGTTGCGCGTTCGTGGAGCATCTACGCCCGAATGCACTCGGCGGCAATTGCGCCGACCCTCGGCGTCATCTCAGTTGCCGTTGGGCTCGCACTTAGTATCCGGTCGACTACCGCATTCGTGACGGCGTTCCTTGTCGTCATCCTTTTGTTGGTCACGGGCCCAGTCGGGTCGCACCTCTTGACCCGTGCGGTGTACCGACAGACGCAATCAGCGCTCGACAGCGTCGATGAACTCGCCCGTGACGAGTCTTCTGACTCATAGGCCGTAAACACGCGACTCGCCTCACCGCTGCGCGCCTTGTCACAATTTGCAGATGGTATTGGTCGGGCTCGTTGATCGACTTCGGTCGAAATTTGGCGATCGCCGACATGCTGCGACGATTACGGGCCGCGCCTCTATCGAGGAGCTGAGCGTCGCTCTCACATCAAGTAAGGGCGAAGCATCTGGTATCGCATTGGCATCGGCGATCATCGACCGGTACCGGACCCTCGACGACCCTTCAAAAATTGAGTATCTCTCATGGCTCTGTCAGTCGCTCGCACCCGACCCGCAACGTCTTGATGCCGCCACCCGGGCGTACCTTCACGATCCCTGCGAAACCAACATCATTGAACTTTCTCGGGCCGTTGAAGCCCCTCGCCAAGAGTTTCTTCGACGGCTCAACCAGGCGCCTGGCGCCACGTCAGTCATCGTAGGAATGCGCTCTGACCTTCTCGCAACGGGCCGTCACTTAGGCGACCTACAGGGCCTTGATGCTGACCTTGTCCACCTCCTTACTTCGTGGTTCAACCGCGGTTTTCTTGAGATGCGCTCGATCACCTGGTCGGCGCCAGCCGACATTCTCGAGAGGGTCATCACCTATGAAGCCGTTCATGAGATCGCCGATTGGGACGAACTTCGCCGTCGGTTACTTCCTGAAGATCGTCGATGTTTCGCCTTTTTCCACCCAGTGATGCCCGGAGAACCGCTGGTCTTCGTTGAGGTGGCGCTCACCTCTGGCACACCCCGCTCGATCTCTGAAATTCTCTCATCGGGACGAGACGCGAAAGACCCTCTCGACGCGGATACCGCCACGTTCTATTCGATTTCGAATTGTCAACCCGGTCTTTCCGGAGTGTCGTTCGGCAACTTTCTGCTCAAGCAAGTCGTTCAGGACCTTCAGCGAGAATTTCCAGGAATCAACAATTTCGTGACACTGTCTCCCGTTCCCGGGTTCGCCAACTGGGTGACGAGTGAGACCGACGTCTCTGTGAAGGAAATCCATGCGTGGCCCGAAGAGCAACTTCGCCAACTGAGCCTCCGTTACTTTCTTCACGCGCGAAGAGCTGATGGATCTCCTCGTGACCCAGTCGCACGCTTCCATCTACGAAACGGGGCTGCTCTTGACGCAATCATGCCTGCTGCAAACCCGTCAGAGCGGAGCGAATCAGAGTCGTTCGGCCTCATGGTCAGCTATCGATACGACGCAAAGCACATCGAAGACCGCCATGAGCACTACATCGCTGACCACACTGTCGCCCTCAGCGAAGCGCTTCTGAATGAGGCGAAGCAGATCAGGCCCTGAACAATCACCTTTTCAATTGAAGAGAGAATGCAGCAAGCCTCGAATCAATCCGGTTCGGCGAAGACGACCAACCTCTCATCCACTCATACCGTGAGCGCTAGTTGCATCAAGAGCACATGTTGACCATGTCGAGCACCGGCTGCACCCGAGCGATCTCATGACTTCGAATCAGACCAGCTCGGGCCTGCACAGCCAGCACTGCCATGGCCGTTTCGGCCACCCGAGCCTCGTCACGGAAGAGGTAAACCGACGACGCCATGGTCACGCATGTCGGCCAACCCAACGACCTGAAGCGGAACGACTGCACCAAGTTGTCGGTCTGATAACGGACCCGCTCGGGGCCATCTGGGAGGTTCAAGGCAAACCCAAAGCCAGGGTCAATCCAGAGGCGCTCCACACCTGCGCCACAAACCAGGTCAAGACGCTCTCTGAAAAAGTCCATCTGCTCATCGATCATGCGATCTGCGGTGGGCACATCATCTCCTGAGCGGGCAGTGGTGCCCGGGGTGTAGCACAGAATGAGGCCAGCTTCGTGAGCTGCGATCGACTCGTACAAACCAACATCATCAACTCGACCGGTGAGATTGATCACTGCCGCACCCGCCTCGAGTGCGGCGACCGCAACTTCGGTGTGGTACGTCTCAACCGACACCATGATCTTTTCAGCGACAAGCGCCCGAACCACTGGCAACAGTGTGTCGAGCTGCCGAGCAATATCAATCACGTCGGCATTCGTGCCCGTCGACTCGGCCCCGATGTCGACCATTGCCGCACCCTCAATCGTCATGCGACGCGCCCGATATATCGCCGCATCAAGGTCATGGACGATGCTTTCACGATAAGAGGAGTCGCGCGACAGGTTCATGACGCCGAGCTGGAACGGGGCATCGTCGAATGAGCGATCTTGTCGAGGAAAATGAAGCGTCTGAACTGTTGAGCTGATGCCCTCGCGGTAGGTAGACCACAATTCGATGAGTTGGTCAGCGGTAATCATGTAGGTGTCCTTGGGGTCGATCGTTCACAGAATTGCACTCTCATTCAATTTCTCGGTGGAGTCGGGAATCAACTTCGTCGCTGGTGCGATGCCACCGTTGCGCCACGAGCGTCAGGTCTCCATCGGTTGAGACGAGATCATTCAACAGACTCGCCATGCTGCGACCGATCACCGGATGCACAACGTCGGCTGCAATGTCACATACGGGGACAAGCACAAATCGACGTTCATGTTGACGTGGATGCGGAACCTGAAGTCTCTCTGTGTCGCTCACGGTGTCACCATGAACGAGAAGGTCAAGGTCTAGGGTCCGCGGTCCCCAACGTATGCGTCGCACACGGTTACGTTCCGCTTCGATCTTGTGCAGTTCGGCGAGCACGTCCGCGGCATCACGAGTGGTCTCCGCTCGAAGAGCGCCGTTGAGGTACGGCCCCTGCTGGTCAGGCCCGCCCACTGGGGCTGTCTCGTATAACGCTGACACAGCAGTGACGTGGACGCCGGGCAACGCATCGATCGCCGCGACACCGGCCCGAAGGTGGTCAAGTCGATCTCCAAGATTGGAGCCCACCGCAATAAGACAATCGACGGTCGCAGTCACGAGTTGGCGTCCATCGTGGCTGAGTTCGTGGAAGACAGATGCGGCGGAGCGCAGATTGTTGACGTAGTCACCGGCTTCGCAATCTCGTGCTCACTCCCGAGATCGTAGTTTCACGATGACCTCTCAGAGAAGTGCACCCCGAAGAGTCTCACTCTCATGACACGATGTCAGGGGAACCACAAGAAGGCGGCTGGGAAGGTGAACGCGGAAGTTCTGCGCACGGCACCCGTGCTCGCATGGATTTAGTCGTTACACAGAGCAGGAGTTTTCGAACCGTTATACAACCGGTCAGCCCACGCCTGAGTGGGTTCAAGCAACTCGTCACGCTCATCAGCAACCATAAAGTTCATCGGGCACAACCAGACCTCCGGCCCGTCATTTGACTGCTTGACCGTCATGTGCACGTGCGCCCATTCGTCCTGCCCGAGGAGCACACCGATCGGCTGACCGATCTCCACTCGGTCGCCTCGCTGGACGCTCATCGCGTCAAACATCTGTTGAGAGAGGACTGCTTGCTCAGCGATTTTCGCGCTGTCGGCAGGCCCCGCCGATGGTTCAAGGCTGTACGTCACGACCTCACCACCATCTGTGATGATCATGAGGTTGACCTGGAAGGCACCATCTGGTTGGCGTTCCATCACCTGAACATCCTGGAATGTGCCCGATACCGCCGACAGCACCGTGACCTCGGGCTCAGTAACGAAGTAATCGACTCCGTTGTGGAACTGAATGCCGATTTCGTTGTCTTGTGTCGCGTATGGCTGGGATGCCCACATCGCGTCAAGGTCAGCGATTGGATGGCTTACGACCAACGGAGCCGGGCCGTCGGCCCCGGCGGAGCTGTCTGCTCCTCCATCTGAGTTACTCGATCCGTCACCTCCGAGGTCGCCAGCGCCACCCAGCTCGGCCAGCGTCTCTAACGAGATATCACAAGCGATGAATATCTCAAAAAGACCACCCATTGCCGCCATCGCATCGGCATCAACTGCGCCTGGATCCATATCGCCCATAGCAATAAGTGCCTCCAAGTCATCGACCTCGTTAAGGATGCATTCTGCCTCAGCCTGTGTCAGGCCGGTCTCGGCGGCGAACATACTCGCCATCACTGTTGGAGCGCAGGCATACATTTCCTCTGCGATCGCCGTTTCGTCGACTTCAATGAGCAATTCAGGGTTGTCGGCCATCGCCTCGATAACACATAACGCCTCATCATCGGTGAGCGACGCGAACATTGGGTCATCAGTAAGCATTGACGCGACTGCCTCCGGCGCACAGGTGGTCGTGATGCGTACGAGCGCCGCCTCATCGACGACGTCGTCGGCAAGGACCTGGGCGGATAAGTCCGCATCTGCGGCGACCTGTTCGGCAATGCAATCAAGGGCATCGTCGCCCACGTTCCCGATTTCATCATCGTTTTCCTCTAGTGCAGCGCGCACGTCTGCGACATCCCCATCTGTGTCGCCAACATCTGAATCAGTGACATTCGAGTCAGCGTCACTCGAGTCAGCAACTACGGCTTCAACGGCTGCCGATGACGAAGGGGCTGAATCGGAGCTCGACCCCCCACAGGAAGCGATGATGATCGCGACACCAGCGAGCACAGCACGCCCGGTCATTGATGCAGTCTTTGATCGAGTCCCAAACGATGGGGAGACCTCGCCCTCGGTCGACATCACTGAACTACCCATAGCTCCAACCCCTTTCGACGTGCTTTCAGCAACCTAGTTGCCACCATAAGGACGATCAATCAACGCCCCACAACCTCGACTACGCCAAGCCGTAGTCACCCTCTTCCACAACCGTCTGGCATTGGTGAATGGAACCAAATGGGCTGATCTGCCGCGAGCCGCTCAGACGCCAGACCCGATTGGCGTGGGCACTCGCTCTTCCATCTCAATAAAAATGCATTCGCCCGGGCAGATCTCGGCAGCTTCAATCACCGCTGACTCCTCGCGCTTTTCCACAAATGCGAGGCTGCGAGACCCGCCAGGATCATTGAGGGCAACCCCTCCTTCAACCACATACGCAATGCCATCTTCAAGAAGTGTGAACACATCAGGAGAGCGATCGACGCACAAACCGTCTCCAGTACAGAGATCTTGATCAATCCACACTCTCATCAACTCCCGACGCTAGCGGTACTCTTCACTTTGTGCCCGAACGAGCCGCAGATCCATCGAAAACTGACCAACCCGTAGCACCACAGCGGCCTCACACATGGCAACGTCCCACCGGCCCACGCGACGACCCTTACGCATGGATGCTCAACGTCGGCGACGAAGAATTCCTCGACTATCTCAGAGCGGAAAACGAGCACGCAAAGAACTGGTTTGAATCCAACGCCGACCTCACGACAACCATCGTCGAAGAAATCAGGTCACGTGTTCAAGAGACAGACCAGTCGCCCGCGGTGCGTTCAGGAACGTGGTGGTACGTGAGTCGAACAGTGGAGGGACTGTCGTACCCAATTCACTGCCGAGCAACATCGAGAGACCTTGCAGAAACAACCAACGCCGATCTCATTCTTGACCAGAACATCGAGGCCGATGGACACGACTTTTTCGACCTCGGGGCATTTGAGCCCAACCCCACCCACCAATACATCGCATGGTCAAGTGACACAGCAGGAAACGAGCATTACACGCTGCGCATTCGAGACACTTCGACCGGTCTTGACCTCGACGACACCATTCCCGACACCACGTGGGGAGGCGTCGCATGGTCAGCTGACTCCGAGCATCTTTTCTACGTCGTTGCCGACGACACCGAGCGACCCTTTCAAGTCCGCCGCCACAAAATCGGAACGGCCCTCACCGATGACGAGATCGTTTTCACCGATAACGACGAACGTTTTTTCGTCGGCATCGAACTCACACGCAGCGGTCGATTCATCATCATTCACTCTGGCTCGAAGACGAGTAGCGAAAATCACCTTCTCGATGCTTCGACACCCCTCACCGAACCTCAGTGCGTTCGCCCCCGAACTGAGAACGTTGAATACTCCGTCGACGACTGGGGTCACACTCTCGTCATCACGACGAACCTTGAAGCCGAAGACTTCTGCATCATGACGGCACCCCATGACGACCCCAGTAAATGGACAGACTTCGTTTCGCACCAGCCTGGGCACCGCATCACGGCAGCAGAACCGTTCGAACACACCCTTGCAGTGCACGAATGGGTGAACGCTCAACCACGAATTCGCCTCGTGAACACCGACGGCGAGAGCAGACTCATCGAACTCACTCAATCTCCACACGACATCGAATTTGGCCCGAACGAAAACTTCAGCACCGACGAGCTTCGAGTGCGGGTTCAATCGCTCACCCAACCGTCGACGATCATCGATATCAATATTCACGATCTCAGCCACCACGTCATTCGACAAAGCCCGACACCTGGAGTCGATCTCGCAAATTACGTGTCAGAACGACACTGGGCCACCGCCGATGACGGCACCAACGTGCCATACGACATCGTGCGCCACAAAGATCACCACGGAGCACTCCCCGCAGTCGTCTACGCCTACGGCTCATACGAGATTTCCCTTCCACCGTGGTTTTCGGTGGCTCGGCTCTCACTCCTCGACCGTGGACTCGCCTGGGTGCTTGTACATCCCCGAGGCGGCGGTGAACTTGGCCGTCAGTGGTATCTCAATGGAAAGTTCCTCAGTAAACGAAACACGTTCACCGATGTGATCGCCGCAACGAAAGACGCAGTGTCTCGACAACTCATCGATGGCGAGAAGCTCGCTATTCGAGGCGGCAGCGCAGGTGGCCTCATGGTCGGTGCCTGCATCACGATCGAGCCCCAACTCTTCGCATCTGCTGTTGCTGAAGTGCCATTCGTTGACGTTGTGTCGACGATGAGTGACCCCTCTCTGCCTCTCACTATCACTGAATGGGAAGAATGGGGCGACCCACGGAGTGAGCCCTATGCCAGTTACATCGAGTCATACTCTCCCTACGACAACACTCGTCCAGCCAACTACCCGGCCTTACTCATCACAGCAGGCCTTCACGATCCGCGCGTCAGTGTTCACGAACCGGCGAAATGGACAGCTCGACTAAGGGAAGTGCGCACCAACGACGCTCCTCTGCTATTCAAGACCGAGATGGG
>CBFHYI010000057.1:0-9528 GCA_965660025.1 uncultured Ilumatobacteraceae bacterium | reverse complement strand
CGTCATCGTCGGTCTCGGATTCTGTTTCAGCTTCTGCTTCGTCATCTGACTCGGCCTCGGCCTCTGCTTCGTCATCTGACTCGGCCTCTGCGTCCGCAGCGTCTTCGGTCTCTTCAACTGCCTCTTCAACCGCATCCTCGGCAACGTCAGTTGCTTCTGCGTCGTCAGCAGCCTCGACGTCAACGCTTTCGTCGATGACCTCATCTTCGGCTTCGTCGACAGCATCGATTTCGCCCTTGGCCTCTTCGGCACGCTGGCGGCTCCGCTCAACACGTGCACGACGACTTGCTTGAGCCGATGCCGATGCACCCTCGGCACGTGCCTGAATCACTGCGAGACGCTCATCGCTCATGCGAGCAACGATCACGGTGATGTGACAGGTGCGCTTGCGAATGCGGGTTGCACGACCACGAGCACGGGGACGGAACCGACGCAAGGTCGAGCCTTCGTCGGCAAAGCAGGCGATGACATACAACTCTGAAGCGTCTTGCTCGTCGTTGTTGACCGCGTTTGCAACCGCAGAGCGCAACACCTTGCGAATATCGCGGGCGATCGCACGCTCGGTGAGCATGAGCACTTCGTCTGCTGAACGAACATCAAGGCCACGGATCAAGTTGAGAACAACTCGAGCCTTCGATGCTGATGATCGAACGTGGCGAGCGACCGCACGGGTGCCAGAACGCTCCCCTGCGACCATCGCCTTCTCATTGAGCTTCGGACCAGTCATTAGCGACGTGCCCCCTTCTCCTGTCCGGCGTGGAACTTGAAGGTGCGTGTCGGGCTGAACTCACCGAGTTTGTGACCAACCATTGACTCCGTGATGTATACCGGGACGTGCTTACGGCCGTCGTGAACGGCGATCGTGTGCCCGACCATGTCAGGAATGATGGTGGATCGGCGCGACCAGGTCTTGATGACCTTGCGCTCTCCTGCAGCGTTCTGTGCGTCGACCTTTGCCAACAGGTGACCATCGACGAACGCTCCCTTCTTAAGACTACGAGACATAAGTTTCTACCTCTCCCCGACTCACCGACGGCCCTTGCCGGAACGGCGGCGACGGACGATGAGTTGCTGACTCGACTTGTTCTTGTTGCGGGTACGGCGCTCTGGCTTACCCCATGGTGAAACGGCGGGACGACCACCTGAAGTGCGTCCTTCACCACCACCGAGTGGGTGGTCGACCGGGTTCATTGCGACACCACGAGTCTGGGGGCGAACGCCCTTCCAGCGGTTACGACCGGCTTTACCGATCTTCACCAGCTCGTGTTCTGAGTTGCCGACTTCGCCAACGGTTGCACGACAGTCGATGAGCACACGGCGCATCTCGGTCGATGGCATACGAAGTGTCGCAAAATCGCCGTCTTTCGCAACGAGCTGCACAGCAATGCCAGCTGAACGACCGATTTTGCCGCCCTGGCCGGGGCGAAGCTCAACGTTGTGAATGACCGTACCGACTGGGATATACCGCAATGCCATTGCGTTACCTGGACGGATATCAGCACCTTGACCGCTCATCACGGTGTCGCCAACAGAGAGACCCTTCGGCGCCAAAATGTACGCCTTCTCGCCGTCGGTGTAGTGAATGAGGGCGATACGGCACGTGCGGTTCGGATCGTATTCAATTGCTGCAACGCGGCCGGCGACACCGTCTTTTACGCGACGGAAATCGACGACGCGGTAACGACGTTTGTGGCCACCACCGCGATGGCGTGAGGTTTTGCGACCGTAGTTGTTTCGACCACCTGACTTGCTCGATGGTGCGAGCAGTGTGCGCTCTGGTGAGCTCTTCGTGACGTCAGAGAAGTCGGAAGACGTTTGGAAACGGCGTCCGGGGCTGGTTGGGCGGCGTGAACGAATAGCCATGATGTCCTCAGTTCTCGAACAGCGGAATTTCGCCCGCTGCCAGGGTGACGATGGCACGCTTGCTGTCGGGCTTTGAGCCTCGACGATTCGAATTGCGCACTCGGGTGGACTTGCCCTTCCGGTTGATCGTGTTGACTTTCAGCACCTCAACGTCCCAGATTGATTCGACGGCGTCGCGAATCTCGGGCTTGCTGGCACTGTTAGCAACCTTGAACGTGTACACACCGGATTCCATTGCGGCGTAGCTCTTTTCAGAGACCACCGGGGCAAGGATGATGTCGCGTGGGTCTTTCATCACTCACCAGCACTTTCGTTTGCAGCAACCGCTGACGGCAGAGTCGCTGAGGTGAACAAGATGTGGTCATTGCAGAGCACGTCATAGGCGTTGAGCTCTTGCATCGAAATGAGTTGCACTTCCGGAATATTGCGGAAGCACATCGCTGCGTTCTCATCACCGGCGCCGAGAACGATGAGCACACGACCCTCGATACCGAGAGCTGCGAGCGCCTTCACGCCTTCTTTTGTGCTCGGCTGAGCAAATGACCATGAATCAACGACGGTGACGCATCCTTCGTTGACCCGATCTGAAAGGGCCGAACGAAGCGCAAGGCGCACCATTTTCTTTGGCGTGCGCTGGTTGTACTTACGTGGCTTGGGGCCAAGAGCAATACCGCCGCCGCTGAAGTGCGGGGCCCGAATTGAACCTTGACGGGCGTTACCGGTGCCCTTCTGGCGGAATGGCTTTGCGCCGCCACCACGGACTTCACTGCGAGTTTTCGTGCTTTGCGTACCCGAGCGACGCGCCGCGAGCTGGGCGGTTACCACTTGGTGCATCACTGGCACGTTTGGCTGCACACCAAAGACGGCATCGTCGAGTTCGACCGATCCGGCTTCTTTTCCTGCAGCGTTCTTCATCTTCAGCGTTGCCATCTCACGATCCCTTCACTGCAGATTTGACGGCGTTGCGGACCTGGATCAGACCACCGTTCGGACCAGGAACTGAGCCCTTCACCAGCATCACCTGGCGTTCGGCGTCAGCTTCTACAACTTCGAGGTTCAGCGTGGTGACCTGCTCGTGGCCCATGTGTCCGGCCATCTTGATTCCCTTGATAACTCGACCAGGGAACGAGCCCGCTCCCACAGAACCCGGTGCACGATGCTTCTTGTGGTTACCGTGGCTGGCTGGCTGGCCCTTGAAGTTGTGACGCTTCATCGTTCCTGCAAAACCTTTTCCGCGGCTCACTCCAGTGACGTCAATGCGGTCGCCAACGGCGAACTGGTCGACGGTGATTTCTTGGCCAACCTCAAAGCCATCGATCGAATCGAGGCGGATTTCAACGAGTCGGCGCCCTGGCTGAACCCCAGCCTTCGCATAGTGACCGGCGTCGGGTTGGTTGAGTTTACGGGCATCTCGGTGCCCGTAGGTGACCTGTAATGCCGCGTAGCCATCGCGCTCAGTGGTCTTGATTTGCACCACACGCATTGGCTCTACTCGGAGCACGGTCACGGCGAGCATTCGGTCATCAACCCATTTTTGGGTCATGCCGACTTTTTCGCCGACGATCGCTGTTTGTGGCATAACGGCTTCCTTTGGTTGATCGAGCCCTTACGGGCTATCCACACGATTACGTTCCGGTTGAGTCGACGTGAGCCTCCCGGAGTGGCTTCACGCAAGTGCTCCGCCAACCGAAGTTGCGGAGCACAGGTTTGGAGGTCGCCGTGAGGTCCCCGTTTACGGGCTCACACGGACATCGTTTGTAAGCTGTACCCAGCAGGCGCTAGGCACAAGTTCAAAACGCTATCGGCATTCGTGCAGGTTCCAACCTTTACGAAGTCAGCACTCCGGTCAAGAAGTCGGGCGCGAGGTCAGTTCAGCGACAACTTCGAGACGTTCATCACCGCGTTGCGTCGTAATTTGCACGGAATCGCCCGGTTCGAGGTCGCGAATTGCAGCAATAAGCCCAGCTGCACCCTCAACTGTCGCACCGTCAACGGCAATAACGATGTCGCCTGCCTGCAAACCAGCGGCATCCGCCGGTGTCCCAACATTGACATCCCTAATGACTGCACCAACACCACCGTCGTTGCGCTCGTCGAGCGCAACCCCGAGAAATCCCTCTTCTCGCTGCTCGCCTCGAGACTGCTTACGTAGTTGCTCAAAAATCGGCAGCGCTTCGTCAACCGAAATCGAAAAGCCAATGTTTGACGCCGCCAGTGTTGACGATCCTCGAGCCACCGCAGTGTTGATTCCGACGACTTCTCCGGCCGCATTTACCAGCGGACCACCGGAATTTCCTGAAGAAATTGCTGCGTCGGTCTGTAACAACCCGTCGAGAGCACCAACATCAGTCACAAGCGTTCGATTGAGCGCAGACACGATGCCGAGGGTCACAGTCGGTGCCCCGTCGAGATCGAGTGCAAACCCAATGGCGACAACCTCATCACCGAGTCGAATCGACCCTGGTCGTGCAAATACTGCCGCAGGAAAGCCCTCTCCTTCAATATCGAGCAGAGCGAGGTCATTTCCCACGTCGATTGCGAGCAAATCTGCCTCCCGAGGCTCGGTTTCGCCTGCAAGACGAACACGGAGTGATGTCGCGCCCTCTACGACGTGGGCATTTGTCACGATTTCGCCGTCTGCGGTTGCAATGATGCCGGTTCCTACCGAACCACTCTGGCCGAAGCCTGTTGCTAATTCAGCCATCACCGTGACGGTGCTTGGGCCAACCTGCGCGGCGACAGCAGCAACGTCGATTCGTTCAAATGATCCGGTTCGCTCGGGGCCAATCGTGAATGCAAATTCAGATTCCGATGGGTTCGTCACCGCTGCCGGGACCGTCTCGTCTGAGCCGGACTCCGGAACAACTGGCTCTTCTTCGTCGTCATCGAGATCGTCAATTTCTTCAACGACATCGGGTGCGCTACTGACCGAGGAGTCCTCGCTGTCTCCAACTGATCGGTCGATCACCGCTCCCCCGGCGAAGGCCAACGCAATCAACAGCAAAATGGCCACTGTCGCCGACGGGCGACGGCGACGCCTGCTCTCACCTGAGTCTTCTTGTATCTCAGAAGACGGCGCTATTGGGGGAGGTAACTCTGTCATGCACTCTGGTTTAGCAAGCAAAATGGCCCGCTGCTAGTCGCAGCGGGCCATTCTCACTCAGTTCTCACCAAGACTGAATCAGCCCTTGGCCTCACTGAATGCGTCTGAGAAGTTGGTCTCAAAGACGCCGGTATCGGTGATGTATTCAAGTCCGCTCAAGTCGTCGGGGTACATGACCGCAAGAACTTCTTGAACTTCTGGATCCATCACTTCATTTGACCGTGCATTCGGGCTTGCGTAGTAATTCCATTCACTGAGTTGCGCACCGTTTTCTGCATCAAGGATGAAGTTGATGAACGTGTGAGCAGTACATGGGTGTGGTGCATCAAATGGAACCGCCATGTTGTCGGTCCAGATAGTGCCACCCTGCGACGGAACGAAATATGCGTATTCGTCATCACCCTCGTATTCGTCGATGGAAACGACCACATTTCCGGAATACCCGTGGGCAATTACTGTTTGTCCGGTGGTGAGCAGTTCGTCATACTGATCGGATTCGAATGCAGCAATATTCTCCACCGCTGCTGCGATCAGATCTTTAGCCTCATCAAGTTGACCCTTGTCGGTCGTGTTCAACGAGTATCCGAGGTACTTGAGTGCGGCACCGAGTGTTTCACGTGGGTCATTTAGCAACGTGATCTGGCCGGCGTACTTTGAAGCGATTGCTGGATCAAAGACGAGTCCCCAACCTGCATCGGCATCGTCACCAACCACTGAGAGGTTTACGCCCAGTCCGGTAGTACCACCCTGATAAGGGGCAACGTATTCTCCGGTTGGGTCATACGAGGTGTCGAGATTGGGGTCAAGGTTTCCGAAATTCGGAATCGCAGCTTTATTGAGTTTCTGGATAGTTCCCTCTTCGATCATGATCGTGACCATGTAGTCAGAGGGGACGATTACGTCATAGCCAGAATTTCCCGCAGCCACAATCGGCTGCATTGCCTCATTGGAGTCGTAGTTGTCTTCAGTGACCGTTACGCCGTACTGCTCTTCAAAGGCAGTTTTTAACTCGGGGTCGATGTATTCGGACCAGTTATACAAGAAGAGGTCACCATCGACTTGATCAACTGAGCAAGCGACGCCAGTTCCGTCAGTCGTAGGCTCCTCTGTTGCACCTTCATCTGACGATGTGTCTTCGCCCGACGCCTCACTTGTTGCCTCCTCCGCTGCTGGCTCCTCTCCTGCAGCATCCTCTGACGACGAATCTCCGCCACAAGCGGCCAGAACCATTGCTCCGGCAACGGCTACACCTGCCAATCGTAATGTTGTTGTTCTCATGATGTTCCCCCTGATGTTTGGAGTTGTTGGCGCCCGCGAGAGGCGTTAACTCGCTGCAAAGCCACAGAGCCCGCAACAAGAATGAGCGACGCTACCAGCATGATGACTGACACCGAGTTGATCGTCGGAGTCACGCCCTTTCTGATGAGCGAAAACACATAGACCGGCAGAGTAGTCGATCCAGGACCAGCAACGAACTGGGTGACAACGACATCGTCGAGCGAGAGTGTGAGCGCAAGGAGTGCCCCGCCAAACACACCTGGAGCGATCAGCGGAAGGGTTACATACCGAAAGGCCTGCCAGCGAGATGCGTAAAGGTCAGATGCCGCCTGTTCGAGCGTGGCATTCATGCCAGCGATTCGCGCTCGCACGACGACTGAGACGAATGCAATGTTGAATGCGACGTGGCTCACCACGATGGTGCCGAAACCCTTCGAGAGTCCGAGCCCGAATACGGCATCGACAACATTGAATGACTGAGAAAAGAACATCAGCATCATCACCGCCATCGTCACGTCGGGAATGATGATGGGTAAGTACAGCAATGCGTCAAATACCCGTCGACCTCTGAAGGTGAACCGTTCGAGGGCAAGGGCTGCCGTCGTCCCCAGCACCGTTGCAATAAGCGTCGAGACCAGCGCAACTCGAACCGAGACCGAGATCGTTCGTTGTAAACGACTGTCATCGAACAACGTCGAGTACCACTCGGTGGTGAAGCCACCCCATTGACCCGGTATTCGGCTCGCCGAGAACGAAAAGATCACCAACAAAATGATCGGCGCATAGAGGAAAAGAAGGACGACGCCACCGTTGGCGCGAAGTGCCCACAAGGGAAGTCTGTGCTGATGCGACTGGCTCATAGGTTCCTTCCGCCAGATCGGAAATAAATAACCGTTGAGATCAACATGACGGTCATCAGCACGAACGAGAGTGACGCGCCGACCGGCCAGTTCCGAGCGGTAAGGAACTGCGTCACGATGTATGAGCCCAGCATCGTCTCTTTTCCACCGCCAAGAAGTTCAGGGGTTACATACGCCCCCATTGAGGGAACGAACACCAAAATTGAGCCTGCGATGACGCCAGGCATGGTGAGCGGGAGGATAATGCGCCGGAATGTTTGGGGCCCCGAGCCATACAGGTCGCGACCCGCTTCGACAAGACGTTGGTCAAGGCGGTCGATCGATGCGTAGAGCGGAAGGATCATGAACGGCAGATACGCATAGACCAGACCGATGACGACGGCTGTCTTCGTGAACAGAATGTCGACTTCTCCGAGCCCGATCGCTTCAGTAAACGTCGAAATTGGTCCGCCCTTGGAGAGCAAGATTCGCCATGCGTAATTGCGCACAAGAAAATTTGTCCAAAACGGAATCATTACTGCGATGAGCAATACGTTGCGGACAGTTGGTCGCTGATGAGCACAGAACCAGGCAAATGGGTATGCCGCCACGAGACAGATCACCGTCGTCACGAGCGCAAGCACCACCGACCGCACCACAACATTTCGAACGATTGGTTCACCGAGCTTGCGATATGCGTCGAGATTCCAATCCGACAACGCAGTCGACCCGGTGCTGGTGCGCGTGGCAAAGCTGTAGATCAACACGATGACGAGTGGCAGAGCGAAGAACAGCAACATGTAGGCGAACGATGGCAGGGCAAGGAAAAAGCCGCGGCGGCGCTCTTCTCGCTCACGTTTGAGTTCGGCGGCTCCGAGCTTCACGGCCGAACCACTGCAACGGCGTCGTCTCTCCACCACAGATCAACTCGATCGCCAGCGTGATAGCGCTCGACGTCGGGCCGGTGATCGGCCTCCACTTCAATGGTCATCCAGTCGAGAGCGACTCGGTACACAACACTGTTGCCCAAGAACGTCTCGGTCTCGACAGTTCCAGATAGCTGCGCGCTGTCGTGCGGTGCGCTATCGAGGTCACCGATCATCACTCGCTCGGGCCGCAAACTGACCTGCACCTCGTCACCTACTGAAACCGAATCGACTTGTGGCACACGGATCCGTTGGCCATTGGTGAGACAGACAACCTCGGCCGATTCCAGAGTGCCTTTTAGAAAATTTGAGCGGCCAATGAAATCGGCTACGAAGCGGTCAATCGGGGCGTCATACATTTCTTCGGGGGTTCCGACCTGCAACAAGCGTCCATCGTTCATCACGCCAATTCGGTCAGAAAGGGCAAGCGCCTCCTCTTGATCGTGGGTGACGAAGACGAATGTGATGCCGACCTCGCGCTGTAGTTGCTGTAACTCGAATTGCATCTCTTGACGCAATTTCAGGTCGAGAGCGGCAAGTGGTTCATCGAGGAGTAAGACTTTCGGTCGATTGACGAGTGCGCGTGCGAGCGCAACGCGTTGCTGTTGACCGCCAGAAAGTTGATTCGGCCGACGATCTTCCATTCCTGTCATCCGAACGAGCGAGATTACCTCGTGCACCCGTGTTGAGATCTCCGATTTCGGGATCTTGCGCATCTTCAACCCGAACGCGACGTTGTCAGCAACACTCATGTGCGGGAACAAGGCGTAGTTCTGAAAGACTGTGTTCACCGGCCGCTTATTGGGCGGCAACGAACCCACTTCCTCCCCGAAGATCTGAAGACTGCCTGCAGAGGGAATCTCAAGACCCGCAATCATGCGGAGCGTGGTGGTCTTTCCGCAGCCAGATGGTCCGAGTAGCGCAAAGAATTCGCTGTCGCCAATATCGAGGTCGACGCCGTCAACTGCGGTGACATCATCGAAGAGTTTCGAGATGCCACGCAGCGAAACCGCTGCACTCCTCTGATCTTGTGATTCTGTGATTTCGTTCACCGAAGGCGAAGAGTAACGCCTACAGCGAAGAAATCAAGAGGCTCAAGAATTCTGGATCTTGATCTCGATATCAACGCCAGCCGGGAGCTCGATGCGCTGGAGCGAATCGATGGTCTTTGCGTTGGGATTGACGATATCGATGAGCCGCTTATGGATTCGCATCTCGAAATGTTCACGCGAGTCTTTGTCAACGTGAGGCCCACGGATCACCGTGTAACGATGCTTATCGGTCGGCAACGGAATCGGGCCGCGGACGTTTGCGTCGGTGCGGTTCACCGTTTCAACAATCTTTTTCGTCGACTGGTCGATGATCTCGTGATCAAACGCCTTCAGCCGAATACGAATATTTTGAGCCATGTCAATCTGCTTTCGTTCGTTGGGCGAGGGGCGTCACTTGATGATTTTGGTGACGCGGCCCGCACCAACGGTCCGACCACCCTCACGAATCGCGAAACGCAAACCCTCAT
>CBFHYI010000056.1:0-9614 GCA_965660025.1 uncultured Ilumatobacteraceae bacterium | reverse complement strand
AAACGCGGACTTTCATCGGAGTTGCGTTGATGACCACGCTTGAGGCCGGATCGTTCGATGCCGTGATCTTTGATGCTGGTGGTGTGTTCGTGCTTCCTGATCCCACTGTCATCGCCCCGCTGCTTGCTCCATTTGGTGGCTCGATTGACCTCGAATTGCACCGTCGAGCTCATTACGCGGGTATGGCGGCGAAGTCGCGTGTCGATGCCGTTGAGGCAGATTGGCAGGTGTACAACGAGACCTATGTAGCAACGGTCGGTGTCACAGCAGACATGGCGGCGATTGCGGCCACGCTGTTGGGGCGAACACGCTCAGCCGACTTGTGGCGCTACCCGATTGCAGAAAATGTGAAGGCGATCGAGGAGTTAGCAGCACGCGGCGTCCCTATGTCGGTGGTGTCGAATGCGGCAGGCCAGATCGAATGGGTGCTCGAGTGGTCTGGAGTCTGTCAACGTGGGGAGGGCCCACTTGTTGCGATGCGGACGATCATCGACTCGGAAGTTGTTGGTATCGCAAAACCTGACCCGCAGATTTTTGAATTCGCTCTCGTCGAACACTCAGAAACTCCAAGAGATCGAATTCTCTATGTTGGCGATTCGGTGAGTATGGACGTCAAAGGTTCTCGGGCGGCAGGGCTAACCCCGGTCTTGATCGATCCGTTTGATGATCACGATGCGGCAGATTTTGCTCGCGTGAGATCAGTTGCTGATTTGATCGCGCTGATCTGAGGTTGGATCAGGCGCCGAGACGGCGAGCGATCACTTTCAAGCACAGCGTCTCATCGGCGCCTTCAAAGATCGAGAGCACCCGAGCGTCAACAAAGAGACGACTCACGGCATATTCCTCGGCGTAGCCCATGCCGCCGTGAATCTGCATCGCCTCACGAGTGACCCATTCCGCGGCCTTGCACACGTAGGCCTTTACCATTGAGGCCTCCGTAGCGCCTTCGCCCTTCGCCATCAGTGTTGCAACGTGATAGCTGAACTGGCGTGAGGCCTGAATGACGGCTGCCATGCGGCCAAGTTTCACTCGGGTGAGTTGATAATCGAACACATTCGAATCGAAGACACGGCGATTTTGTGCGTAGTCGAGTGCTGATTCATATGCAGCCTGCATGACGCCAACGGCGCGGGCGGCGGTTTGGAGACGGCCGTTTTCGAAGCCCTCCATCTGGTAGTAGAAGCCACGGCCAAGGCCATCTTGTTCGCCGACGAGGTTTTCCGCTGGCACCCACCAGTCTTCAAGAGCAATCTCATAAGAGTGCATGCCTCGGTAGCCAATGGTGTCGATCGGTCGGCCTTCCATTTTTCCGACTCGAGTCGATCCGTCGATGTCGACAGCATCCTGAGTGAAGGCAAATCCATGGCCGTCGCCACGAGGTTTCGGAACAATGAACAGGCTGAGCCCCTTGTGGGTCTTGCTGCGGTCAGGGTCGGTTCGTGCGAGAAGCGCAAGAGCGTCGGCACGGGCGCCGAAGGTGCACCATGTCTTCACGCCGTTGATGACGTAGCCGTCTTCACCATTTGGACCGGCAGCGGGAGTTGCGGTGACCTTGATGTTGGCAACGTCGCTGCCGTAGTCGGGCTCGGTGACCGCCACTGCTGGCATGACTTCTGCTGCGGCGAGCTTGGGCAGCCAGGTGTGCTTTTGGTCTTCGGTTCCGCCCTTCACGAGGGCACGGGTGAGAATCTCTGGGCGGGTGATGAGAGAGCCCCCGATTCCGAGGCTTGCTCGGCTGAGTTCTTCGGTTGCAACCACCATGGCGACGTACTCGTCGTGGCCGCCTTCGCTGAAGCCGCCGTATTCTGCGGGGACGCTGAGGCCGAATGCCCCGAGTTCTGCAAGCCCGGAGATGATCTCTTCGGGCACATCGCCATTGGAGCGGTGCACATGCTCGGCGTGCGGGGCGATGATGTCTTGAGCAAAGGCGCGGAACGTGTCGCGCACCATGTCCATGTCGTCGGTGAGGTGAAGTGGGCCCGATGATTCTGCGAGCGATGCGATGACTTCGGGGTCGCGGTATTCAGCAATGAACTCTGAAGCTCCGTCGAGTGCTCCTGGAGCGACTCCCCACAGCGGTTCGCGGCCAAGGATTTTCCCGGCGAGGTCGTGGAGAACATCGGCGGTGAACACGCAGGCAATACGAGCCTCACTATCGCCCTTCGCTCCGTAATCGAGAAGTGACCTAGCAGTGGCAACGGCCGATGCCGCGTGGGCGAGGTCGTAGGCAAATGCTTGCTCTACATCTGGTCCACCGAGGTCGGCAAGAGAGCCGATGGCGGCAGTAACGATTGCATCGGCAAGGTCGATGACGGCGGCAGTGGAAATCATGTCGGGGGAGGTACTCACGCTCTACAGAGTAACGGGGGAACCCCGATGCCTTCATCTCGAGCGACAACTGCGTTCTAATCTCAGATGATGAGTTTTTCGCCAGAGTTTGATGATGTTGAGCAGGACCCGGCTGCTGCGGTCGCGGTGTATTGCGGATCAGGCTCTGGCAGTCACCCGATGTTTCTTGCGCGAGCGAGCGAGTTAGGTGCACACCTTGCGTCTCTCAATATCTCGTTGGTGTATGGGGGTGGCGACATCGGAATGATGGGCGCGGTGGCCGATGCGGTCATGTCGGGCGGCGGTGAGGTGATCGGTGTGATTCCCCAGCCGCTGGTCGATGTTGAGGTCGCTCATCATGGGGTGACACGCCTCGAGGTGACTGCGAACATGCACGAACGAAAAGCGCGAATGATCGAACTTGCCGGTGGGTTTATTGCGATGCCAGGTGGATTCGGTACGTACGAGGAGGTGTTCGAGGTACTGACGTGGAACCAATTAGGCATCATCTCGGCACCGGTGGTCTTTCTTGATGTCGGTGAGGGCGCTGAGTCGTTTTGGCAGCCAATGATGGAGTTTCTTGACGGTGCGGTCGCTGCCGGCTTGCTAAAAGAGCGTTATCGAGCGTTTGTGCATTTGACGAGTTCGGTCGACGATGCAGTTCGTATTGCGACAGGCCCAGCACCAATGGCGGCGCCGAAGTGGAGCGATGTGACGAAGTCTTCGGGGAGTGAAACGTGAACGCACTCAGCACTCTCGTCGAGGCAGTCGTTGAACGCCCTGAGACCGAGGGTCGCACTCTGGCGCTTCTTGTGATGAAAGATGGCGCGATTGAAATCGAATGGTACGGCACATCTCCAACCACCCTTTTTGGTGGTGGTGGTGAGCGAGTGACTGAGACAACAACGTTGATTTCGTGGTCGATGGCGAAGTCGATTACGCATGCACTACTTGGCATTGCAATGGTCGATGGGTTGCTCGATGTGAACGACCCGGCACCTCTTGACGCGTTGCAGGTAGAAGGGCAGCCGCCGATGAGGTGGATTGACCTTCTCGAGATGCGTTCTGGGTTGACCTTTGTTGAGGACTACGAAGATGCGTCGGTGTCGCATTGCTTGGAAATGCTGTTTTCCGGTGAAGAGCATCGGGGTGTCGCAGACATGGGGATGTACGCGGCAACTCTCGGCCGTGAATTTCGGCCAGGTGAGCACTGGAGTTATGCATCTGGGACCACCAACATTTTGTGTCGCATGCTGGGTGACATTCTCGCTGGAGGTGATGTGGCATCGGTCGGGGCCGAAGAGCGTAAGAACGCAATCGAACAGTTTGCGAAAGAACGTCTGTTTGGCCCGATTGGTGCATCGAGCGCGATCATGAAGTTCGATGCCACGGGAACCTTCGTAGGGTCGAGCTTCGTCTATGCGACAGCTCGCGACTTCGCGACCTTTGGTGAGCTGTATCGCCGAGGTGGCGCGCTTGCCGATGGCACTCAGATTCTTCCGATGGGCTGGCACGACCATGCACGTCATTGGGTGGCGCATGACCCAGAGGGCTCTGGGCCGCACGGGTTTGACTATGGCCGGCACTGGTGGTTGTGGCCTGATTTCGAAGGCTCACTTGTTGCTCAGGGCTTTCAAGGTCAATACATATTTGTGCTCCCTGAGGCTGGAATCACGATGGTTCACCTCGGAATCACCGACACGGAGGTGGCGGTTCCCTTGGTGGCACGCCTTGGCGACATCGTGCAAGAACTGCGGTAGCTGGCGTGAAAGCGAATTGGCCTTGCATTTGAAATGCTTTGACGAAATGTAAAAGCGTTCGTAGGCTCTCCGGGGTGAACCTGGCCGTCAATGGAGAGCGCCTATTGCAGCGTCTCGAAGAACTCGCAGAGATCGGAGCAATCGTTGGTGCCGATGGTGATCGCGGGTCTGCTCGTCTCGCCCTCACCGCTGAAGACGGTCAGGGACGCGACCTTGTCGTGAAATGGATGCGAGATCTTGGCCTCGACATTTCAATCGATGGCGTCGGCAATGTGATTGCAACGATGCCGCACCCGTCTGGGTTGTCGCCGGTGATGACCGGCTCGCATATTGACACCGTTGCAACGGGGGGTCGTTTTGACGGAAACCTTGGGGTGTTGGCGGGTCTCGAAGTGATCGAATCAGTGATCAGCGCTGGGGTTGAGTTAGATCGACCGTTTGCCGTTGGGTTCTTCACCGATGAAGAAGGTGCTCGGTTTCCTCCTGACATGCTGGGAAGTCTCGTCTACGCCGGCGGAATGACGGTTGAAGAGGCCCTTGATATTCGGGCGGTTGATGGAGCTCGGTTTGGTGACGAGTTGGAATCAATTGGCTATGCCGGTGGTGCGCCGAGTCCAGGCCCGGCTCCTCATGCCTTTGTCGAACTCCATATCGAGCAGGGCCCCGTTCTTGAAGTCGAAGACATTCAAATTGGTGCAGTCACGGGAGTGCAAGGAATCTCATGGACAAAGGTCACCTTGCGCGGCCAGTCGAACCATGCAGGCACGACACCAATGGCGATGAGAAAAGACCCTGCGGCTGCGTTGTTTACGATCGGCGCTGAACTGCAGCGAATCGTTGAGCGAATTGGTGAGCCCCAAGTCGGCACTATCGGGCGCGTCGAATTGGTGCCGAATTTGGTGAATGTCGTTCCGGCATCAGCGACGTTCACCGTTGATGTTCGACACACAGATGACGAAACCCTCATCAACGTCGAACATGAAGTTGCTGCGCTTATCGAAGAAGTTGCCGCCCAGCACGGACTGCTCGTTGAAACCGAATCTCTCGCTCGGTTTGCGCCGGTCGTGTTCGACGATCGTGTCGTTGAAATCGTTGAGCGCTCAGCCCAGCAACGAGAACTCTCCGTAAAGCGCATGCCATCGGGGGCTGGTCATGATGCCCAGATGTTGGCGCGTGTGTGTCCGTCGGCGATGGTCTTTACGCCAAGCGTGCGTGGAATTAGCCATAACCCGGCAGAGATCACAGGCGATGAAGACCTCATCGCCGGTTGTCAGGTGCTGTGTGATGTCATGCTGGAGTTAGCGGCGACAACGTTTGAGGAGGCGAAGTGAGTCGAATTGTCAACGTTGGGGCGGCACAGATGGGTCCGATTGCTGCCGATGAGGCGCGTGCTGAGGTCGTTGGGCGTCTGATTGCTCTGCTTCGCGATGGGGCGGAAGCGGGCTGTGACCTTGTCGTGTTTCCAGAACTTGCGTTAACGACGTTCTTCCCCCGGTGGTTCACCGAAGACATCGCCGGTCACGACCATTACTACGAGCGTGAGATGCCGAACGCTGATGTTCAGCCGCTCTTTGATGAAGCTGCACGACTTGGGGTTGGTTTCTGTCTCGGTTATGCCGAACTCACCCAAGATGGCCATCGCTACAACACATACGTACTGGTCGACAGGACAGCGGCAATCGTTGGCAAGTACCGCAAGGTTCATATTCCCGGGCACGCTTATGACGAGCCGCACCGCCCTTTCCAGCATCTCGAGCGTCGCTACTTCGAAGAATCGCCTGATGGTTTCGGGGTAGTGAACGCATTCGGTGGCGTCGTGGGCATGGCCATCTGTAACGATCGCCGGTGGCCCGAGACCTACCGGGTGCTCGGCTTACAAGGTGTCGAACTTGTGCTCATTGGCTATAACACTCCGCTGCATTACGCCCCTGACCCCGATCAAAACCCGTTGCAATCGTTTCACAACAACCTGGTGATGGCTTCGGGGGCCTATCAGAATGGCACTTGGGTGGTCGGCGTCGCCAAGGGCGGAATCGAAGAGGGTGTCGAGTCACTATCGCATTCGCAAATCATCGCACCCTCTGGTCAGGTCGTTGCTCAAGCGACAGTGAGCGGTGACGTGTTGATTTCTGCCCGGTGCGACCTTGATCTCTGCCGGCACTACAAAGAAACGCTCTTTAACTTTGATGTGTATCGGCGTCCTGAGGCGTATCGCATCATCACCGATCAGAAAGGCGTGGCGCCCCCATCGGGGTGACGGTCGATATGGGGGAGTCGACCAACTTCACTTCGGTGAGCGGGGGATTGGTGTGTGCTCATCACCACCTGTATTCGGCGTTGGCTCGCGGTATGCCTGCACCTCCGGCAACCCCGACCAACTTTCGACAGATTCTTGAACTGGTGTGGTGGCGTCTTGACATGGCGCTCGACCTCGACATCATTCGTGACTCGGCCCGTCTTGGCGCACTGGAAGCTCTCGCGAGAGGTTGCACCGCGATCATCGACCACCATGAATCGCCGAATGCGATCGAGGGTTCGCTCGATGCGATTGCCGAGGCATGTGACGACGTCGGTGTGCGGTCGGTGTGCAGTTACGGGGTGACCGACCGTCATGGTGCCGATGGGGCTCGACGAGGGCTTGAGGAGAATCGCCGGTTCATCTCTGACGGTGGTCGAGGAATGGTCGGCGTTCATGCATCGTTCACGTGCACCGACGACACCCTTGAAGCGGCGGCAGGGATCGCGTCAGATCTTGGTGTGGGCGTGCACATTCATGTTGCGGAAGGGCCAGATGATGTTGGGGCGGAGGAGCGAATTCGTCATCTCGCCCGACCCGACTGGTTGTTGATTCACGGTGTCCTGCTGCCCGATGACCACGGCGTGCAAGGAACACTTGTTCATAATCCGAGATCGAATATGAACAACTCGGTTGGGTATGCGAACCCGACTCGTTTCGCCAACCCGGTCGCCCTCGGAACAGACGGTATCGGTGCCGACATGTTGGAAGAGTTCCGTCTCGCCTACGTGGCCGGGCGCGCAATCGATGTAGAGACCACTCCTGAAACGGCGTGGGCTTGGTTAGAGCATGGCTGGGCGCTTGTTCCTGAGGCCGCAAACGACAAGGTGGTGTGGGCGTCACCGGAATTTGATCCGTGGTTTCAGGCATTCAACACCGGAACAAGCCCGATCAGCGTTGAAGTCGATGGCGAGGTGGTGTGGTCGAACGGAACATCCACACGTGTCGATGAGCAAGAAGTTCGAACAAGAGCAAAAGAGTCGGCGCGCCGTCTCTTCGCACGACTGGAGGAGATCTGATGTCAGTCCCAATGGCGATCTATCTGCAAGATGCACACCCAATTACTGAGGCGATGGAAATTGCCCAGTTCGCCGAAGAGTCAGGCTTTCATGCCGTGTGGCAGGCAGATTCGAGGCTTGTTCGCGAGGCGACGGTGCCAATGGCTGCCTTTGCCGCAACAACCAATCACATCAAGATCGGTTCTGGTGTCATCGATGTGTGGACTCGTAACCCTGCTCGGCTTGCCTCGCTGTTCTCAACGCTTGACGATCTCGCACCAGGACGTGTGCTGTGTGGCCTTGGAGCATGGTGGGACCCGTTGGCAAGCAAAGTTGGCATCAACAGAACAAAGCCTCTGGCGATGATGCGCGAATCGGTCACTGTCATCCGCGCACTTCTCGCGAACGAAAATGTCACGTTTCACGGTGAGCACGTGCACCTTGACGGGGTTGAGCTTGATTACGTGTATCAAGAGCGACGACCGAAAGATGTGCCGATTTATATCGGTGCGACCGGAATGAAGATGATGGAACTCACCGGTGAAATTGCTGATGGGGTGGTGCTCAACTATCTCGTATCGCCTGACTACAACTCTCGGGCGATGGAAGCACTTGAAATTGGTGCGGCACGGGTCGGACGGTCGGCCAGTGACCTCGACCGCCCACAGTTAGTGGTGTGCTCTGTTCACGAAGACCGCCAAACCGCCCTCGATATGGCGCGCAATATGGTGACGCAATATCTCGGCCAGCAACCCCACATCATGAAAGCCTCAGGGGTTCCACAATCATTGCTCGACGCAGTGGGCGAAGTGTTGACGTGGCCAGCAACTCATGAGCAGGTTGAAGCGGCAGCAAAACTCGTTCCCGACGAGATCGTTCAAATGCTCACGGCTTCTGGCACGCCTGACGAGGCAAAAGCAGCGGTTGCGCAGTACATCGAGAACGGTTGCACGTCGCCAATTCTGTACCCGCTGGGTGATGTGAAGGCGACGATTGAAGCGTTTTCAAACTGGTCGCCCTAGGGGTCACCACAACCGCAATTTGTCGTCGCGTATCATGGTCTCTGAACGGATTCTGTGATGACGAGTGATGACAGCGTTTCCGCTGTGCCTGAGAGCCCTGGTGATGGTGAGCGCGCCGGCACATCGAAGCGGCGCTTTCGTTTCACGATCAAACTCATTTTGTTTAGCGCGGTTGTTTATTTGTTTGTCATCCCGCTCATTCCCGGATTCAGGGCCGCGCTCGAAGAAATTCAGCAGGTCCGCCCTTCGCTACTCATGCTTGGGCTCGGTCTCGAAATTGGGGCCTTGTGGTGCTACGCCCCGTTGACGAAAGCGGCGCTCGGTGATGCGGGTCGTGGGATGTCACGGGTGCATCTGTTTCGCATTCAGATGAGTGCACGTGCTCTGTCGAGCATTGTTCCGGGAGGAAACGCCGCCGGTTCAACACTCGGATTTCGTTTGATGACGTTGTCGGGGATGTCGGGTCCTGATGCCGGGTTTGCCCTTGCGACCGTTGGGCTCGGCTCGGCGGTCATTCTCAACTTCATTCTGTGGACCGGTCTTGTGATTTCGATTCCGATTCGTGGTGTGAACCCGCTGTATGGCGGTGCAGCTCTCGTCGGAGTTGTCGTCATGTTGTTCGCAGGAGCGTTGACCTTCGGACTGATGGAAGGCAAGGGTCGCTCTGAGAAGATCGTGCGGTTCATTGCTCGCAAATTGCGAGTCAACGAAGATCGCGTATCGCAAGTGGTGCACCAGTTGGCGGAGCGCTTGGAGGCTCTTATCACTGACCGGTATCTGCTCGGCCGGGTCGCACTATGGGCCACGTTGAACTGGATGCTCGACGCCTGTGCCTTGTGGGTGTTCATTCGAGCGTTTGGAGTGTCGCTCGACTTCGATGCGCTCATCATTGCGTTTGGTATCGCGAACGTGCTTGCCGCAATTCCAATTACACCTGGGGGACTTGGCTATGTCGACACCGGCTATGTCGGCATGCTTCGAGGCTTTGGAGTGCCCTTCAAAACAGCAACGCTCGGAGTGGCGTCATACCGATTCGCTCAGTTCTTCTTTCCCATCATCCTCGGTGGCCTGATGTACGCCTCATTGCGAGTGGGTCCGTGGCGCATCGAGCGTCGTGAACGACTGATTCGATTGCGAGATCTCGCTGAAGAGGAGACAAAGCGGGGCATTTCGAGAGTCGACTTTCAGTTGCGCTTTCCGACTCGCGATG
>CBFHYI010000055.1:0-10145 GCA_965660025.1 uncultured Ilumatobacteraceae bacterium | reverse complement strand
ACGCAGATTTCGAGCCCCACTCCACCTTTATGGCCGTGCACTGGAGCGCACATCGTTGGCTCAGCAATGATCATGCGGTCGATGTGATGGCCGTCATGTTGGAGGCGTGACGCAAGGTGGCGGGCCCCGAGCAATCCGCCCATCTCTTCTGAGACGGTTCCTACAAGGTGAACGGTGGGGCCTGGTCGCCGACCATCGTTGCGGAGTTGAGACAACACATCGAGCACGACGGCGAACGTCGCCTTGGTGTCGACCGAACCTCGCCCGTAGACGCGCCCATTTTCGACGCGCCCGTCGAACGGGTCATCGGTCATATGGCCAACCGCGACAGTGTCGAGGTGAACGTCAATCACAATCGTGTCGGGTCGCTCGCCTTCAAATTTTGCAATGAGATTCGGCCGATCATCGACCACATTGTCGAGTTCGACATCGGCACCGAGGTCTTCTGCGCGGTTGGCGAGATGTTCAGCAAGGCGTCGTTCACCAGCAAGAGCTGGGTCATGCGACTGCAACGGGTTCACACTCGGTATCTGAACGAGTTCAGAGACTCCGTTCACAAGTGATGCGACATCTGCCATAGATGAACCGTAGTCGGCGTTAACGCCCGTATGTTCCGTCAGAGCGACAGGTCGCTAGCCAACATGACGATCTTGTCCGAGCCAGTGCGGTTCGCGGAGATCGCGTTTCAAAATTTTTCCTGCACCAGATTTCGGCAGTGGGTCATCTGCGGCTCTGAATGTCACCGATCGAGGCAACTTGTAACCAGCGATATGAGCGCGACAGTGCTCGATGAGTTCTTCTTCAGTGATGGTTGCGCCAGGTTTGGGCACGACCTCGGCGTGCACGGTTTCACCGAACTTGTCATGAGGTACACCGAAGACGGCGGCCTCGGCCACGCCTTGGTGAAGGTAGACGGCGTTCTCGACTTCGGAGGTGTAGATGTTCTCTCCCCCTGAGATGATCATGTCTTTCGCACGATCGACGACATAGAGGTAGCCATCGGCGTCTTGCCAGGCGACGTCACCCGAGCGATACCAACCATCGACGAGTGCGTGAGCGGTTTCTTCAGGCCTGTTCCAGTACCCGGCCATGATGTTCGGGCCTTGAATATAGATTTCGCCCGGTTCGCCAATGTCGGCGAGTGATCCATCTTCGCGGCGGACCTCACAGCGAACCCCGGGCACAGGAGCGCCGGCTGACCGGAGGCGGCTGGCGTATGGCTCTTCCCCTGCCATTCCTCGACGGTGATCTTCCCCATCCATTGAGGTTGCGATTGGGGATGCTTCAGTCATTCCGTACAGCTGGTACAACTCGCAGCCGAAGCCTTCAGCGACACGTCGTTGAACTTCTCCAGGCATGGGTGATGCGCCGTACATCAGCGTCCGCAGTGCCGTAAGGTCAGCGCCGTCGAGGGCTCCACTCGCGAGCACCATGCCAAGCATGGTCGGCACAAGCAATGTGATCGTGCAGTGCTCATCGGCGAGCGCTGAGACGGTGGCAGCCGGTTCGAATGCAGGAATGAAGACATGTGCGCCACCAACCCATGACACTGCATAGGTCATTGAACCATCGGCGAGGTGAAATTGGGGACCTGCGTGGAGGTACGTATCGCGATGGGTGAGCCCCATAGCCCCGACTCCGTGCATTGCATTTGCGGTGAGGTTGCGATGGGTGAGCATCGCCCCCTTCGGAAGCCCTGTTGTTCCGCCGGTGTAAAAGATTGCGGCGAGCCCGTCGTGTTGTTGTGGAGGAAGATCGACGAGAGGCGATGCAACAAGCGTCTCGTATGCGATGCAACCTTCGGGGGCGGAATCTCCGGCGCCGGTCCACACCAGCGTGTGGAGTGAGTCGACACGTTGGAGGAGTGCTCGGCCGACGTCGAGGTAGCTGTCATCGACGAACAACACTTTGACGTCTGAATCACCACAAATAAAGGCGAGTTCTTCTTCGGCGAGGCGATAGTTGAGGTCATTCATCACCATGCCAGCCCCTGGAATGGCAAACCACAATTCGAAATGCCGGCCACTGTTGAGCATGAGCGCTCCAACACGGTCACCGATCTCAAGATCAAGACCGAGCAAACCCGATGACAGACCGTTCACGCGGTCAGCCACCTCTGACCAGATGCGACGCTCACCGGTGCCCCGGTCAATGGTTGCGACTTTGTTCGCGTACTGTGCGGCAGGCCGCTGCAGTGTCCATGCCAGTGTTGGTTCTGCACCCATTGTGATCTCCCAAAGATGAGGTAGTTGACAAGAATTACGTCCATCACGGTAGTGATCGCACCACCCGCAACATTTATCGGGGTCAGCGCATCCGATTGCTTCAGAAATCAGTCTCCTGCACTACGTTGTGGGCGAGGGAGGGGCTCAATATGTCTAACTCGTTGGTACAACAACGTCTTGATGCGTTTGCGCGAATAACTGCGGTGGGAGAGCCGTATGAATTAGTCGATCGGGACGACATTCGCGGGCCGGTGCAAACCTTCGTGAACGCCCCGACATCGCTCCGCCAGCTGTACGAAGACGCAGTAAGTGATGTCGAGTTTGTTGTCGCTGAAGATCAGCGATGGACATTTGCTGAGTTCTGGAATGATGCCGCAACTATCGGCCACCTACTCGTGCATGATCTTGGAGTGCGCAAGGGCGATCGGGTAGCGATCTCGATGCGCAACTATCCCGAGTGGATGCTTGCGTTTACCGCGGCCACTTCGGTAGGCGCCATCGCAGTTGCGATGAACTCGCTGTGGAACGTCGACGAGATGGCATACGGGCTCACCGATTCCGGAGCGAAGGTTCTTTTTGCCGATGCCGAGCGTTTGGCGCTGCTCGAATCAATGGCGGATCCAATTGAAGGTCTCCAGGTCGTTGCGGTGCGTCATACAGGTTCACCGGCCGCAGATGTTGAGCTTGCTGGCCGCATGGCAGAAATTGGTTCCGTGCCAATGCCTGAGGTTGATATTGCGCCCACTGACTCGGCACTCATTTTGTATACCTCAGGTTCAACCGGACATCCCAAAGGGGTGTTGTCGAACCACCACAACGTCATCGTTGCGCTCATGGCATGGGAAGTTGAGTACGGGGCTTTAACCGAGCGGCCAGGACATGTCGTCGCACCCGAAGAAGGTTCGGGTTTGGTGCCCGCCTCATTGCTTGGAATTCCGTTGTTTCACGTGCTGGGGCTCCACGCTGTGTTCTTGGCGAGTTTCCGAGGTCAACGCAAGCTGGTTGCGATGTATAAGTGGGATGCGTCGGTCGCAGCAGAGCTGATTGAACGAGAACGCATCGTCACATTTACCGGCCCACCTGCGGTCAGCGGTGACCTTGTTCGAGTTGCACAGTCAGAGGGCCGTGACCTTTCATCGCTGTTGAGCGTCGGCGGCGGCGGGGCGGCTCGGCCCCCCGAACAGGTTGGGCAGATCGACGACACATTTGAAAAGGCTCTGCCAAACACTGGATGGGGAATGACGGAGACGAACGCGATCGGAACCATCATTTTCGGGGCCGAATACTCCGAGCGCCGTTTGAGTTCAGGCCCTGCGTTATGCGTGATCGACTTAAGAGTGGTCGACGATGATGGGAACGAATTGCCGTCGGGCGAGCGCGGTGAACTGCAGGTTCGCGGACCATCGATGTTCCGTGAGTACTGGAATAAACCGGAGGCCACCGCAAATTCGTTCGCTGAAGATGGCTGGTTTAAGACCGGCGACGTTGCGTATATCGATACCGAGGGACACCTGTTCATTGTCGATCGAATAAAAGACCTCATCATTCGTGGTGGAGAGAACATTGGTTGCGGAGGTGTCGAGGCAGCTCTCTCGTCGCATCCGAAGGTGATCGAAGCAGCCGTGTATTCAGTTCCTGATGATCGTCTCGGTGAAGAGGTTGGAACGACGATGTATGTCACTGAAGATTTTGATGAAACAGAATTGCGTGAGTATCTCGTTGACCACCTGGCGAAGTATGAGATTCCGCGTTACATGACCACGATGACAGAGCCACTACCGCGAACGGGCTCAGGCAAATTGTTGAAGCGCCAACTGCGTGACGACACAGTTACCGAACTCGGTCTCGGTTAACGCTGCCGCATCATCGAAGAAGTTGTAGGGCATCGAATTCGAGCTCTGCCATCCGGCGTGCACTCGCCGACATGATGATCGACCGGAATGAGCCGTCGAGGTGTGCGCGCGACTGGCCGGCCATCCCGAGCCCCCAGCGGACGGTGAGTAGCACCCGCCACCAGCGAAATCGGTCGTCATCCCATTCACCGCCATGTTCGACATATGCCGAACGAAGATCGGCAATGGTGCCGAATCCGCCGATGGGCAAATGATCTTCACGAAACCGCCACATGCGTTGCGTTGTCCATGAGAGATCTTCGATTCGATCACCGATTCGGCTGCCCTCCCAGTCGAGGATCGCTCGTAGGCCATCAGCGCCAACGATGATGTTGCCGTTGCGCACGTCGCTGTGGACGATGGTCTGCTCGATGGGCTCTGTCGGTGCATTGCGCTCAAGCCACCGGGCGCAGAACGAAAACGCTGGCGATGGTGTGAGTAGTTGTTGAAGGCCTTCGTCAACCTGGCTGATGGCGTGGGCGATCGGAGCGAGACCGGTGTCAGGAAGGAGTGAACGCGGCGCGTGAGACTCGGGCACAGAATGAAGTTGCGCGAGGGCAGTGCCGATTTGTTGTGTGATCTGAGAACCAAGTCGGTCATGTTCTGCGATGAGCCGCAAGACGCGACGAGGGACGGTTTCGCCATCGACCGCGATCGAAATGAAGAAGGGTCCTCCAAGAACTGACTCATCGGTGCAGACGTGATGGATGTGGGGCACCGGCACACCGGCAGACTCGGCGAGTTGTCGAACGGCGGCCTCGTCAGCGATATCGAGTAACTGGATTGACGCTGTCGGAATCATCGTGAGAGCGAAGCGAGTTGATGATTGTGCAGTGTTCGCCGTAAACAGCGCGTTGAATCGACGAGCGCCTGCGGAAACCGCGTCAAGATCGGCAACGGTGACGTCGGATCCGGTCTCGGTCGTCATCCAACGCGATAAACGCCTCGAAGCCTGATCGCGGTCACTTCCCGTCATTCGCCGTCCCAGTCGTCGTAACCCGGTTTCGATATCGAAAGGTCACCGCGAACAATCTCGGTGAGCAGCATCCTCACCCGTTCGTGTTCTTCATCGCTATCAGCAGCTCCGTTACGAAGTACGGCAGCAACAGCCTTGGCAAGGTCTACTTCATCGCTGATCTCTTTGCCGCCGATCTCGCGCAGGAGGTCGTGTTCACGAGACCGAACCTCTGGGCCTAACTCGAGTTCTCGGGCAACGATTGATGCAATATTTGCTGCAACCCGAGCCTGATGCTGAGCGGGTCCGCTCGTTGCCGGCACGACATCGTCGGCCAATGTTTCCGCAACAGTTCGAAGCAGATCAGCAGCAGAGGGTGGCTGATGCATGTCAGCCCTTCACGCTGGCGACGCCCTTCGGGGCTTGCTGATTCATGTAGCCAAACATGTATCCGGCAACCCGCCGCATTTGGATTTCCTCTGCGCCTTCGGTGATGCGGTAGCGACGATGGTGGCGATAGATGTGCTCGAACGGTTTGTGGCGGCTATAGCCAATGCCGCCATGTACCTGCATGGCACGATCGGCAGATTCGCAACACAAACGGTTGGCCCAGTAGTTACACATCGAAACCTTGTCTGACTGGCTAAATGCGCCGTGTTCATCCATGAGCCACGCGGTTTTGTGGATGAGTGCTCGCAACATTTCACATTGGGTTTGGAGTTCGACAAGGGGAAACTGAATCGCCTGATTGGTCGACAAGGCTTTCCCAAACGGTTTGCGTTCACGGGCATATTTCACAGATTCATCGATGCAGAATTGGGCGGCACCAAGACTTGACGCTGCTTGGCGAATCCGGTTTTCGTTGAAGAAGTGCTGCACGACCTGCAGGCCTTTGCCCTCGCCCCCGAATATTGCGGAGTGAGGTATCCGAACATCGGTGAGCCTGATGTGGGCGTGGTCGGTGGGCATATTGAATGTCCAGAGATATTCGAGAATCTCAAAGCCAGGCGAGTTGGTTGGCACCAGAAATGCGGTGATGCCGTCGCCGTCGCCGGCGGCTCCACTCGTTCTCGCGAAAATGAGATCGCAGTCAGCCTTGTGAATGCCGGTGTTCCACGTCTTCTCACCGTTGATGATCCATTCATCGCCGTCTTTCACCGCATGGGTATCCATATGGGTGGCATCTGAGCCGTGTTCGGGTTCGGTGATGCCAAATGCGAAACCTCGGCGGCCCTCGGCGAGGTCATCAACCCAGTCAGCTTTTTGCTCTTCAGTGCCGTAGTTGATCATGAGCAACAGCCCGACGTTGTTGCCGACGATTGAGTGTTCGTTTTGAAGGTCGTTGTGAAGGCCGAGTCCACGGCGAGCAAGATGCTCGCGAATGACTGCCATACCGTAAATGGTTCCGTCACTTCCGCCATATTCAGCAGGGAAGGGGTAGCGGTAGAAGCCGGCCGCGTCAGCCATGCGCTTTGTCTGGTGGAGAAGGTCTTCCCACTCGTCGTTTGGAAGGCCACCACGTTCCCAATCGGTACGGGCATCTTCTCTTCGATGATCGAAGAACCGGATGTTGTCATTCGATTCTTCCAGCGGTCGGACTTCTGACTCGATGAAGTCATCGAGCTGGCCGAGGAGCTGTTGTAACTCTTCGGGAATCTCATGTGGAATTGGTGAGTTCACTGCAATCGCCTCCTTGTGCTGAACGTACCCGAGCGGGGCGTACACGACCGGCTCGGGGAATGCTTGAGTTAGTCGGTTACCGAGAGGTCGATGATGGCCTCATGCTCGATTGACGTGACGATGTCGTCGTTGTGCATGAAGTGCATATCGACGATTGCCCGTTCGCCGTGAGAAAAAAACCGTTCGACAACCCGCGGCACGATGGTGATTTCGCTTCCGACAGCGACTGCTCGGTGATGACGAATGATCGATCTTGTGTGCACCCAACTTCCGCGAGCGAGTTGCTTGTGCATGATGTCGTTTGCGAGGTCTGGCCACACCGCAGGATGCACGACCCCCGCCGAACGACAGACATCGAGGTCGTCACCTGCGGGAACCGCATAGTCGGCCCCGTATGGCGTATCGGCGACGATGGTGACCTGATCGAGGTCGTCACCTGGGCGCAGTTCGGGCGCTGCGCCGTCGTTCAGTGTCGGTCGCAAGACGGCGCGCGGTCGAAGTGAGTCGGTATGCGCCTCAATGAGTGTTTCGTTATCTGACATGCGCGCACTTACCGCAACATGATCGTGATCAAACACTGGTTGCTTGAAGCGAACCTCCCCTCCGCCATGTTGAACCCATGCCAGACCGTGAGTGACGAGAGGGAGGTGACAGAGATAGGCGTAGACGGTGACACCGGCGACTAACGCAGCAGGAAATCCCGCGGCGCGACCGCCTTCGTCGGTGTGAATGGGGTTTCGCGCGTGGACTGGAAGATTGGTGGCTTCAATCGACCATGGAGCGTATGTCATTGAGCTCATGCGACAGTCTCGCGCACTGTCATTCGTGGCATGCTGTCGCCGTGAATATCACAGGACTCGATGCAACGGAGCTATCTGGTGCCATTCATGAACGGTCGGTGTCGTGCCGTGAGGTGATGTCGGCTTATCTAGACCGGATCGATGCTCGAAATGATGTACTCAACGCCATCGTGTCGATGAGAGATCGTGACGAATTGCTGGCCGAATCTGCGGTCTGCGATGACGAACTCGATCGAGGAATCTCACGTGGCTGGATGCACGGCTTTCCGCATGCGGTGAAAGACCTTGCGGAAACCAAAGGGCTCCTCACTACGAAGGGCTCTCCGCTGCTGAAGGAGTTCGTTCCCGATGTCGACGCCCTTCATGTTGAGCGCATCCGGTCAGCCGGCGCCATCATTATCGGTAAGACGAACGTTCCTGAGTTTGGCCTCGGTTCACACACGTTTAACCCGGTGTTCGGTGCAACGGTCAACCCCTATGACTCAACAAAAGTGGCGGGTGGCAGCAGTGGTGGAGCCGCAGTTGCGCTCGCAACCCGAATGCTGCCAGTTGCCGATGGCAGCGACTTCATGGGGTCACTTCGCAACCCGGCAGGCTGGTGCAACGTTGTCGGTTTTCGGCCAAGCTTTGGTCGGGTGCCATTGCATTACGGCGGTGACTCGTATTCAACACTTTGCGTAACCGATGGCCCGATCGGGCGTCGAGTGATCGACGTTGCGATGTTGCTCGGCACTCAAGCTGGTTGGGATGTTCGGGTTCCGACGGCGCTGCCAGGAACCCTTGATGAGTTGACATCACCTGAGTCATGCCGGATGCAGCTTCAAGGGTGTCTTTCAGGTGTTCGCATCGGTTGGTTGGGAGATCTTGGTGGTCACCTTGCGACCGAACCCGGAATTCTTGAGACCTGCGAGCGTGCATTAGAGCGGATGGAGGGCGATGGTGCGGTCGTGGTGCCCACGTCGTTACGTGTCGACCTCGATGCGCTGTGGACGTCGTGGTTACACAACCGCCACGCGTACAACGCGGCGACGTACGGCGCATTGCTGAAGCGTGAAGCGACTGCCGCCCAAATCAAAGAAGAGGTTCGGTGGGAAGCTGAGTCGGGTCTGTCGTTGACCGCACTTGATCTGCAGCGTGCTGCGACCACACGAACCGCCTTCTACGAACAGATCGTTTCGATGTTCGTCACCGCCGGTGGTGAGTTCGACCTGCTTGCGTTGCCCACCGCTCAGGTGTGGCCATTTGACGTTGAGCAACGGTGGCCCACCGAGGTCTCCGGTCGCGCAATGGATACCTATCACCGGTGGATGGAGTGCACGCTATATGCAACGTATGCGGGGCTCCCTGCGATCTCGATGCCCGCAGGGTTCTCCCCGGCCGGCATGCCTGCGGGTATTCAACTGATCGGTGCGCCTTTGGCCGACGTTGACGTGTTGAGGTGCGCGTCGGGTTACGAGCGATTGATCGACGACTTTTCAGTCGGGATGGCCTAACGCTTAGTTGTCACCGATGCGTGAGAACGAGGGTGGCCGCTTTTCGACAAAAGATTGAATACCCTCTGCGAAGTCGGGGCGCCCGAAGCTTTCGACCATTAATCTGGCAGCTTCAGACTCGGCTGCTCCCATTCCTTGATGAAGGTGCTCGTACACCTGCTGTTTCATGATTGCCATTGACGTTGGTGAACACTTTTCTGCGAGTTCGGTGATGTAGTTCCGGCACCATGGCAGGAGGTCGTCGGGGTTGTCGACGATGTGGTTCAAGAGACCAAGCTCTTTGGCTTCAACTCCGGTCACCCGCCGAGAAGACATGAGAAGGTCAAGAGCGACTGATGGCCCAACGAGTTTCGGGAGGAGCCAACCGAGGCCCCACTCAGCGATGAGGCCACGCTGCGCAAATGCGGTGAGGAACAGTGATTTCTCTGTACCAACACGAAGGTCGCAGCACAGGCTGAACGGAAACGCCATTCCTGCAACGGCGCCGTTGATGGCAGCGATGATCGGCTTTGGGGTTGTCATAAGAAATGGGAAACGGCCATCGAAATCTCCGTTGGAGTCCGCTGCCGCTTCACCTTCAGCAACTGCCGACCCAGCATCGTTACTTGATTCATCGCCTGATGAAATATTGGAGAGAAGCTTCATATCGGCACCGGCGCAGAACGCTCGTCCAGCGCCGGTGATGATGATGCCGACGACGGCGGGGTCGGCGCTTGCTCGTGCCACCGCATCACTGATTTCGCGATCCATGCGGTTGGTCCATGCATTCATTGCCTCGGGTCGGTTCAACGTGATTGTTGCAACCGGATCGTCCACTTCATAGATGATGGTGTCGTACATATCGTGCTCCTCAACGTGGGAACGAAAGAGCGCCCCCTCTCGATGCAAGTCTCGTCGAAAGGGGGCGCTACGAACGCATTGGGTGTGATCATTTGATCATTAGGCGACGGCGCACGGCGAGGAGCGTGCCCCCAATGCCGGCGAGTCCCAAGCCAAGGAATGCAAGGGAGAGTTCCATTCCAGTGGCTGGCAATGCGTTGTGATCGTTGTCATCAGCAGTGACGTTGAGCGAACGAGCAACTTCAGTGTCGGGAGTTGTT
>CBFHYI010000054.1:0-10165 GCA_965660025.1 uncultured Ilumatobacteraceae bacterium | reverse complement strand
CGCTGGGCAAGCGCGAGTATTTGTTGAGCTCGGGACTGCTCAGTCATGGTTCGTGCCATGGTGCTCCGCGATGATCATGATTGCCTGATTGTCGGGGCGTTCAGCCAAGCATGCATCGTTCAAGACATTAGCGATGGTGTTGAGTCGCACGCCCGATTACCTGTCGCCGATCGTCAGAACGCGCCGTGGCGCCCTTCGCCCTTGGCGAACCGGGTTGCACCATCGCGAGTTTCACCTGAGCGAATGACGTTAAGCCCAAGCCGGGTCTCGTTTTCGAGAGCCGCATCGAGCCCAAGATTCCATTGTGAATACGCCGACTCGCGATCAGACCTCATGCATCCTTGAGGAAAGCCAGCGAGTTGACGAGCGAGATTTTGGGCCTCGCTGAGAGCTGCACCTGGTTCACAGATCCGATTTGCGAGACCCATCATTTTGGCCTCTTCGCCCGACACACCGCGGCCGGTGAGAATCATGTCCATTGCATGGGAGTGCCCAATCAAGCGGGGAAGTCGAATCGTTCCACCGTCGACGAGCGGAACGCCCCATCGTCGGCAAAAGACGCCGAACACGGCGTCAGATGCAGCAACGCGGAGGTCGCAGAGCAGCGCCAACTCGAGGCCTCCTGCAACGGCATAGCCCTCGACCGCAGCGATGAGCGGTTTCGAGGTCATCATGCGAGTCGGTCCGAGTGGGCCTGGGAGCGACATGTCGTCGTGCACCCTCGGGCCTGCTCCACCAGCAACCGATTTGAGGTCGGCTCCTGCGCAGAATGTTCCGCTGGCACCAGTCAAGATTCCGACGTCGACATCGTCATTGCCATCGAGTTGCTGAAACGCTTCGTGAAGTGCCTCGGCGGTTGGCCCATCGACAGCATTTCGTACCTCCGGCCGATCGATGGTGATCGTCAACACTCGATCAGCGATATTGGTGTGAACTGATGTTGATGACATTGCGGAATTGTCAGCCCTGGTCTCGAAGCAAACGGCGAAGAATTTTGCCCGAAGCCGACTTTGGAATTTCCTCGATGAATTCGACGAGCCGAATGTGCTTATAGGAAGCAACGTGCTCCGCGACGAATGCCTGGAGGTCTTCCGCCGTCACCTCACTGCCAGGCGAGCGAACAATAAATGCCTTAGGAAGTTCGCCAGCCGAGTCGTCAGGAATGCCAATCACTGCCACATCGCTCACTTCGGGGTGCGTAATGAGGAGAGCCTCAAGTTCCGCAGGCGGAACCTGAAAGCCGTTGTACTTAATGAGTTCTTTCACTCGGTCGACGATCGTCATGTGATGGTCTTCATCGATGATCGCAACGTCACCAGTGTGCAGCCAACCGTCGCTATCAAGAGTGGCCGCCGTCGCCTCAGGGTTATTGAGGTAACCCTTCATGACTTGCGGGCCACGAACCCACAACTCGCCGCGTTCACCGAACGGCTGATCTTCCCCAGTGTCAGGATCAACGATGCGACTTTCGGTATTTGAGACCGTGACACCAGACGACCCCGCTTTGAACATTCCCGGAGGCGTGGTGTGACTGACGGGGGACAGCTCCGTCATGCCGTAACCCTGCACGACCTCACACCCAATGCGTTTCTCGGCCTCCATCGCGATTTCAGCGCCAAGAGGAGCAGCACCAGAGAACACCTGCACGAGTGATGAGAGATCGTATGAATCAACCGCAGGATGTTTCGCCAACGCAAGTACGACAGGAGGCACTGCGAAGAATCGGGTGATGCGGTGTTCTTGAACGAGCGAGAGCGCCTGATCGAGGTCGAAACGTGGAAGCGTGACCACCGTGACGCCGTTTGCGAGCAATCCGTTCATCAACACCTGCATGCCGTAGATGTGGAAAAACGGAAGGAAGGCAAGCGCCACCTCGCCATCAGGCTGGTAGACGATTGCATGGTCGCACTGGCAGATGTTTGCGACAAGATTGTGGTGCGTGAGCATCACGCCCTTGGGAAGACCCGTCGTTCCTGAGGAGTACGGCAATACGACGACATCGTCGACAGGGTTCACTGGCGACTGTTGGATGGGGTCACCAAAGATGCTGTCGAGAGCGGTTGTTCCGGCGGCGCCGTCGATCGTGATGACTTCAGAGATTTCGGTTCCTGTGATTGCCTCTTTCGCAACCTCAGCGAACATTCCAACGGTCACGAGTTCGGTTGCACCGGCATCGCGTAACTGGAATGCGACTTCGTCTGCGCCGTACGTGGGGTTCACCGTGGTGACAACTCCACCGGCAACCGCCGCCGCGTGAAAGATGATTGCGTACTCGGGCAGGTTGGGCGCCATCAGAGCAAGAGTGTCGCCAGGAGCGAAGCCGCGAGCGACGAGCCCACCGGCGAGGCGGTGGATGACATCACTGAGCTCGGCGAACGAATACGTGCGCCCGGTAGTCCCATCGATGAGCGCCGGTCGATCGGGATGATCGCCCACTCGACGAAGCACAAACTCAGTGACTGGCGCGACGGGGATGTCGACTTCGGGAAGGGGGCTCGTATACAACATGTTCTCTCCATTGACGCGGGAACCCCCGAATTATCCGGGGGAGACTCCGCATTCTACGCTGGGGGTCGTAGCCACACTCCGTGGCTCTACCTAAAAAGGGGGCTTGTGATGATTCGCCACACAGTGATGTTCAGGTTCAAGGAGTCGGCATCACCCGAGGACATCAGCGCATTTTCGAATGGCCTCACGCAGATGGTGCCAAAGATTGACGTGATCGTGAACTACGAGCACGGTTCCGATTTGGGGGTCAACGCAGGCAACTTTGACTACGTCGTCACTGCTGATTTCGCCGACGCCGACTCATATGTCGCATACCGCGATCATCCCGAACACAAAGATGTGATTTCCCGAACATCCCACATCATTGAAGACCGTGCGGCCGTCCAATTCGAGTGGGAGGCCTGATGGACCTCAACCTTTCTGGACGACGCGCCCTCGTCACCGGTGCATCAACCGGTCTCGGAAAGAGCACCGCTCTCGCTCTTGCGCAAGAGGGTGCTGAGGTTGCTATTGCTTCTCGGTCACAAGAGAAGCTTGCCGCTGCGAAATCAGAAATCATTTCACTCGTGCCATCTGCTGTCGTTCACGTCATTCCGGCCGATGTCACCAGCAACGAGGCGGTTGCGTCGATGGCCGCAACCGCAGAAGATGTCATGGGAGGTGTCGACATCCTTATCGCAAATGCCGGTGGCCCTCCCCCTGGCAACTTTGCATCGACCAGCCTCGACGCGTACGGCGAGGCATTGCAGTTAAACCTTGTGTCGACTGTTGCGATGTGCTCAGCGCTCGTTCCGGCAATGCAGCAACGCAAGTGGGGTCGTGTTGTAGCGATCACGTCGCTGTCAGTGAGAGAACCGATCGGCACGCTCATTTTGTCGAATACTGCGAGAGCTGGAGTGACAGGATTCTTGAAGACACTCGCCCGTGAAGTCGCGCCAGACGGTGTCACGGTCAACTCGTTGCAGCCCGGACTGCATCGCACACCCCGCTTGGAGGCACTGCACGACAACCTCGCAGACACAGCCGCAGCAATTCCTGCTGGCATCATCGGTGACGCAGACGACTTTGGTCGAGTTGCCGCATTCATCTGTTCAGATTCCGCCAAATTCATTACAGGAGCAGCAATCCCACTCGACGGTGGTGCTGCCCACGGCCTGCAGTAAGGAGCATGCGCCATGTCGAACCCAAGTTACGCACACCCCGAATTTCTTGTCACTGTCGATGAACTCGATGGCCTGCTTGCGTCAGGTGGTGTCAGCGTGCTCGACGTCACCGCTCGGCTCACCGGCTCACTCGACAACGTCGCTGAGGAGCGCTGCTTCAACGAGGGCCATATTCCTGGCTCAGTATTTTTCGACGTCCCTTCAGGAAAAGGGGCGTTATCTGACCAAGGGGAAGATCTGCCGTGGATGTGGCCGTCGCCTGAGCACGTCACCGAGCAACTTCGTCAGGTGGGGGTGAACGAAGGCGACAAGGTGGTCTTGGTTGCCTCAACACCCCGACCTGAAATTGACTCAGGAACGATGTGGTGTACGAGGGCGTGGTGGACGCTGCATCATATGGGGGTTGACGTTGCCATTTTGCATGGCGGCGTAGAGGGTTGGGCGGCCTCGGGCCGACCTCTCGAAACAGGTCCAGTAACCGCAGAACGCGGAAACATCTCCGTCAGTGTGAGAGGGCTCGAAGCTCGAGCAACGAAAGAAGATGTGTTGGCTGCAATCAACGGAGGAGGGGCATGTGTGATCGACGCTCTCCCCGCAGACAACTTCAACGGAGTTGACGATGGTTATGGTCCTCGGCGAGGACACATAACGGGCGCAACCAATGTTCCGTTCCGGTCGCTCGTCGACGGGGAAACATCTGCGTTCTGGCCGGCAGACATTCTTGAGGAGCGTCTTGCCGCAATTGATCGTGAGCATCCAATTATTTCGTATTGCGGTGGGGCGATAGCGGCGACGGTGGTCGCATTTGCTCTTGCCCTCACCGGGCAGGACGGGGTTCGGGTGTATGACGGCAGTTTGATGGAGTGGAGTCGCGATGACTCACTTCCGATGACCGATCCGTCATCGAACGCGTAACGACGTACCTGCGTCTGGTTGCTGTGTGCGATGTCGTTTTGATGATCGCTGCACCCACAGCACGACAATGGCTGACCCCAATAGCAAGATGGTGAGCCCGACGAGAGGGCGGTAGACGCCAACGATGATCGATGTCGCAATGACGACCGCCATTGCAACGACAATCGCTACGAGTCGAAGCAACCATTTTGTGAATGTCTGTACGCCGCGAACAGCTGACGCTGCGGACGCAACTGCAGAATCTTTCAAATCCTCGCCTACTCGCTGAGCGTCACGTTTGACCCCCGTCAAGATGACTCCAGCATCGGAGCCGGCGATCACGACATCGACCATCGCCCCAACGACATGTTGGCCACCAGGTGCAGGGCTTTGCCCAACGACGATGCCCGCAAGCTGGTCGTGTGGAGAAGGTACGAGCATCAGCCGAGGCGCGAAGCCCGCTGACGCGAGGCGTCGCACAGCAACAATGACAGAGACATCAAGAATGTCAGGCACGCTTCGTGACTGGGTCCCCATCCGATGGGAGGTGCCAGAGCGGTCGTAGCGCCGCCGACGCTCTTCGTCACCAAGCACCTCCCATGCCGCTTGGACCGCCTGAAACTCACCAGGTGCACCACCTGCATCAGGGTGAGTCTCACGGGCGCGTTGTCGATACGCCGCTCGGAGTTCGTCTGCCGATGCTGACCGGTCGACGCCAAGCACCTCGTAGAGATCAGCCCCTTGTGGTGAATGAGAAGCCGAGCCGTCATGGCCGGGGTGGCGAAGCTTTTCTCCACACGAGCAGATCGTCAACAGGATCGGTGGCGCAAGGAGATGATTATCGCCGCATGTTGGGCAGCGGATACCTGAGGCCACGCTTCAGATGGTAGTGCTCTATGGAATCGGACGTCACCTGGTGTGAGGAATCTCACACGGAGCACTCTGTGAGGTGTGCAGTTCGTCGGTAGCGGTCGAGGTCAGCCTTGGGGATATCAGAGCAGCCAAGAACGTTGGCCCTCGCCGGTGAGCAGTCGGCCAAATTGCAGTCCCGGGAAGTGCGCCGCTCCGACCAACGTGGTTGAACCTTCGAGTTCGGCTGCAAGTGCTTCCCGCGTGCGTCGAGCAAGGTCTCGATCGACATCAAACACTGCTTCCCAGTCGTTTTCGGTGAGTTCTGCCGGGCAGTGTGCAATGTCGCCGATCAGCATTGCTCGATCGTCACCGCTCGAGATGATGACGATGACTGACCCTGGGGTGTGCCCCGGGGCATGGCGCACATCGATTCCGGTGGCGACGGTGTGGTCAGTGTCGAATAGTTCGAGGCGTGGTGCGATCGGTGACAATTTTCGAATCGCTCTATCGTCGGCAGTGTCGCTCTCGATGAAGTGTTGCCAGTCTGCAGAGTGGCAACGGTACGTCGCATTCGGAAACACGATGTCACCTTTTTGTGTCGCCCAGCCGACGTGATCAAAGTGGAGGTGAGTGAGAATCACATCGGTGATGTCAGATGGCTCGACGCCGAGATCAAAAAGACTGGTGAGCAGCCCACCACCTTGGTATTGGCCGTTATTGATCATTCCAACTCCGGCGTCGACGAGCACGAGGCGATCGCCAGTGCGAATGAGGTATGCACCCATCGTCAGCTCGAGTTGCCCCTCGGCGTTGAGAAGGTCGCCATGGTGGGCCCATGGGTCACCGTTAAATGTCGGTCGCAGCAAAACTTCGCGTGGGTTCTCAAAGGCTCGTCCATCGAAAACCGGCGCAATCGCGATATCGCCAACAAATTGTGCAGATCCCCATTCAGACATTGCGCTTACCTCCCCTTTGGTCTCGTCGCTGCAATCATGTCAGGGCTCGTTCTTGCGAGGCCATGCCGGTAGTGCCTACACGCGAAAGATACCGGACCCTGCATTGGCTGGAGCCAACCTTCCATCTGCTTACGCGGTGGTGCCGAACCCGCTCAGGTCAAGTTGTTCAACTGCGGCATCACGCAGAAGATATTTCTGGATTTTGCCGGTCACCGTCATCGGGAAGTCGTCGATACTGAGCACGTAACGAGGAACCTTGTAGTGAGCGATCTTGCCCTGACAAAACTCACGAACGGCATCGGTATCGACAGTGGCTCCATCTCGGGCTTGGATAAACGCACACACTTCCTCACCAAACCTCTCATCGGGTACACCAACCACCTGGACATCAATGATGTCAGGGTGGCCGTACAAGAATTCCTCGATCTCTCGCGGCGAGACGTTTTCTCCGCCGCGAATAATGAGGTCTTTAATGCGGCCGGTGATGTTGACGTATCCGTCTACATCCATCACCGCAAGGTCGCCAGTATGCATCCAACCTTCGGCATCGATGGCTTGGGCGGTTTTTTCTTCTTCGTTCCAGTAGCCCTCCATCACCGAATATCCGCGGGTCTGGAATTCTCCCGATTCTCCGCGAGGAACCGTTTCGCCGGTTTCTGGGTCGGCAACTCTGATTTCGACATGAGGGTGCACGCGCCCAACAGATCCAACCCGTTGGTCGATCGAGTCATCGGGGCCGGTCTGGGTTGATACGGGTGATGTTTCGGTCATTCCGTAGGCGATGGTGACTTCATCCATGTTCATTCGTTCGATGACCTGCTTCATGACTTCAACAGGGCATGGAGAGCCCGCCATAATTCCTGTTCGCAAGTTCGAAAGGTCGTACGACTCGAATTCTGGAACACCAAGTTCGGCGATGAACATTGTCGGCACTCCGTAGAGCGAGGTGCACTTTTCGTCTTGCACCGCTTCAAGAACCGACACCGGCTCAAAGGCGTCATTCGGAATGACCATTGTCGAGCCGTGGCTTGTGCAGCCAAGGTTGCCCATCACCATTCCGAAGCAGTGGTAGAACGGCACTGGAATACAGACCCGGTCGTGTTCGGTGTAGCCGCACCCCTCACCAACGAAGTAGCCGTTATTGAGAATGTTGCGGTGGGTGAGAGTTGCACCCTTCGGCAAACCCGTCGTGCCAGAGGTGTATTGAATGTTGATGGGGTCGGTGTTCACCAAACTCTCGGAACGCTCTTTCACTTCGTCACTCGTGGCCTTCTCAGCGCGCTCGAGAAGTGCATCCCATGTTGGGTCATCAAAGAAGATGGCTTCGCGAATCTCGGGGCACTGCTCAGCGACGTCAGCCCACATCTGCCGGTAGTTGCTCGTTTTAAATTCTGGCGCTGCGAGCAACATGACCGAGCCCGATTGGTTGAGAGCAAACTCAAGTTCGTGGGTTCGGTATGCCGGATTGATGCACACCATGATGGCCCCGATGCGGGCCGTTGCATATTGAGCGAGCACCCACTCGTAACGATTAGGCGCCCACAGGGCGACGCGGTCACCAACTGTGAGCCCACTTGCCAAGAGTGCACGGGCGAGATGGTCGATTTCGGCGTCTAATTCGGTGTACGACCACCTGACCCCTTGGTGCCGCACCACGAGCGCTTCACGGTCTGGGTGTGCCGCCACTGTTGCGCGGAAGTTGGCATCGATGGTCTCCTCGATAAGTGGAGCGTCGGTTGGGCCTGCGGTATACGAATCTGCACTCATGGGTTCCCCCTTGCAACTTGTTGAACTAACTCGCTTCATCGTAGTCGTGCCACTCAGAGCCAACAGATGGCGACAAGGTAGGTTGCTCTCGTGCGACCTTTTGCGTGGTTTCTCCTTGCCGGAGTCGTCTTAGCGGGTTGCGGTGCGGGCAGCCAGTCAGATGGCCAACCGGTCGTCTTCGCAGCGTCGTCGCTCGTCGATGTGTTGAGCGAATTAGCCGCTGAAGAAGCGACGCCATTTTCAGATGTCACGCTCTCGTTTGCGAGTTCGGCGAGCCTCGCTGCGCAGATCGTCGATGATGCTCCTGTCGACATCTTCATCTCGGCTGATCGGGCACAGATCGAGAGACTTCGTCGAGCCGGATTTTCCGACACGCAGCCTCAGGTGGTGGCTCGTAACTCGTTGGTGATTGCGGTTGAAGCCGGTAATCCACTTTTCCTTGCCGAACTTCGCGACCTCTCTCGCGGCGATGTGCTCGTTGCACTTGCAGCACCGGGTGTTCCGCTTGGCGAATATTCTCGGGGGATGCTCAGCGCAGCCAACATCGAGGTCACGCCGGTGACGTTCGAAGCAGACGCCAGAGGAGTGCTGGCAAAAGTTGCTCTTGGTGAAGTTGATGCAGGCATCGTGTATGCGACCGATGCTGCGAGCGCCGCCAAGGTTGACAGTGTCGTGATTCATGAAGCCGAGGCAGTCAACGTGGAATATGTCGCGCTTGATCTCACTGGAAGATCGGGGGCCGGACAAGATCTCATCGAGTTCTTAACGAGCGATACTGGCCGCTTTGCTCTGACCAACCGAGGGTTCCTGCTTCCATGAGTCGCCAGCAGCGTCACGACGCCCGGGTGCCATTTGCCCTTGCTGTTCTCGGCTGGCTCGCAGTCGCGTTTTTTGTCGTGCCGATCTTGGCCCTCATCATGAGGGTGCCGTGGTCGTCGTTGTCTGACGTGATCACTGATGACGCAACAACGGAAGCGTTGACCCTGTCGGTGTTCACAAGTGTGATCACCACGGTTCTTGCGATTGTGCTGGGCGTGCCGCTCGCATGGATGCTTGCCCGGTCCAACATTCCGGGACGTCAGTTCATCAGAGCGCTATGCACGTTGTCGATGGTGCTTCCTCCAGTGGTTGCGGGTGTCGCTCTACTTGCGTCACTCGGCCGGCGCGGCGTGGTCGGCGAGGTACTCGATGACTGGTTCGGCGTGCGATTGCCGTTCACGATGCCTGCAGTTGTGATCGCTCAACTATTTGTTGCGATGCCATTTCTTGTCCTCACCGTCGAATCTGGTTTCGCTCGAAGCGCCGGAACGGTTGAGGAGGCTGCCCGCACCCTCGGTGCTTCCCCCTGGTATGTGTTCACTCGGGTGACCTTGCCGGCAACTCAACCGGCAATTGTTGCTGGAGCCGTGTTGACCTGGGCTCGCGCGCTCGGCGAATTTGGGGCGACGGTCACCTTTGCCGGCAATTTTCCGGGCACGACGCGAACTCTTCCGATCGCCACGTACCTTGCCCTTGAATCAGACATCGATGATGCGTTGTTGATCAGCATGGTGATGGTCGTGATTTCTGTTGTCATTCTTGTGGCCCTGCGCGGGCGGTGGGTTGGCGCAATTGGGGGTGTGAGGTGAGTCTCTCGATCGACGTGAAGCGACGCATCGGTGCGACGCAACTCGATGTGCAGTTCACCGTTGCCGCAGGAGAAACGGTTGCCATTGTTGGCCCAAATGGGGCTGGGAAGACCTCGCTGTTACGAGTTGTTGCAGGCCTTATCTCGGCCGATGAGGGGAGGATTTCTTGGGATGGGATGGTGTGGGACGATGCATCGTCAGGTGAGTTCTCTCCGCCAGAGCAACGCCCGCTTGCGTACGTCTTTCAGGACTATGCGCTCATCAAGCACCTGACGGTCGGTGACAATGTCGCTTTCGGCTTGCGTGCCCGTGGGGTACGCCGTCGACGTGCTCGTGAGCGGGCACAAGAAGTGCTTGATGTTGTTGGTGGCCGCGACCTTGCAGAGCGGATGCCGTC